>JBDRKQ010000168.1:0-21125 GCA_043813895.1 Planctomycetota bacterium
CGACATGGGCGACAGTAGGACGACCTGAGAATGATCCTCGTTCGATGCCGCGAGCAACATGCCCTGGCTTTCGAGCCCGCGCATTTTCCGAGGCGCGAGGTTCGCTACGACGACAATCAGCTTGCCGACCAACTCGGCCGGTTCGTAATGTCCGCGGAGGCCAGCGATCAGTTGCCGTGTTTCGCCGCCCAGGTCGATCTTCAAGACGAGCAGTTTGTCGGCATCCGGGTGGACATCGGCTTCGATCACGCGTGCCACCCTCAGATCGATCTTGACAAAGTCGTCAAACGAAATGGTCTCAGGCGATTCAGTCATCTGTCATCCTCTCGGCGATTCGCAAGAACCTCGGTTGCGGCAGCCGAAAACGAGACCCTGGGATCTGGACGAGATACAGCGGGGCGACTATCGCATCGCAGAGGCCTGGCTCTTGGGGTGCGGCGCAAGGACGAGAATATTGGCAGCGCCACGATATACGTGGTCGTCCTTGTCCACGACGAGAACGGTGATCTCATGCTGGCCTGGCGTGCGGAGGATCTTCACGCCGGACGGCATGTCATCGAGCCAGACACCGTTATCCATCCAGAGAACGTCGGCATCCTGCGTGATTGACCGGGGAAGATCAACGCCGTACTTGATCCAGTGCGGCGAGCGACCAATTCCGTCGCCGCTCAGATTGATCGTCACCAGCTTGTCCATACTCCTGTCGTCTTGCCTCGGTGGCGGGGCATGGTACGGAGAGGCCGATGAGCCGGTGGGAAGGGGTCGCGTTGGATTCGTGTCCCGCGCCGTGCGCCGAGGCAGCGCGGCCTCCCTTGCCTGCTGGACGTCCGGTTGCTGAGACGGTCGGTCCTGCTCCGCGGTGTTCCGCCAGTGCGCGATCGAGCCTGGTTGCTCCTGCTCCGGGAGCGAAGATCGGTGGCCCGATGGCGCCGGGGTCGATCGTTCCTTGTCGAGCATCGCCAACTGTGTGTCTTTCTGCCGATCTGGAGAAGGGGGAGTCGCCTCAGCGGCGCTCGTTCGCGTGTCGCCGGCGCGCTTGGATGGGAACTCTCGCCGCAGATTGTCCCTGAAAGCTACTACACTGTAGTTGCGCGGCCCGGCATCAACTGGTGCGAAGTCGCGTGGAGGGGGCCGCGAAGGCGCATCGTCCTTTCTCGGTTGCCGTGGGCTGCGGCGGTCCGGCACCGGTGAACGCGGTTCGCCTGTTACAGAGGCGACGCCAGGGCGATCTTGCGTTGGGTCGGTCCGAGGAGCTTCCGCGGTCTTGGAGTCAGCCTTTGGCCGCGCAGATTGTCCGCCGGGTGTTCGCGTGGAGGCTGCGCCTGCCTCCGCGGCGCGATCCTGGGCACGCGCCGGGTCATCCGTGGGGGCAAGCCAGTTCCCGGATCCCCTGCGTTCATTGGGGGACGGCTCGGCCACGCGCGTGGCACCCTCGCCGCTGGCCTGCGTTTGTCTGGGCCCCCTCTTTGCGATCCCGACCGGTTCGGGATAAGGGTTGTATTCCGGGACCCGATCGAACGGATATCCGGTGCCCGGCCCGACAGGCGCGTACGCCAAGGTGCTCTGGTGAGGTGAAGGCAGGGGCCTCGATGGGAATTGGATGCTCTCTGGCGTCTTGTTGTCGCCTGCCGCGAGATTCGTCGTTTGTCCGCCGGTTTTGTCGGGCCCCAGTGCAAACCTGTCTGGGCGCGGCGCCATTTTTTTCAGCAGCTCCGCAGGCGGTTCGTACCGGGTCATCTGGAGCGTGCGGAGCGTTTTCGCGGCGTCGATCGGCCGTATCGGATCAATCCCGATACTCCTGGCAAAGAAGGCGGCGGCTGTCTGGGGAATGCGCCGATGCCCCATGTGATCGATCGTCTTCCCTTCTACATCAAAGCCGCGCGTCTTATACCACGCGACCGCCTGCTCGGATTCGGACTTGCACGCGGGAAAGTCGCCGTCACCAATGAACACCGCGACGGGCACTCTGTCACGGTAGCGCGGCACCGTCACCTCGACCATCAGGTCAGCGCTAAAGTTCGAGAGGCGCGTCGCGATGCAGCAGAACTTGTCCGGATAGCGGTTGGGGAAGTAGTGGGCGAGATACCCGCCGCACGACCAGCTTGTTGACAGCACGCGATCGGGATCCGCGCGGGTCGTGGTGAACACATGGTTCATGATGGCCAGCACGTTTCGCTTGTCGCGCAGGACGTAGCTGTGCTCCTGTCGAAGCGGAAACTGCATAAAGGAATCCGACGTGCTGAGCTGGGGGGCACAAACGATGTAGCCGTAGGTGTCGGCCTCCTGTTCCCACTCACGCTCCTGCGGCAGGGCATTGTCATAGGGCTTCATGCCGTGGAAGGTCATGACGAGCGGCCACTTCCTGACCTTCGGATGGTCGGGATGAACGCCGCTGTTTCGCACGTAGTCGACCGGCAGGTATAGGTGATACCATGCCTTCGTCGTCGGTTCTTGGATGTGCTGGTATAAGCCCTTGCCTCTCGGCTGGGGGATCGGGCACCCCGTCAGAAACAACAGGCATGCTGCCGAGAAGAGGCCTATCCTGATTCGGCTGTTGGCCATCCGCGTTTCCGGCCGACCGGCTCCCATCAATACCCACCACACCCGTGATTTATCGGCTTTCACTCTCTGATTGCTTACCCCGAGATCCGGCGTGAGGTTCCGCAGTTCCACGCAGAATTCAGCGGCAACGCACCACAGGGGCCGCGCCGCAGCCTCCAACCCGGCCTCGCCAGCCATCTTACGGCCCGCAATGCTCATGCCCCGGGCAAGCAGCCCGACATCCCCCCGCGTGCAGATACCGAGTCGGTCCTTCCCGGTGGATTGTACTATCAGTCTGCCGCCAAACCAACCCGTCAACCTGCTTCAGCCGATCTCAGCGGATCGACTTGGCGATTCACTAGCTCCGAATTAGGCCGCGTCGCGCAACGCCTGCTGATTACCCGAGATACACACATCACGAGCCCGATAGCAGGCTACCTAGCCGTCTGCGTCTCCCGCAAAACGCCCGCGACGTTGTTGCTTCAAACGGCTTCGCCTTGCTTTCTGTTCCAGACGCCGCTTGACCGCAGCCCGCGACGGTCTGGTTTCCTTCCGTGCTCGTCGAGGCCGCAACGCCTCTGCCAGCAGCGCCACAAGCTGTTCCAGCGCATCGCGACGATTCGCAGACTGCGTCCGGTGTCGGGTCCGCACAATGCGAAGGACGCCCGTCTTGGTGATGCGGGTCGCAAGGCTTTGGTGTATTCGGAGGCGTTGGTCTTCGGTAAGGCTGGGGCTGCTCGCGACATCGAACAGCAGCGTCGCCTTCGTCGCCACCTTGTTGACGTTCTGCCCGCCCGGCCCGGGGCTGCACGAATACGTGAATCGGACCTCGTCTTCGTCGATGAGGAGGTTCTCGTTGATCCGAATCATCTTGGCGTCCACACACCTTCTCGCCGGGATCCCGAATACCCGGCTGCGATACCACCCAGGATAGACATGCGCGAACGCTTCTGCCAGACCGTGATGATAATCGAGCATGAAGATGCCGGCGTGGACCCCGTCAATCCGGCCCAGTATGACCACGAGCCGCGCGAAACGTTGACGGAAACAGGTCTGTGAGATACTGTCGTTGCCTGAGCTTATCGGCCCTGCGTAGCCGACGGCATCGACCAGGGTCATCCAGGAACGTACGCGATCATGGAACCACCGTCCTCGGAAACCAACGCCGGCTGCGCACGGTCGCTGACCGTTCTCCGCGCGATGATCGACTCTGTTGACCGAGAGTTGCTGAGGTTACTCGCGCGGAGATTCAGCCTGATCGGCGAGGTGGCGGAGTACAAGCGCGACAACCGCGTGCCCATCCGCGATTTCCAGCGCGAACGCGAGATTCTGGAGGACCGTCGACACCGCGCGACGCCGCTGGGCCTGTCGCCGGAACTCGTGGAGAGCGCGTTTCGCCTCATCATGTGGGCAAGCCGCGACTTGCAGGCCACCCTCAAGGCGGAGGTGCCGATCGACATCGAGCCGCGGACCGTCGCGGTCATCGGCGGCAAGGGCAGCATGGGGCATTGCATGGCGGAGATGTTCGCCGACCAGGGACACGCCGTCATGGTCGCCGACCTCGACACGCAGCTCACGCCGCAGGAAGCCGCAGCCACCGCCGACGTCGTTGTGATCAGCGTACCCATCGACGCGACGGTCGATGTCATCCGGCAACTCGGGCCGCTCGTCCGCGCCGACGCGCTGCTCATGGACGTAACATCCATCAAAGCCGCGCCGGTGGCGGCCATGCTCGAAGCTTCATCAGCCGAGGTTGTCGGCACGCACCCGCTCTTCGGGCCGTCGGTACACTCGCTTCAGGGCCAACGCGTGGTGCTCTGTCCGGCGCGCGGCGACGCGTGGGCCGACTGGCTGCGCCAGGCCTTTCGCGCCCGGGGTCTCGTCATGATGGAGACCACGCCGGAGGAGCACGACCACGCCATGGCCGTCGTGCAGGTCCTCGTACACTTCTCGACGGAGGTTTTGGGCAGGACGCTCACCAAGCTAGACGTGTCCATCGAGAAGACGCTCGCCTTCACTTCGCCCATTTACTTGATGGAGTTGTTGATGTCGGCGCGGCACTTCGCCCAGTCGCCCGACCTTTATGCGGCAATCCAAATGTCAAACCCGGAGACGCCGGCAGTCACGAAGGCTTTCGTCGCCGCAGCGGAGGAGCTGCGCGAGATCGCCGATGGCAAGGACCACGAGGCGTTCCACCGCATGTTCGAGGAGGTTGGAAAAACTTTCGGCAGCTTCACCGACCAGGCGCTCGAACAGTCCAGCTTCTTGATCGACCGGCTCGTCGAGCGGACGTAGAGCGCTGCCACGCATGAAGCTGCGCATAGCGTCGGCCCCACGTGGCCGACGTAGAATGTGGAAAAACCCCTTCCCGCATACGTCGGTCACGGGGGGCAGACGCTACGAAATGTCCCCTCGCTTGCGCTTCGGGCTGGTATGGGAAGACGTCCGACACGAGGGGACGAACGCTGCTCTGTCACGCGAAACACCGCTATTCCCAATCCCCAATCCCCAATCGTCAACCCCCATTCGTCAATTGCCTACTGCCCTCCGCCACGCCCAGCCGTTTCAGCAAGGGCTTCATGGTCAATCCCTGAACCACCACTGAAAACAGGACGACGCCAAAGCCCGCCACCAGCAGCATCGGGCGATAGGGCTCGATCGCCTCGTGCCCGGACAATCCGAGCAGCAGTGCAATCGGAATCGACCCCCGAAGCCCGCCCCAGAACAGGACGTGCTCCCAGTTTTTCGGGCGCCGTCGGCCGGCGAGGTTCAACAGCCTATACAGCGGGTACACCGCGACGGCCCTGCTGACGAGCAGTGCCAGGATCGCGACACCGAGCGGCCGCAGATTGGCCACAAGCGTCGGCCACGCAATCGCCTGCAATTCCAGCCCGATCAGAATGAACAACAGCGAGTTGATCAGGAAGTCCACCGACTCGAAGAAGGTATCGACGGTTTCCCGTGTCTTCTTTTCCATGGACAGGCGTTTGCCGTAGTTGCCGATCATCAGCCCGGCCATCACGGCGGCGATCACGCCCGACATGTGGAAGTGCTCGGCCACCCAGAACGCGCCGTATGCCAGGACGAGGCACATCGCGTTCTCGACCAGGTGGTCGTCTATGTGGCGCATCAATTGGAACGCGGCAATCCCCAGCACCGTCCCGACGATCAGCCCGCCGGCGGCCACTTTCACGAACTCCCCGACCGCCGGCAGCGCATGGAACTCGGAATCGCTTCCCGACCCTTCTATCATGCCGAGCACGATCATGAACACGACAATGCCGACGCCGTCGTTGAACAGGGACTCGCCCTCGACGATGTATTTCAGGTCGACCGGCGCGTGGCACTCTTTGAAGATGGCGAGCACGCTGACGGGGTCCGTCGGCGTGACCATTGCTCCGAAGAGCAGGGCGATCGCGAAGCTGTCCAACCCCGCGCCCCAGTAGAACATCCCCGCGATCACGAACATCGACACTAACAGTCCGACGACGGCAAAAGTCACGATCGGCCATATATGCTGCAACAGCCGGTTCAACTCCATGTGCAGCGCCCCGTGAAACAGGAGCGGCGGCAACATCACGAAGAAGATCAGCTCGCGACTGAAACCCGTGTCCTCGATGTCCGGTCCAATCCCGGTTACGGCTACGAGCAGGCCCACCAGTGTCAACGCAACGGTGTACGGCACGTGCGCCAGCCACTTGGTCAACGCGCCCACCAGACACGCCAGCAAGAGGAGTGCGATGTAAATGCCGGTGGAATGTTCAATCAGATGATCCATGGCTTCCTTGTTGTCCGCGGGGTCTCACCCGTGGCGGCAGTATATCGCCTGTGACCGAAATGTGAGGCGCGTCAGCTATGTCGCTGCCCGCCCGGTACGCGCGGCGTGCAACTAACCATGTGCCTCACCTCCGTCGGGCAGAGCGCCTCGATCTCTCCGGCGATCGGCGGAGCAAACTGGCCATTCGCCAGGGCTCTTTCCAGCTTCGGGCGAGAAAGCTGACTCACCGCTTCCCACCGCCCGGCCGCACGAACGAACTGTTCCAACTTCTGCCGCCCCTCAGACTGCGGCGGCGGCATCCTCCGGCCAACAGTGGATCGCACGCGCACATCCGCCGCAGCGCCGCCGATGTGCTCACGCCGCTCAGACTCCGCAAGCCGAATCAGAAAGCCCCGCCAGAACTCCTTCTCTCGCCCAGCGCGATCGAGTTCCTGGTTCAACGCGTGGAAGCGGTCCACGACTGCCGGCGCGCGGGCCCTCAGGAGCTCGTCGAACCGATTCCGAAGCTTGGCAAGCTCCTCGACGCCGTCGGCAAGCGTCTCCGGAGATGATCTGTACTGGCTCCGGAGTGCTTCAAAGTCGTCGTCAACCTCGCGACACCTGTCGAGATCATCGGTCCCAGCGGCCAGCCCGTCCAATGCCGTGCGAATCTTCGCGATGGTGTTGCCGATCTGCTCGCGCGAAAGCATCGTGGTCCTCCAAACCAAATGTGTGCCTACGGATGCAGCGAACGACTATCCTACTCGCAACATCGCTGCCCGGCACTGCTTCTTATCGCGACGGAACGGGATATCATGGCCCCGGTTGCCCCCGGCGCGGCGCCATGTGAAGGGGAGCATCGGCGTCCCACCGGTCGTATTGAGAGAACCACCGGCGAGACGCCGGTGCCACAGTTACTTGGTTACGGCTGAGGTCAGCTCGGGAAGGCCGTGTGCAACTTAATGGAATCTTCACGATCTGCTGATACTGTCTAGTACTACAACGCTAAGAAATCGGCCGCAGAAACCGCGTTTCCAAGGCAATTACAGCAGATTCTCGCCAGTCGGCATCCTTGTCTTGCGGCACGCAACCGCTGACCGCCGACACCATCGCCAAGCCAGTGAACACAGGGGCAAGTGCGGATGGCGGCCCGAGAATCTAGAAGCTATCCCAAAACCAGACAGTTGTTCATTCCGTATACTTTGTCATGCTCAAACTCACGGAAGAACAACTCGATTGGCTGGCAGAGCGGATTCCTGATCACGAATGCAGTCCCAAAGGTGGTCGCCCTCCGGCGGACAAACGCAAGGTCATACAGGGAATGTTCTGGATTCTTGACAATGGCGCCAAGTGGAAGGACCTGCCGCGCAAGTTCGGCTCGAAGAGCACTGTGCATCGCTGGTTCCAGGCATGGACGCGCGCAGGCGTTTTCGAAGACATCATGCGCGATGCCGGCCAGTGTATTGAGGAGCGCGATGGCTACTCATGCTGCACTCTTCTTGGTGGTGTCGTCGTGTTTGAACATGAATTCCATAATGTCTCGCCTGGCATTCACGGCGCGGACGCCGCGTTGGAACGCGCTCACGAGATCAGTGATGCTCACGAAGAGGACGTTGGCCAGGGCCGTTCGTTTGAGATGGCCCCAGAGTCGTTCAATCAGGTTCAGGTCAGGACAGTACGCGGGCAGCCAATAGACTTCGATGCATCGACGATGGCCGTCCAACCAGTCTTGCACGGCGCGGGTATGGTGATAACGCGCGTTGTCGCACACGAGCCGAATCCGGCGGCCCGCGTAGGTCCGCAGAAGCAGAGCCAGGAAGGCAATGAAGTGGAACCCGCTCTTGTGTCCGAGATCATCGTGGTGATCTTGCCCGAGGCGTAGTCCACCCAGCCCGTACACCCCCTTCTTTTCGTTCTGCCCCGGAGAAGGGATGCGAGGCTGGCTGAAGAACGCGTCGTGACGTATCCTTCCTCCGGATGAAAACTTCCGGCAGGTTGTGGATGAGTTTCGCCGCGGACAGGACAACACAACCAAGCGGCCCGCCGATGGAGCGGCGGCGTTCACATGCCGCGGTCGAGACGGTCCGGCCGGCAGGGTGAAGTCAAGGTGTAAGTTACGTGAGCGGATTCGCTGTCGTTTTCGGTGTATTGCTGTTGGCGGTCATCGTGTTTCCGCTGGCTCTGATACTGAACCGACTTGGGAAGCGCGCTTCGAGGCCAAGGCACTTCAGACCCCACTTCCTTCGCCTTGGCCAAGTCGCCCCGAGCCACGTGTGTCCGTGCAAGCAAGGCGAATCATCCGAGCATTCCTACGAGCAATGTTGTCGCCCCAGGGATGTTGAAAAACTCGAGAGCGACATCAGGGAGTTTCTCTGGAGGCGGTGGGCGAAACGATCCTACGGCGGCCGGCGACGAATGAGAACGCTGGAACAGCGACTTGAGGACTATCCCGTGCCAGAAGTCGTCCTTCCAGAATGGGTCACGCATCCGGAGGATCATGTCTTCCCCATCAGCGAACAGTTGCTCCGCACCTGGAGGCCGGACGGCGGGCGAAGATCCGTTCCATGCGAACCTCGTTTTGAGGACTCGACAGTCGATGATGTCATCTGATGCCGTAGCGAAACGCTGAAACATCACGGGGCCGGAAGGACGCAACACGCCAGAACGTACCGCCTGCATCAGGTCCTGTTCCGGCACCGTGTCCCACAGATAGCGAAGTGATCGTGGCTCAGATCGCACGGCAGGCCCTGGAAATGGGTGATCGGCCGAAGTTGGCTGGGCACCTTGTTGACCGGGAGTTGTCGAGGCCTCGCCCATCTCGCAGGCAGCCGTTGACCGTCATCATGACGCTCCGCATCTGGAGAGTTTCCGTCACGTTGTGCTTCGGGTTGAGTTGTTCCCCGATGGCGTTGACTCGGCTTTCCGAGCATTAGGTACCATCTTTCCGGGTCGGTTGACGCTTGCGCTTTCCCCTGAGCCGCCGATATCTCTTGACTGCTCCGAGGGTTGCTATGTAAGAGATGCTTCCAAGGACCGTTCCCATGACCAGCCCGCCTATCAGCAGGGGGATGAGGATATGCCAGCCAACCGCCACGAATGCCGTAAACTGGTCGTACAGGGCCCAGTAGTCACAGCTGTGAAGCTCCCGCATCGTGTCGGTTAGCAGCGTATAGACCTCAGCAGCCGGTGGGCCGGCCCGAAAGAACGTTCCAACCCAATAGGTGGCCATGAACACGGGCGGGACCGTGAGCGGATTGGTGAGCCAAACCATCGCGATTGCCGCCGGGCGGTTGGCCTTCAGCAATGTGGCGAGAAGCGCCGCGATCACCATCTGAAACCCAATCGTCGGTGTAAAGGCGACGAACATGCCGATTGCCACGCCGCCGGCGATTGCTTCCGGTGAACCGCGCAGGGCGACGAACCACCGAATCGTACGGCGCAGCCTCGGCCGCACTTGCCTGCGGTGACTATTCGATGTGGAGTTCAACTTCATGGCCGGCTGGTTGCCAGAACCTCAGCGATACTGGTTGGCGGCTTCACACCTCAAGAGGCCCGTACCCACGCTCTGTGGCAGTCGGACCGCCTTCCTCGATCCCGTAGACCACTCGCATCTGATCTTCCGTGATGACGCCAAGCCGGATCGGCAACTCGCGGGCCTCACCGTCGCGAAGAACCGTCACGGCCGTCGTTCCACCGCGGCCGCCAGCGGTACGCTGCCCGACTCGCCCAATGCCGGTACAGCCGATGGACTGTGATACAGGTCATTGCTCATCGAAGCGTTAGCTATGAGCCGCCCTTGGAAACGGCGCCGGCCATGAACTCGCGCCGGGCCTCGGCGTCAGCAATGAGCTGCTCCTCCTTTGCCCGCGCGTCGGAGATGATCTGCTGAGGTTGCAGCTCGGCCTCGGCGCGCATCGCTCCGGCCACCGCCTGTCCCGCCTCGACACCGTCGGCTTGCAGATTCTTGATGCACGCCTCGATCGTCCCGTCCATTACCCTGCTCCAGCATGGATGCGCAAACCTGCGCGCCGGAAGCCACTGCGGCCACGGATGTCCGGAAAGCCGGTCCCGGGACGCCCGATCCCGTGACGGTTCGTCGCCCACCTGCCAATCGTGCCTCTTACGCGTAGCGATCGGACACCACGGTGTATTCTACTCGCTGTGACACGCGTTGGAAACCGTGCGGATCGATGACGGCGGTTGTCGGGTGCATGACAGATTCGGCGGGGTTGATCAGAGCCCCACGCGCCGGCGCGGGCTCATTGCGGAAAGACCGAAGGTCTCCCGACCCGCTCGTTTGCTCCCAAGGCTCGGATCGCGTACCCGGTACGGACCACGTATCGCGTCGCGTTGCTGTCTCGCGAGCCGCCCAAACCGCCATAGACACTGATGCAGTTGTCCCGCGTTGTTGCATAGACTGCGCCGTGGTAGGATGAGAGGAATGAAGGAATCCGCACTCCCACGAGATGTCGCTTGGGCAAAGAGCAACGGCCAGGGGGGCGGCTTGTTGCATTCGTCGCGCGTTGTCCTCGACAACGTCGGGTGCAGGATTGCTGCGGAAGGCGACTGATGCCCCAATGTGTTGAGAAGCGTTGCGAGAACCGTCGTATGGTGAGTACTTTGGACGGGCTTTCCAAGGCCGCCGCCTGAGACTTGCCGCGCACGCGGTGACGGAAGCGTGCCGGGCCGAATGGGAGGAATCATGGCCGTCATCACACTGTTCAGCGCATCGCACTGTCACGGTGACGAAGTCGCAACGAGCGTCGCAGAACGACTCGGCTACCGCCTGCTGACAGACGAAAGCCTGATCGCGGCCGCGTCGGATGAGTTCCATGTCTCCCCTGCGAAGCTGGAGCGAGCCATGTGGGGGCCCCCGAGGTTCTTCAACAAGCTGACCCGCGAGAAAGAGGAATGCGTGGCTCTGCTTCGTGTCGCGGCGATTGAGCTTGTTGAGCCGGACAACCTTGTTTTTCGCGGTTTTGGCGGGCTGCTTCTGTCCAACACGTTAACGCACGTCTTGCGGGTCTGCCTGGCGGCGACACAAGGCCACCGCTTGCAGCAAGCAGAGAAAGAGAACCGGTCGAGGAGAGAGGCGGAGCGGCAGATCCGAGAGACTGACGAGGCGTGCGCGGAGTGGACTAACTTCCTGTTTGAGCTGGGTCCCTGGGACAAGAGCCTGCACGACGTTTTTCTAGCGATGCAGTCCATGGCGGTCGACGAAGCGGTGAGCACACTCTGCGAGTACGCTCGCCGACCTGAGCTCGGGCCGACGGAGAACGCCGGGACTGCGTTAGCGGACGCTCGGCTTGCAGCACAGGTGAACCAGAAGTTGGTGGAAGAGGGGCATGACACGGATGTGTTTTGTCAGGGTGGGTGCGCGACGATCTTGATCAGAAGATACACCTTGCGTATGCAACGGCTTCAGGAAAAGCTCGAAGCCATCTCGAGGCGGGTACCAGGCGTGAAAGACGCAACAGCGCGTCCGGGACCGCGGTGTCGCGAACCCAGCGCCTATGCTCCTCTGGATGTGGATATTCCCTCCAAAATCCTCCTGGTCGATGACGAGAAGGAGTTTGTCCACGCCCTATCAGAACGGCTTCAGACTCGGAGCATGCAGCCTGCCATTGCCTACAATGGAGAGGAAGCCTTGTCCATGATGGAGGCTGATCAGCCGGACGTAATGGTCCTGGATCTGAAGATGCCTGGGATTGACGGACTTGAAGTCCTCCGGGTTGTGAAGCAGAAGCATCCTGACACGGAAGTCCTGATTCTAACCGGTCATGGTTCAGATGCCGAAGAGTTGCTGGCGGCTCAACTCGGCGCGTTTGCCTACCTGCGCAAGCCCGTGGACATCGACGTCTTGACCAATGAGATGAAGAAGGCATACTCCAAGGTGAACGCGGTCAGGAGCACAGACAAGCCACCGCCGCAGGCCGGAAAGTGAGCTACGGTTCTTAGTGCGCAAGGTCTCCTTGCGGGTGGAGCACACGCGGCGTGGAGCATCCGGTCGACATGCGGCAGCAGGCAGCGACACCAAAGACTGCTCAGCGTCTACCCGCTTCGGAGCAGGACTACGGGCAACTGCGGCGTTCTGTGGTGCTGTGGATGATAGGAGTGTCCATCGCTCCGCTCATCCTGATGACAGGAGTCAACTACTATCAATACGACGAGGCTTCTCGCAGTGAGGCAAGGCAGGCTATCCGACGTCTCACATCCAACATCAAGCGATCGCTCGAGTTCTTTCTCGAGGAACGACTCTCCGCTCTCACATACATCATTCACGATGAGTCCTTTGATCAACTGCGCAGCGATGCCGAACTCGCCCGGATTCTGGAGAACATGAAGAGATCCCTGCCCAAGGGTACGCTCGTTGATTTAGGGCTGATTGACGCGAAAGGGAATCAACTGTCCTATGTCGGCCCCTATGAACTCCACGGAAGAAACTATGAGGGCCAAGGTTGGTTTGATGAGGTTCAAAGGCGAGGAGTCTACGTCAGCGACGTGTTCCTGGGATTTCGCAGATCACCGCACTTCGTGCTTGCGACGTGGCATGAGAGCGAGAGAGAGCAGCCTCATGTTTTGCGAGCTACGGTCGACACCGACGTGCTCAATGAGCAGATTATGACGTTCGGCCTGAGTCCGACCAGCGATTGCCTGCTCGTGAACCTCAGCGGCATCCTCCAGACTCCATCTCTCCGCTATGGTGACGTGCTCGAACGCTGCCCGATTGCTGTCCCTCCGAAGGCACATGAGACTGAGGTCATCGACTGGCGCGATGAGACAGGCAACTCTGTCATTCTGGGCTACGCCTATATCGAGGCGTCGCCCTTTGTTCTGATGCTGGTTAATCGACCGAGTGATGTCATGGGTACGTGGTTCGACCTTAGGGGCCAATTGGTCGTTTTTCTGGCGGTGAGCGTTGTCCTTATTCTGGCTGTCATCTTGTGGGGATCGAACAAGTTCGTTAACCAGCTGAGAGACGCCGATGCAAAGCGCGCGACACTTCTTCATAAGATCGAGTACACCAACAAGCTGGCCTCCCTGGGCCGCCTTGCCGCGGGTACAGCCCACGAGATCAACAACCCCTTAGCCATCATCAACGAGAAGGCTGGCCTTCTTGCAGACCTTTGCACGTTTAAGGGAGATACGCCTCTGCCCGCAGAGAAGGCTACGAAGATAACGCAGTCTATCCAGCAGGCCGTGGACCGGTGCAGCACCATTACTCACCGCTTGCTTGGCTTTGCCAAGCACATGGACGTCCAGAATGAGACCCTCGATCTCTCTGGCCTGATTCGAGAGGTACTGGGATTCCATGAGAAGGAGGCTGCCCATCGCGACATTCGGGTTGCGGTCAAGGCCTCTGATGACGTACTCAGCATTGAAAGCGACCGCGGTCAACTCCAACAGGTATTCCTGAACCTCGTCAACAATGCCTTTGCGGCCGTACAGGACGGTGGCAAGATTGAGATTGCGATAGAACGTCGGGATCCTGACAGGGTCGCTGTCGCCATCACGGACGATGGCGTGGGAATCCCCAGGGAGAACATCGAGAAGGTGTTCGAACCCTTCTTCACAACCAAGAAGGGTTATGGAACAGGCCTGGGTCTATCCGTCACATACGGCATTGTCCAGAAGTTGGGCGGCCAAATCAGGGTTGAGAGTGAACTTGGCGCGAGGACCTGTTTCACCGTTACTTTACCGATCCACAGAACTGGATAGGAATCGCCATGGACAACTTGCGCGTGTTGTTTGTAGATGATGAAGAGGAGTTGGCGTTTACCGTTGTGGAGCGGCTAAAGTTCCGCGGCGTTGATGCCCAAGCCGCCACAAGCGGCGATGAGGCACTCCAGCTCATCAAAGAGCAAGACTTCGACGTCATTGTGCTTGACGTCAAGATGCCCGGGCTTGGCGGTTTCGACGTGATCAGAAGAATCAAGCAGGAACATCCCGATTTGGTTGTTATCTTCCTCACGGGCCATGGTGTGGAAGAAGACGCGCAGGAAGGCATGCGGATGGGCGCCTTTGAGTACCTTATGAAGCCTGTCGATATAGACGTGCTCGTCGAGATTCTCCACAGGGCCGCCAAGACGTGAAGGAGCGGATATGCGCCAACAGGAGAATCAGCTTCTGCGGAGACAGGGACTGGTCTTCTTCGGGAAGATTGTGGCGGGGCAGGCCCATGAGATTACCAACGTTCTCAACGTCATCAATGAGCTTGCCGGGCTTCAGGCCGATGTCCTTGCGGCTGTTGGACGAGAGCGGACTTGTAATGTCGAGAGACTGATACAAGTTGCTGAGAGAATTCGCAATCAGGTGCAACGGGGCGAAGCGCTTGTGCGGTCTATGAGCCGGTTTGCGCACAGTGTCGACGAGCCGGTAAGCATCTTTGACTTGAAGGAAGCTCTTGAACAAGTTGTCTGCCTGGCTCAGCGCCCCGCCAACCTCGCGAAGACGGCCCTCAGTCAGGAGTTTCCTGCACGATCAGCCGTTCTTGAGGCCAGTCCGTTCAGTTTCAAGCAGGCCGTGTTGACCTGTATTGAGATCGCGCTGACAGCCTCCTCTGACAGCAGGCGCATCACCGTCAGCTACCGAGTTTTCGACACGCGGATTGAGGTTGCAGTTGCCAGCGCGGATCCCATGACCCAAACACCAAACGTGCTCGAGAGACAGGCGCACCTTGCTTTGCTCATGCGAGAACTTGGAGGGGATGTATCGGCCATGTCGACTTCTGAAGAGGGACATTGCATTACGATCCAACTACCAAAGGCGGGGAAGGGCGCGCGTGACGATGACGTGGCGATCGATGAACACGGGGCGGAGGACAACCATGCGAGCTGACCGAGTGTTACTGGTCGACGATGAAACCGAATTCGTGGAAACCCTAGCTGAGCGCATGCGGACACGGGGGCTCACTGCACGTACGGCCCACAGCGGCAGCGACGCACTGGAAAGCGTTGCGAAGACTACATTCGATGCCATTGTATTGGATCTCGCCATGCCAGGCATGGATGGCATCGAGACGTTGAGGCTCCTCCGAGAAGCGGACCCCAACCTTCAGATCATGCTTCTCAGCGGCCAGGCGACGGCCAGGGTCGCCGCCGAGGCCATGAAGGAGGGCGCCATAGATGTCCTTGAGAAGCCGGCAGACATCGAGGTTCTGATCAATAAGATCAAAGAAGCCCGTGCCAACAAGATTATGCTCACTGAGGCAGAATCTAGGGAGCATGTCGATGACATTCTGAAGAGGAAGGGATGGTGAGATAGGACCCGCGTCGCAACAACTGCTGGTGATGGCTTGGCTGTCAGCGATCCTAAGAACCGTTGTCAGTCCGACCTGTTCCCGAGGTTGGAGTTCCGCTGACGGGGGTTGAGGGACAGGAGGCAAGCGCCTTCCGTGATGGGTATTCTCAAACGCGCACTGCCTTTCCTGGGTTGGATCAAGGATCTCAACGCAGCGACGGTGCGCGCCGATCTTACGGCCGGCGTCACGGTGGCCCTGGTCCTGATTCCCCAGTCGATGGCCTATGCCCAACTGGCCGGCCTCCCCGCCTACTACGGCCTTTATGCGGCGTTCTTGCCGCCGATGGTCGCGAGCCTTTTCGGGTCGAGCCGCCAACTCGCGACCGGGCCTGTGGCAGTTGTCTCTTTGATGACGGCCGCAACATTGGAGCCCATCGCTACGGCCGGCAGCGCCGAGTACATAACGTATGCCATCCTACTCGCTCTCATGGTGGGCGTATTTCAACTGCTCTTGGGGCTGTTCCGGTTGGGACTTGTTGTGAACTTCCTGTCCCACCCGGTCGTCAACGGCTTCACTTGTGCGGCGGCGTTGATCATCGCTACGTCCCAACTCCCGAAGATCTTCGGCGTGTACGTCGACAAGGCTGAACATCACTACGAGACTGTCTTTAGAGTTGTGGTCGCCGCTATCGATCACACACACTGGCCAACTCTGGGGATGGCTGCCCTCGCTTTCGGGACGATGATTCTCCTGAAGAGGATCAACCCGAAGATGCCCAATGTGCTCGTCGCAGTCGCCCTCACAACAGTACTTTCCGTTCTCGTTCGCTTTCAGGATGACGAGCAAGTGAGCATTGCCCAGATTCAATCATCGGACGTTGCGAACAGAGTAGACCGCTTCAACGCCATCATAGCAGAGCGAGAGAAGGCTGAGACACTCAGGGCGGACACAAGCAAGTCGATATCCGAACTGGCGGTTTGGGGCGATGAGGAGACTTCCAGGCCCTGCGCGCGATGTCATGAACACCTGGACATCGATATGTTGAGGAGTCAGCCTGCAAGGGCGTCGCGCTCCCGTTCGGGGAAAGCGGCCGCCGTCCATCAGATGGCGGGCCTGCTCGATGCCTACATCCACGGACTGAAGCGGCAGGAATCTGAGATTCGTGCTCAACTGCGTGCCTACCGGTTCGAGCGCGGCGTAGGATCTGGCGGCGAAGCGACCTTCTTCTTTTGCGGCCAACAGCCGCAAGGCGTGAACGACAGCACAACGTGCTGGCGTATGAAGGTAGGCGGCTGCTCACTGGACACAGACAAGATTACAGTCATGGGGGGCGGGGCCGTAGTGGGCACGATTCCGGAAGGGCTGCCGGAATTCAGATTGCCGCCTGTCAGTGATCACTTGGCGGGGATGCTGCAGTTCATTCCCGCGGCCATCATTATCTCGATGCTGGGCTTCATGGAGGCCATTTCAATTGCCAAGGCCATGGCAGCCAGGACGCGCCAGAAGCTGGATCCTAACCAGGAGCTGATTGGTCAGGGTCTGGCCAACATCCTCGGATGCTGCGCGCAGAGCTATGCCTGTTCGGGCTCCTTTTCTCGATCGGCTGTCAACCTGCAAGCCGGGGCGCGGACCGGCTTATCGAACGTCGTGTCGAGCGGAGTTGTAGTAGTCGTATTGTTGTTCTGCACGTCGCTGCTCTATTACCTGCCCCAAGCGGTCTTGGCGGCAATCATCATGATGGCCGTGGTCGGACTGCTTAACGTCAGCGGTTTTGTTCACGCCTGGCGCGTGCAGAGGTTTGACGGCGTCACAGGTGTCGTCAGCTTCGCGGGCACACTGGTGTTTGCCCCGCACTTGGAATGGGGCATTGTCATGGGAGTCGCCCTCTCTCTCGGAGGTTACCTTGTCCGCACGATGCGGCCGAAAGTGGCAAGACTCTCACCGCACCCGGATGGCTCGCTCCGAGATGCCAGTCGGCATAGGCTCGCGCAGTGTCGACACCTGGCCGTCATTCAATTCGACGGTCCGCTCAATTTCGCAAGCGTCAATTACCTCGAGGACGAAGTTCTGGCTCAAGTTGCTGAGATGCCGAATCTGAAACACGTGCTGGTCGACGCCCACGGCATTAGCGAGATCGATGCATCCGGCGAAGAGATGCTGCGCCACCTGATACAACAGCTACGCAGTTCAGGGTACTATGTGTCGTTCAGCGGACTCAAAGAGGATATCCTCGACGCCCTTAAACGGGCCCACCTCTATGAACTCATCGGCGAGCATCACTTCTTTTCCACGCAGGCTCAAGCTGTTGCTGGTGTCTATGCCCTGGCACACGCCGGCTCGTCAGAGCGCGATTGCCCTTTTCGCACGGTTATGCCGCGCGTGACTGAACTCTCGCTCTATCAGGACGGATCGCTTCGTGATGCCCAGCGGCGGGATCTTCCTGTATGCGCGCATATTGCCATCTTCCGGTTTGACGCCACCCTCAACCTCGCCAATACGAGCTTCCTTGGAGAGGAGACGCTTAAACTTGTGTCAGATCGACCCCGACTCCGCCATATCATGTTTGCAGCCCAGGGCATCGCCGACATCAACGCTTCCGGTGCCGAGAAGCTTGGACAGCTGGTTGAGCGGCTGCGGAACGATGGGTATGACATTGCTTTCAGCAGTTTCAACGATAATGTCGTGGATCTACTCAATCGGATGGGTGTCATCACGAAAATCGGCGAAGACCACATCTATCCCACCCAAGCTCTGGCGATAGTCGGTATCTATGCTAAGGCCCACGCCGACTCAAGCGAGACAAACTGCCCGTTGCTGCCCCTACTGCCTCACGTGACCGAGCTGTCCTTGCATCCGGACGGATCCCTCAGAGACGCTCGCCGGCATGGGCTGAAGCTCTGCCGCCACATTGCTGCTATCCGGTTCGACGGACCGCTCAACTTTGCTACGGTCGGCTATCTCGAGAGCGAGCTACTGGACCGTCTGAAAGGCCGTGCCGAGTTGACAAGTGTGCTGATTGTTGCGCACGCCATTCATCGCATCGATGCGCGCGCAGCCGCCAAGCTCCGCCTTCTTGTCGAACATCTGCGCCGGAGCGACTACACCGTTGCGTTCAGCGGCCTCCAGGACACCGTCTTGGATGTGCTGCGCCAGACGGGTGCATACGATGCGATCCGCGACGACCATAGTTATCCCACGCAGGCGCTCGCGATCGCCGGAATCTATGCCAAGACGCACAGGGATTCTGTCGAGAAGGAATGCCCCTTGCTCGAGGTCGTCTACAAGGATTCCCGGCGTCAGGATGAGCGAGGATCCTGAGGCGGCCTGGGTGTACTCGTTTACCTATCTTTGAGCAGCCAAACGGACTGCCCGCCCGTGGTCGAGAAACGCCGCGTGACGATGGGGTACGGCATGCAGGGGATCGCGAAAGCCGGCCTTCATTGTTCTACGGCGGCTCCCGGCAACGGGCCAGCGATGGTGGGCACGGCTTCACCGCAGGGAACCGCGCCAAGGCTCGATCCAGGAAGCGGAGCACGTCACAGCATTCCGTCCTCAGGCAGCGGGCATCACCGTCCAGATCGGCATTGGTCTCGTCCATTTGGCCCTCTCCGTCATCTGTGCCTGTGCGTGTTGCGTCAGAGACCTCCACCTTCGCCAGTCGTGAAGTGATGGAGACCCTGCTACGCAATGGCCGTGTGATACGGGTATCGAACGTAGAAGTCGTCGAGTTCAACAACCACAAGTTCCCCGCCGGGGTCCATCGTAAACTGCACCGTTTGTGGAATGTACACGGCCAGCGACATCCCTGGCAGGTGATTGCAGAAGTACGCGGACTGCATGAGATTCTCTCGCCCCAGGGGTGAATTGCGGAAAATGTGCAGCATGGTCGTTTTCATTACGATTTCTTCCTCCAAGAGCGATCCGATTTCACGGTGGTCTAGCGTGCCCCAGCAGGCCGGGGTGGTTGATCGGCGCCGCGATCCAATGGGATGGTAACAACCACGGAGGTTCCTTCGCCCGGTGAGCTGGAGATGTCGATGCTCCCGCCGTGGCATTCAGCAATCATGCGGCAGATCGAAAGCCCGAGGCCGGCGCCGCCGTGTTGTGCCGACCTGGCACGATCGACGCGGTAGAACCGGTCAAATACGCGCGCCAGATGGTCGGCGGGAATCCCTCGGCCTGTGTCGCTGATTTCGAGTCTGGCGTTCCCGTTCATGGGAGTGAGCGAAACGGTGATTCGCCCCCGCGTGTTCGTGTTCTTGATGGCGTTGTCGAGCAGATTCCCGACAAGCTGCCGCAACCGGACGCCGTCACCCTCAATCTGGATTTCCTGACAATCGCCCAATACCAGCTCGATTCCGCGGTCGCAGGCCAGGGGCTCGTAGAGATCGGCCACGCTCCGAACAGCGCGGCCGAGCCACACGCCCTCTTTCCGGAGGATCTGATGACCTGCGTCCGCCCTCGCCAGCAACAGGAGGTCCTCGGCAATCCGTGAGAGGCGGTCATAGTGTTCGATGCTGTTCTCGAGCACGCGTCTCAGGTCCTCCGCCGGGCGGTTGCGGGTCAGCGCGACTTCGGCGTTTCCACGGAGCGCGGCAAGGGGCGAGCGCAGTTCGTGTGATGCATCCGCCGTGAACTGCTGCACTTGATCGACGTGGCGCTCGATCCGATCCAACATGCGGTTAATGGTCTCCGCCAACCGGTCCACCTCATCATCCGTGCCGGCGAGTGGGACGCGCTCGCCCAGTGTCTCGGCGCCGATCCGTCCGGCGGTCTCGGTCAGCGTCTGCACCGGCCGGAGGCTTCGGCTGGAGAGGAACCGCCCCGCCGCCACCGCGAGGATCGCCGCAAGGGCCAAGCCGATGGCACACACGCGCCGAAACAGGGCGAGGGACGTCGTCATACGATCGAGGAGGTAGCTTGCCTGCGCCGTACAGGGCTGGCCATCGGCTGTCTTCACACGCAGACTGCCGACACGATACGGGAAGGGCTGGCCAGCGGGTTTGACGGTTGCGTAGTGAGGCGGCGGCCTTTCGTCGCGCCAGTTGGGTGGGGGAACCCACAAACCCGCCAGAGGGTCGTCCGGCTCGCTGGTGACAATCACGTCGCCGCCTTCACCGAAGAGCCGGAAGGCCAAGTCGTGCCGCGTCCGGCTACCGAGTTCGCGACGGATAGCGTGCTCCAGGCCAGAATGGTCGCCGGGATGGCTGTTCACGGTGACCATGAATTCTCGGATTTCCCCTTCAAGAAAAACATCGATTTCGCTGCGGAGTGCGTAAAAGAGTCCCGCGTACAAGACAGCGCATAAGAGAGCGCACACCGCGAGCGTGACGCTCGCGCCCCAAATGGTCAGCCGCGCGCCGATGGTCCGGAAGGACCTGCTACGCCTCGGCGGGCCGCAAGACATAGCCTACTCCACGAATGGTATGAATGAGCGGCGGGTCGAACCCGCGATCGACCTTCTTCCGAAGGCGGTTGATATGCACGTCGACGACGTTTGTCATCGGGTCCTGGTTCATGTCCCAGACGTGCTCCAGAATCATCGTGCGCGACAAGACTTGTCCCGTGTTGCGCGCCAAGTAGTCC
>JBDRKQ010000169.1:0-12404 GCA_043813895.1 Planctomycetota bacterium
GCGAGTCCGACGGTCAGCCGGTCGGCCTGACGGTCGTGAATTGGTGGAAACGCTTCGGCCAAGGCGACCTGCCGGATTCCATCAAAGAACTGGAACGCTGCATCGAGCCCTGGGCCAAGAAGGTCGCAGCGTGAACGCCGAGATCAGCGGCGGCCGCGAATCAGGCTCCGACGCCTGGCAGGGCTACATGCGCCGGCAGACCAACACGATGAACTGGAGCACGGAACTGCCGCTGGCGCAGGGGATCAAATTTGGGGATTAGCACGGTGGATGTAGCAACTTGGCTCTGCATTCAGGATCCAGGTGAGAATGAATAGAAGCAGACTAGAGTTCGGAGTTGTGCGATGTTCACACCGCTTGATCGTATGCTGGAACGCGTCCAACTGGCAAGAGAGGATTCCGATTCCGAGCTTCTTCTCGCCCTCCTTTATTTTGGGGAGATGACGCTCAAGGTAGTTGGCGCTGCCCTCTTGGCGGCAGTGCGCGACGACAAGGAACGACTTCGATATCGGGAAGCCTACAAGCTCGTCCGAGCCGACGGGCTTGGCGACTGGAAAACGGCGATCGACAACATCCTCACTGGGCCAACTTCGCACCATCTGAACGCTGCTGCCGAGCCGGAATGCAAAGAGCTAACGAGACACTCTCGTGCAGATGACTGGCAGTACAAGGCGGCATGCCTGATGTACGACTGCTTGAAGGTAGTAGGTTCAAAGCGTGAGGCGGTTGGACGGAAGATTCAGGGACGGGCATGGTATGACATGTTCGTAGAGTTTCGTAACGCTACGCGCGGACACGGTGCGATTGCCAGTCAACGCTATAAGCAGGTCTGCGAGCCGCTGCACGAGTCCCTTAACCTGATTGTGGACAATTACTCCCTCTTTAAGCGCCCATGGGTGTATCTTCACCGCAATTTGTCGGGCAAGTTCAAAGTTGTGCCACTCACGGAAGACTCTTGTCCGTTTGACCATCTCAAGTCGTCTCGCGACCAAGACTTTCCTGACGGCGTGTATGTGTGGCTGAACGCCCCTTGTCGCGTAGAACTCTTTCTATCCGATGCGGACAAGAGCGACTTCTTCCTGCCAAACGGTGCCTGGGATGGAAAGGGCTTCGAGGCGATATCATACATCACCGGCAACCGCAAGCAGCAGGAGGGCGCGACTTATGCGAGCCCCCCTGGTCATCTTCCTTCGAGCGAAACAGAGGGTGTGGGTGCTCTAGACCTGCAAGGTGAGTGTTGGAACAACCTCCCACCTCACCCAAAGGGTTACATCCCGCGGCCCGCGCTGGAGAAGGAGCTTGAGGAGACGTTGACCACCGATCGCTATCCTGTCGTCACGCTTTCTGGAAGAGGTGGCATTGGCAAGACTTGGCTTGCCTTGTCCGTACTGCGCCAAGTCGCGGCAGTTAAGGGTCGCTTTTACGTAATTCTCTGGTTGAGCGCGCGGGATATTGACCTCCTTCCGACTGGGCCCAAGAGTGTTCGGCCACAGGTCTTGACGGTCGACGATATCGCGAAGGAAGTCGTGTCCATGGTTGAACCATCTGAACGCCATGAAAAGGCGTTTTCAGCTAAGGACTATCTGGAGAGAGCGCTACATGAGTCTCCCTTCGGCGAGCCTCTTCTTCTCGTAATCGACAACTTTGAGACAGTTCGGGAGCCATTAGATGTCTTTCGGTGGCTTGACACACATGTCCGCCCTCCGAATAAAATCCTAATCACATCTCGCTTTCGCAAGTTCAAGGCGGATTACCCCATCAACGTTCCCGGCATGACTGATTCCGAGTGCAGGAATCTAATCAGGGACACAGCATCTTCAGTTGGCATTATTGATCTGCTGACGGAGCAGTACTGTGATGACCTTCTTCATGAAGCCGATGGGCATCCATACGTGATCAAGATTCTTCTCGGCGATGTAGCTGCTGCCCGCCGTCTCGTCAAAGTTGAACGAATCGTTGCGGACAAGGAAGACATCCTTGACGCACTTTTTGAACGCACGTTCAACGCGCTCACCCCGGCATCGCGTCGAGTCTTCCTGACCCTTTGTAATTGGCGATCCGTTATCCCCGCGCTAGCGCTCAAAGCCGTGCTTCTGCGATCGGAAAACGAACGTATGGATATTGCTGAAGCCCTGTCGGAACTAGAGCGATTCTCTCTCGTGGAAATGTCGACGTCAGAGTCGGACAAATCGGACTTTGTCTCAGTCCCGTTGGCGGCGCAGGTGTTTGGCCGGAAGAAATTATCAGTTAGCGCCACGCGGAGCGCTGTTGAAGCTGATGTTGAGATTCTAAGAGCATTTGGTGCAACGCAACGCGTTGATGTTAGACACGGCCTCGACCGCCACTTGAAGAGGATCGCCAAGACGATTTCGGATGACGAGGCCGCGTTCAGTCGATATTCACCTTTGCTTGAGTTCATGGCGCGACATCATCCCCCCGTTTGGTTGTACTTGGCTTCTCTATATAAGGAACGTGGCGATTCAGACGGAGCGAAGAGCGCCCTCCGTCAGTTTCTGTCCTGTTCTCCTGGAATGACCGACCGATATACCGGGTGGAATCTCTTGGCAACACTGTGTTTACAAGTGAATGACTATGTGGGAGAAGTCCACGCATTGGTGGAGGTCTGTGAGATCGCGAATGCTCCGTGGACCGATGTCAGCAATAATGCAAATCGCATCAATTTCTTGTTTCGAGAGGGCCTACTTGAACTAGACAGCGACGAAAAGCGGCTGCTTGTTCAACGGCTTATTGAGATTGCGCGAAAGCGAAGAAAGGAATCAGACGCAACGGACTGTTCACGGATTGCGTGGTTGTGTCTTCACGCCAAGGACAAAGACGGAGCTCGGGAGTTCGTTGAATATGGCCTTGAACTCGATCCGAATCACACACATTGCCAGAATCTTGAGGCTAGGCTGTGTTACGCGTGAACATCGACGACTTACTCAGGCAACTCCACCAAGTGGGCGTGAGGGCTATTCACACGACTGAGATCGCCTTGACCGTTGAGGAGGACGCCGAAGGCGGCTACGTCGCCCAGGCCGCCGGTCAAGCCATTGTGACCCAGGCGGACGATCTTGATGCTCTGCGAGAGCAGGTCCGCGATGCGGGCCGCTGCCATCTCCCGGATGAGTCAGAACGCCCCAAACTGATCCGCCTGCACATCGTCGATGCCGTGGTGATTGCGGCGTGAGGCGATCTGGAGCGGCAAACGCCTTCGCGTCGCTCAGGCGTGAAGATGTGTTGACCATCATCCCAATCTGAGCCCGGCACACTGACGAGACATCACTCCAAGCCTAGAGCGCTTTAGTGTTGAGAGGGCATGCTTCGCCGTAGCGTCGGCTCCCCGTGGCCGACGGGGATAACCTGTCTGCTGATCCCCCACAAGGTCGAACGCTGACCGCTTGCTGACGCGCGCGGCTCTGATCACCGCCGCAGAGGATGCCATCTCATGCCTAAAATGCTCTAAACCGAAGACGGCCCCGCACCCGGCATGGGGGCACCGGACTTTCACGGTCTTCTTCACTTGCTTCGATGCCCTGGCAACGCCGAGGGCTGCCTCCTCCTACGCCGCGAGTCCGACGGTCAGCCGGTCGGCTTGACTGTGGCGAACTGGTGGTAACGCCTCGATCAAGGCGGCTTGCCGGATTCCGTCGAAGAGCTGGAGCAGCACATCGAACCCTGGGCCGTGTGATGGAGTGTCCTCACTCCGTCGCATCCACCTTTGTCCGGCTGTGCCCATATCCCCGCGAGCGAAGCTGGAGATGCTCGACGTTTTGGCTCAGTCCTGGGACGGCACGGGCAGTTATCACAACGGCAGGCCGCGAGTACAATGTGAAGTGCGAGGCCCGGCCGGTGGGGCCGTCGTTACGCGCGTTGTCAGACAAGCCGGCAAACATGGGTGGAGTCGTTTGAAGATCAAGAGAATCCCATTCCAGCTTTCGGCACGCGTACCCAGATGGGCGAGGTTTCTCGTCATCGGCGCGATGGCCGGCGTGATGGGCGGTCTTGCGGCCGCGCAAGGCTAATTCAGGGTGGGCGACTCATGCGAATTGCCATTCTCACGACCGGCGGGACAATCGAGAAAACCTACAACGAGTCCGACGGGACCCTCGCAAACGTCGGCTCCGTGCTGCACAACATCCTCGGAAGTCTACGCCATACCGAGATGGACATTCGCCATATCCCGGTCATGTCGAAGGACTCGCTCGACATGACCGAGCAGGATCGGCAGGCGATCCTCTATGCGGTCAAGTCGGCGCTCTCTCAGAACGACGCCGCCATCGTGATCCACGGCACCGACACCCTGGCCGTCACGGGCGAATACCTGCACGCCAACCTCCCCACCCCCGAGAAGCCGATCATCCTCACCGGGGCGATTCGGCCTTACGAGTTCCGGGACACGGATGCGGTGCAGAACGTCACGGAAGCGTTATTCGCCTGCAGGCTGTTGGAGCCGGGCGTGTGGGTCGTGATACACAGCAGGGCACTTCGCTTCCCAGGCGTCGTCAAGGACCGCGACCGAAGGACGTTTATCAGAAGCGCGAGCGAGCCCGACGACTGTGGCGAGCCCGAGCCGAACCGCCTATAATGGAACACTCGGGTTACCGTCATCCCTGCCGAACCATCAAGCTTCCGGAGACTTCCCCATGCAAACACAGCGACGGAGCTTCGAATACCGTCGTCGCTTTGTGTCCGGCGCGTGGCACAGGCGTCCCGCGCTTGATCCCACCGGCGAGACGTCGGCGCCACTGTGTTGCCACGGGTTGTTAGTGCGCGCTTTTTGTGCGGCCGGCCTCGTGGCGGTTTTGATACTGCAGCCTGTGGGCGCGGACGATACCGCGGGCCTGAAGACGCCGACCGGCAGCCGGAAGATCGAGCTATGGCCGATTCCCGGCGGCGAGAGGCCGGCGCGACGCGACGAACCCATTGACCTCGGAGGCTGGGCCTACCAGGCGACAAGGTCGAACGATCCGCGCGAGGGCGTCCCGTGGCAGCTGATCGTCACCCCCAGCGGCAAGAACGCCGACCTTTGGCAACAGGGCCTGCCGGATGTGCGTTCTCTTGTTTCGCATTCGCACACTGCGAAGTTGCTCGTGGATCGCGTCAAGGTTCACCAGGAACAGGAAACCCTCCCGGTTGTCCACGTGCCGGAGGTTTTGTGGAAGCAGTGGATGTCGCCTGACCTTCACGATGTCGTGGGCATTCACTTCCACGAGTTCGTCACGGACGATGTCGCGCGAATCCTCTACACACTGCACAAGGTCCCGCCGGACAAGCCGGACGGAACGCCCTCCAAAGCACAAGGCAATCAGGGCCGATCCGGCGTGCGGATCGAGGCTACCCTCCTCGCACCGATCCAATTCTCACTGGACCAATCGGTCGTTATCCGGGTTGATCCCCTGGAGAAGGAGAAGGCGGAAGGTCGCGCCGATCACGAACTCGGCCACGCACGAGTCTCCCAGGAGGTCTTCCTCGACGTGCTGCGCGGCCCCCAGGATTGGGATGCGCATCGCTGCACCGGACGTCGTTCGCACCTGGCCTATTACTGGCGCATCGAACGCATCGGTCGCTCGTGGCAGGGATACAAACGTGGCATCGGGAAGATCGCCACGCTCCGCACCTCAGTCGTCCTGGTGCCGCCCTCGCGGTGGTCGATGATGCTGCCGATCCCACCGGAGCGGGTGACACAAAAGCACCTCCAGACTTTCAACGACGCCATCGTGCGCCTGCCGTTTCCTCGGGTCGACAGCGAGGCGCAAGATCGTTTTCATGCACATCACGGCGCGTATGACTGACGCGTCCACCGGGGCCGGTCGCATATCAAGCCAAGTGTTCCCCATTTCGGGCCGATACCCTTTCCGGTGCGCAGGCAGGTGAGGGGTCTCATAATATCACCCCCCGCCCGGGCCTGATGATCTCGAAGATGTCAGCACGCTTCGCGGAGGTGCACCACGCAGACTGGAGGCTATATGTCCGTTCAGACGCCCAAAGTGAGAACCCTGGTCGTCGACGACAGTCCGTTTATCAGGACCATGCTCCGCAGCGGCCTGTCGCAGGACCCCCGAATCGAAGTCGTCGGCCTGGCGGCGGATGGGATCGAAGCCATCCGGCAGATCAAGAAGCTTCGGCCTGACGTGGTAACGCTCGACGTCGAAATGCCGCGTCTGAACGGTATCGGCGTCCTGGATCGCGTCGCGGGCAAGGTGCCCATCTCGTTCGTCATGGTATCGACCCTGACCAAGGCCGGCGGCAGCATCACGCTTGACGCACTCCAAAGAGGGGCATTTGATTACGTCACGAAGCCGGGGGCGGGGCAACACTCCGAGTTGGCCAGGTTCAAGCAGAAGCTCGCCGGCATGGTCGTCGCTGCGGCCAAGGCGAAGGGGCGCGTCAAGCAAATCTTGAAGGCAACCGGCGGCACGGCGCCGACGATGCCGCCGTGCCACGTGCGCGGCTGGGTCGTGGCCATCGGCATCAGTTGCGGCGGGCCGCAAACCCTCACGAAAATGATGCCGGCCTTTCCAAGCGATTACGTCCCAATCGTTATCACGATTCACATGCCCTATCCGTTCACGACCAGCTTCGCATCGAGCCTGAACAACGCCTGCGCCGCGACGGTCCGCGAAGCCGCCGAGGGCGATAAGCTGGAGCAGGGGACGATCCTGATCGCGCCCGGTTCGCGACACCTCCGTATCGCCCGCCAGGGTGTGGACCTGCGCGTCCGCCTGGACGACGGCGCGAAGGTCTCACTGCACAAGCCCTCTGTGGACGTGATGTTCTCGTCGATCGCCCGCGCCTGCGGCCCGCGCTCCATCGGCGTGATCATGACAGGCATGGGCGAGGACGGGGCAAGAGGCATCGCGGAGATGCACCGCGCCGGCGCATGGACCATCGCCCAGGATGAGGAAACCAGCCTCGTGTACGGCATGCCGAAAGTCGCCGCGGCGACCGGCTGTATCGATCACATCCTGCCGCTCTCCAGAATCCCTCCCGCCACCGCACGACTCATGGAAAAGGGCGTCCGTCCCGCCGCCGCGGCGAGGTGATGCGAAAGGGCAGAGCCGGTCCGTTTCTTCGTGAAGTTTTCTTGGCCGGCCGGTCCTGTTCTCGTCGTCGCACCTGGTTTGCTTCTCCGTTTTCAGCAGATTGGAACTTCGATGGCCAGATCGGGATCATCTGGACAGCCCTCAAGACATCCGCTTCGCGGACCCGATAAGCAAACCATGAGCCGAGGCATTGGAGGGAATCCGCGCCCAATGAGCGCGACCGTCCTGCTGAGTCGGCGAGTGCGATGCTGGGACCGGTTCCTGACAATGGGGAGATATGATTCCCTGGACAGTAGGGCCGGCAGGCGAGACAACCTCTTCTCCCTGGAGCACGCCCGTCAGAGACGCGCCGGCAGGTTTGGTTGCGGCTCGATGGGCTTTGCGGATAAGATGTTCTCCACCTCGCGGGGGGCGAGCCTGAAGCGGTGCCGGAATCGTCAAGCATCCAACACGGCAAAGGGGCGCCAGGCATCGGAAGAGGGAGAAGCGGCTTGTCGAATCGACGGAGCGATCTTGGAATAAGCAGGACACGGAGGTAAGCCCGGATGTCTGACGTGATTCCCTCCGCCAACACGGCGACCGAACGTGCCTCCGCGTTGGCTGCGCGCCGGATTCGGGCGGCAAACCGACAGCATTGGTCGAGTCCTTACGCTGCAAAGCGCGTCCACCTCGTCGGCGCCGGCGGGTGCGGGATGAGCGGCCTGGCGGGTATCCTGCTCCGATCCGGCGCGATCGTCAGCGGTTCAGACCTGATCTGGAGCGAGGCTTTCGATCGTTTGCAGGAGTTGGGGGCGACCGTCACGATCGGACACGCGCCCGTCAGTGTGCCAACGGGCTGCGACTTTCTCGTCTACTCGGCGGCAATCAAAGATGACAACCCCGAGCTGTCCGAGGCGAGGCGCCGCGGCATCGTCTGTCTCAAATACGCGGAGATGCTCGGCCGCGTCATGGCCCTGCGGACCGGGATTGCCGTCGCCGGAACTCACGGCAAGAGCACTACGACCGCTATGCTCGCGTACATCCTCCGCCAGGCGAAGGCCGATCCAACATTCGTCGTCGGCGCGGACGTCCAACAATTGGGCGGCGGTTGCGGCGTCGGCGACGGGAGCCACTTCGTCGTTGAGGCCTGTGAATACGAACGGTCCTTTCTTTCCTTCAAGCCACAGCTTGCGGCCATTCTGAACATCGAGGAGGACCATCTCGACTGTTACAGCGGCATCGACGAAATCACGGAGGCGTTCAGCCAGTTTGCGGCAGGCGTTGCCGGCGACGGCACGATCGTAGCCGGCAGCGACGACGCGCGCGTCGCCCGGGCCCTTGCGGATGCCCCCGTCAGCGTCGAGACTTTCGGGCTCCACGAAAGTGCCGACTGGCAGGCAGTAAACATCGCTCACGACCGAGGTCATTACACCTTCGACATGCTCCGAAACGGTCGTCATCACCTGCGCGCCGAGATGAAGCACCTTCCCGGGCGGCATCAGGTCCTCAACGCATTGGCCGCCGCGGCCCTCGCCGAACACGCCGGCGTCCATCCCGACGCCGTAGCGGACGCCCTTTCGCATTTCGCCGGCGCTGATCGACGTTTCACGCTCCGCGGTGAGGTCGGCGGCATGACCGTGCTTGACGATTACGGCCACCACCCGACGGAGGTGCAGGCCACGCTGTGCACCATTCGCGAGCGCTATCCCGACAGGCGTCTCTGGGTCATCTTTCAGCCGCATCAGCACTCCCGCACGCGTTTTCTCCTGGAGGACTTTGCCCGAAGCTTCGGGCTTGCCGACCGTCTGCTTGTTCCCGACATTTACTTCGTGCGCGACAGCGAGCACGAGCGAGGCGCCATTTGCAGCAGCAATCTCGTTGAGAGAATCCGCGAGAACGGCGGAGATGCGCTTTACCTGCCGAGCCACGATGAAATCGTGCAACACATTCTCGCCCACGCCGGGAGCGGCGACGTGATCGTCACGATGGGCGCCGGCGACGTATGGAAGATATCGAATGAGCTTGTTCGACGACTTGGCTGACATCTGCCGCCCCAACGCGCCGCTCGCGCCGTTGTCCTGGTTTCGGCTGGGCGGAAGTGCCGAGTTCCTGTTGGAACCTCGCACCGAGGAACAGCTCGTCACCATCGTGAAGCGCTGCCGGGAGACCGACACGCAACTGCGGGTACTCGGCAGGGGCGCGAACATCCTCGTGAGCGACGACGGCGTGCCCGGCGCGGTCGTCCGCCTTACCGCCGACCCGTTCATGACGACAGTCTATGACACAAACGGCGTCACAATCGGCGCCGGCGCCGATCTGCCCACGCTCGCCCGGAACACCGTCCGCCGCGGGCTTGCCGGCGTCGAGAACCTCGCGGGCATTCCCGGGACGATTGGCGGGGCGATCCGCATGAACTGCGGCGGGCGGTATGGTGAAATCGGGACCGTCGTGGGTAGCATCCGCCTGATTGGCCCGGACGGAAACACGTACGATCGAGACCACGACGATTTGCAGTTCGCCTACCGTCATTGCGATCTCGGCGAAGAGATTATTGTCGGCGCCGTTGTGCGACTCCGCGAAGACGACCCAAAGGCGCTGTTGCGGCGATTCCGCGAGATCTGGATGTACAAGCAAAACACGCAACCGCCCATGGGCGAGCGGAGCGCCGGGTGCATCTTCAAGAACCCCGCTGGGCGCTCCGCCGGAGAACTCATCGATCGCGCCGGGCTCAAGGGTCTCCGGGTAGGCAGCGCCCGCGTATCCGAGCGACACGCGAACTTCATCCTCGCGGATTCAGACGGACGTGCCCGCGACGTGCTTGAACTGATGCGCACGATCCAGGATCGGGTGCTGGAACACAGCGGAATCCGGCTCGAGCCGGAGATAGAGATCTGGTAAGCCGGCCCGACGCAACGACTGAAAGCCAGAGCCGCGCGCGTCAGCAAGCGGTCAGTGTTCCCTGGCAAGGCCCTTTCGACAGGGGCGGGGACCGACTCCCTTGCGGTCGCGGCTCTGATATTCCCGTCGGCCCCCCTTGGCCGACGTATGATGTGTGGAGAGGTGTTTGGTGATCGTCGTCGGCCGCAGGGGGCCGACGCCATGGGCAGGCGGTAAGCGTTGGGAGGATTGCGATGGCCACGACAAGAACACGGTTTGACCTCGACAAGCTGACGCGCACCCCCGCGATGCAGAAACTGGCGCTCACCGTGCTCGCGGGCGGGCCCGGCGGCGAACGCGAGGTCAGCCTCGAAAGCGGCAAGGCCGTTGCCGAGGCCTTGCGGTCTCTGGGGCACGACGTTTCTTGCGAGGATATCGGTCCCGATAACCTCGCCGCGCTGGCCAAGCAGGTGGACTGCGTGTTCATCGCGCTGCACGGCCGTTTTGGAGAAGACGGTCAGATCCAGGATATCCTGGAACGCCGCGGATTGCCCTATGTCGGCTCCGGACCGGAAGCGTGTGCGCTCGCGATGAACAAGGCCCTGGCCAAGGCGAAATTCTCCGATTTGCAGCTTCCGACGCCGCGTTGGGCGACCGCCACACCCGAGACGATCCAGGAGGCCGTCGCGGCCTGGACGCTTCCGGTGGTCGTCAAGCCTGTCAAGGAAGGCAGCAGCATTGCCTGCCACATCGTTCGCGAGTTCGACGCGTTTCGCCCTGCCGTCGAGCAGGTGCTGGCGGAATACGCCGAATGCCTGATCGAGGAATACGTTCCCGGCAAGGAGATCACAGTCAGCGTCCTGGGCGACCAGGCGCTGCCGCCCATCGAGATCCGCACGCCTCGCGAGTTCTACGACTACGACGCCAAATATGTCGATGACAATACGGAGTACCTCTTCGACATCGACCTGCCCGAAAGCCTGCTCGACCATGTCGTCGAGATGAGCCTGAAAGCTCATCAGGCCCTGGGCTGCCGGGATTTCTCGCGCGTCGATTGGCGGATCGACGACAAGCAACTCAGGCCCGCACTGTTGGAGGTCAACGTCATTCCGGGCCTGACGTCACATTCGCTCCTGCCGAAAGCCGCCCAGCGCGCGGGCCTCGCAATGCCGCAGATGTGCCAGTTCATCGTTGACCTGGCTCTCAAGCGAAAGTTCTCAGAGAATGCATCTTAACAGCACTGCACAAGATATAGGACGACCAGGCCCAAGAGCCCCCGGTCTTGGCCGGGGGGAGCGTTCCCGTAGATCGGCGAGCACCCCCCGGCCAAGGCCGGGGGCTCTTCCGGCGTCACATGGTGTTTGGATGCAATCCAAGTAGCCGCACGGATGCGCAACCTTGGCAACGACAAAACGTAGATCCAAAAAGAAGAAACAGCAGGCTCACGCCACCTGGGTCCAGCGACTCTTGTCCCATGAGGACACGCGCTCCCGCCTGCTGCGAGGCTTGGTGCTGGTGATTGTGGCTTGCGCCGCTGCCGCCGGGATTCACACGGGCTTCGACCGCCTGGAAGCGGACGTACACAGTTTGGCGACGTACGATCGGCCCCTCAAGCTGGAGTGGGAACGACTGCCCGATTGGCTTCAAATGCCGGACAACCGGCACATTCTCGAAAAGCTCACCGACCAGGTCGATCTCGCGGCGTCGGACCGGATGTTGGACCCCCAGCTCGCGGAACGGCTTGGTCGCGCACTCTCCGCGGGCGGCATCGGCTGGGTCAAATCCGTCGAACGGATCACGATTCACCCCGACGCGGTTGTCGCCATCCGGTGTCAATTCAGACGTCCAACGGCCTGGGTGCGGCACGGCCGATTCTGCTATCTGGTTGACGGCGAAGGCGTTCGCCTGCCAGGCAGGTACCACGCCTCCGAATGCCGGGACGGTGTCCTCTTCGTCATTGACGGGGTAGAGATGGCGCCGCCCCCCATCGGCGACTCGTGGCCCGGGGCTGATCTGGACGCGGGACTCAAGCTGGCGAGTCTCTTGACGGACGAACCCTTTCGCCACCAGATCACCCGCATCCTCGTGGACAACCACGCCGGGCGCCTGAATCGAAACCGACCTCATCTCGAATTGGCGACGGACCGTGACGCGTCTCGTGTTTGGTGGGGCCGTCCGCCAGATGAGGAATTCGGCACGGAGATTTCCGCGTCACAGAAGATCACCCTGCTGGAAACACTCTACCGCCAGTGGGGACGCGTCGACATGAATCGGGCCTACGTCAACATCATGACCTGGCCCGATCGAATCACGATGCCTGCGGCCACTCCCCCACCTAAGCCAGCGCGGCGGTTGCTTCGCGGCTAGAGCATTTTAGTGTTGAGAGTGCATGCTTCGCTGTAGCGTCGGCCCCCCGTGGCCGACGGGGATAACCTGTGTGCTGATCCCCCACAAGGTGGAACGCTGACCGCTTGCTGACGCGCGCGGCTCTGATCACCGCCG
>JBDRKQ010000170.1:0-12534 GCA_043813895.1 Planctomycetota bacterium
CCCGTCGGCCTTCGCCGCCTTGATGAGGCTCGTGTGCCCGTCGTGCAACGCGCCCATCGTCGGCACAAGCCCGATTGTTCGCCCGGCCTGTCGGGCGCGACGCACCGCATCGCGCACCTCCGGAATCGTCGTCACCACGACAGGCAAGCCCGACTGCCTCTTGGGAATCACAGCCATGATCCGATGTTGTAGCACCACGAGTCCAGGTTTGCCAGCGGACCGACTACCCCGCGTAACGCCGGGTTCCCGACACAATCGACGCGACCGATCCGAGCCCCAAGCGCCAGCGCGGGGTCTTCGTGGACAGGCCGTACGCCATCGGACCCGCTCGCTTGCGCTCGGGGCGCGGATCAGACGCGCCCGGCAGCACGATCGCGACAGAACCCCCAGGGTTTGTTAGTCTCTCGACAGAACCGATCAGCCGGCGCGGTCCTCGCTCAGACATCGGGTTGTCGTGGAGATGAGTTCGCCGCGCAGGCCGCACGACGAAAGGTGTGTTCCATGAGTACATCAACCGCGAAACCCCAGGACCCTCGCGGCGCGATTCGCGCTTTCTTCCTCCTCGACGGGTTCGTCCGCTTGTTCATCTGGTACAGCTCCGCGGCCTTGACCCTTGCCGCGTTCAACGCCTGGATCCCCTGGCCGGCCGGCTCGCCCATCGGCGGCAATTTGGGGATGACCTGGGAATGGGGCTGCCGGTTCTCGCACCTTGTGTTGGTGTTCAATGTGCTTTATCTGGCGCACCTGCTCGTGATGCGGCTTCTGATCCCCACGCCGAAGGAGGGTCGCTATACGTTTGTTGACAAGGGTCTTCGACTGCACCTCGTGTGGGCAGGGCTCATTGCGACGATTATTCGGGCCAGATACTACCCGCCGTTTCCCGGTTTCCTGGTGTACCACATTGCAAACCTCCCGCCGATCTGTTGGCTGGTCACGCGGATCCTCGGCCCGAAAAGCAAGTCGTGCTTCCCGCTCGACCCGCCGATTCCCGATCCGGATTTCGTCGAGATAGGACGCAACGTCACCATCGGCTACAGCACGTCCCTGACCTCGCACATTCAAGATCGCGAAGGCGTCACCGTCGCGAAAATCGTCGTTGAAGACGATGTGATGATCGGCGCGGAGGTCTTGATTTACGGCGGGTGCACCATCAAGCGCGGCGCGCTCATCTACGGCGGGTCGGTAGTTCGCCCAAACACGGTGATCGGCGAGAATGAGGCGTGGGGAGGCGTTCCGGCCCGGAAGATCAAGGACATGCCGCCTGCCTAAGCCCAAGACCCCCCGGACCAAGGCCGGTGGCTCTTGACCACATGCCCGCAGGCGCCATCGGCAATGACACCACTTTTGTGATACGCTTGCAAGCCGATGAACACCGTGTTCGATCGAACACATACAAGACCCGGACGGGGCTCATACCATGAACACCTCAACCGTAAAGACGGGTGATGCCAAGCTCGGCCTTCAGGGACTCCTCTTGCTGGACGTAGCGGTCCGACTCTTCATCTGGTCCAGCTCGTTGGCGTTCACCGTGGCCGTCATGACCGCCCTGGATGATTGGCCCGACGGCAGCATCGTCGGCGCCAAGCTGGGGCTCGCCTGGAAATGGGGAGAAAAACTCACGCACGCGATCCTGCTGTTCAACCTCTTCTACGTCGCTCATCTGGTAATCATCCGCCTGCTGTTGCCGACCCCAAAAGAGGGTTCCTACTCCATGACCCCGGGAACCCCGTTTGACCGACAGATCATCTGGGCCGCCCTCCTCGCCATGTTGACGAAGGCCCGGTATCACGCGCCATTTCCCGGCTTCCTCGTCTTCCACATCGCGAACCTCCCGCCGATGCGGTGGTTTATGAACAACATTTTCGGACCCAAGAGCAAGTCCTGCTACGTGTTGGACCCCATCATCGGCGACCCCCACCTGACCGAAATCGGCCGCAACGTCGTCTTCGGCTTCAATTCGTCCGTGACCTGCCACACGCAGCAGCGTGACTCCGTGACCGTCAAGAAGGTCGTCATCGGAGACGACGTGCTGATCGGCGCGAACGCCGTGATTTTCAGCGGCTGCGAGATTCAGCGCGGCGCCGTGATTCTCAGCGGGGCCGTCGTCTCCCCGAACACGATGATCGGAGAATGCGAAGTCTGGGGCGGGATGCCGGCCAGGAAAATCAAGGACCAGCCCCCCCTATAGTGCTACGGTGAATCGCGATGCCCCCGATGCCGACTGACATCGCCAACACGATAACGATGTCGACTGGAATCGCATTCGCTTCTGGTATACCATCTTTCATCTGCCCATGTCCGAAACAGCCTTCATCTTGATCGTGGAAGACGAACGCTCGCACGGGGAAGCGCTCAAGGAGGGCATCGAGCGGACCGGCCACGCATGCCATCTCGTCGAATCCGGTGACGATGCCGTCGCCTCCGTCAGACAACGCGCGCCGCACGTCATCGTCTCCGACTACAAGCTCGGCGGAAACATGAACGGCCTCGAAGTGCTCAAGGCCGCCAAGCAGGCCTGTCCGTGGACCCAGGGAATCCTGATTACGGCATACGGCGATGAGCAATTGGCCCGAGACGCCATCATTGAAGGCGGCGCGTTCGACTATCTCACCAAGCCGCTGGACCTCGATAATCTCCGTGACACGGTCAACCGCGCCGCGCGAAGGGCGGTCACTGATCGCGAGAACCTGTCGATGCGGCAGCAGTTCGACGAAGCATGCACGTTCGAAGGCATCATCGCGGCCGGCAGTGCGATGCGAAGCGTCCTCGACCGCGTCCGCCGGGTCGCGAGAACCAAGCTGACCGTGGTCATCTACGGCGAATCAGGAACAGGCAAGGAGCTCATCGCACAGGCAATCCACAAAAACTCCGATCGAAGGAGCAAGCCCTGGATCGCCGTAAACTGCGCCGGTATCTCCGAGGGCATCCTGGAATCCGAGCTGTTCGGCCACCTGAAAGGCGCATTCACCAACGCACACACGGATCGCAAAGGACTCTTCGAAGAAGCGGACGGAGGCACGATCTTCCTCGACGAGATAGGCGACATGCCAAATCCCATGCAGGCCAAGCTGCTCCGCGTGCTCGAGAGCGGCGAAATCGTCCGCGTCGGCTCCAGCAAGCCCTTACATATCGATGTCCGCATCGTCGCCGCCACCAACCGGGACCTCAAGCAGGCCGTTGCCGAGAAGCAGTTCCGTGAGGACCTGTTCTTCAGGGTCAATCAGGCCGACATTAACCTGCTGCCGCTGCGAGACCGTCGCGAGGACATCCCGCCGCTGATTCACCATTTCATTCAGCAGGCAAACCAACTGCACGGCAAAAGCGTCAGGACGCTCTCCACCGAGGCCCTGCGATTGCTCCACAACTACCGATGGCCGGGCAACGTCCGTGAGCTTCAGAACGTCATCAACCAAATGGTCGTCTTCAGCGACGGCGAAACATTGGAGGTGGACGATCTGCCCTCGACGCCCCCGATCAACGCTACGACCGACATCGTGCCGATCGCCCCCAAGGCCCTGGATGTCACGCTCGATGAACTGACGAGATTGGCGATCCAGCAGGCCCTCGCCCAGAATCACGGAAACCGTGAAAAGGCGGCCAAGCAACTCGGCATCGGTGCGAGGACACTCTATCGCAAGATCAAGGAGTACGGTCTCTCGTGACCGACTGGACGGACAGCGACACGCGGCACATGCAGCGGGCCCTCGAACTCGCCCGAAAGGGCCAGGGCCTCGTCGAGCCGAATCCAATGGTCGGCTGTGTCGTTGTCAAGGCCCGCCGCGCGGTGGGTGAGGGCTTCCACCGCCGATTCGGCGGACCCCATGCGGAACGCAACGCCCTGCGAGCCGCCGGCCAAAGCGCCCGTGGCGCCACCGCCTACGTCACGCTCGAACCCTGCAGCCACACCGGCAAGACCCCGCCCTGCACCGACGCATTGATCGAAGCACGCGTGGGGCGCGTCGTGGCGGCAATGAGAGATCCAAACCCACTCGTCGCCGGTCGAGGACTCAGGCGGTTGCGGCAAGCCGGCATCAAGGTCGACGTCGGGCTTCTTCGTGACGACGCCGTAATACTCAACGCGCCTTTCGTCAAATACCACCGCCTAAAACGACCCTACGTGATCCTCAAGTGGGCCCAGTCGATCGACGGCAAAATCGCAACCAGAACAGGCGATTCGAAGTGGATCACCTCGCGACAGAGCAGGAAGGCGGCACACGCGTTGCGCGCTCGCGTCGATGCCGTCGTCGTCGGCGTCGGAACGGTCATCGCCGACAATCCGAGGTTGACGGCGAGACTCGCGAAGCCGAAACGCACTGCCGTCCGGGTCGTGCTCGACCCCCGACTTCGCATTCCCCTGGATGCGGCGCTCGTCCGGTCCGCTCGCGAAATCCCGACACTCATCGTCACCTGCAAGACGACGCGGCGGCAGACACGTGACACGCATTCAATCGCGAAGCGCCGCCGAGCACTGGAGCGCGCTGGCTGCGAGGTGCTCCCGCTGCGATCGAACAGGTCCGTCATTCTCCTCGGCGACCTCCTCGACGAGCTGCACAGGCGGGAGCACACGAATATTCTCGTGGAGGGAGGGGGCGTGACGATCGGCGCGTTCCTCCAACAGAACCTCGCGGACGAGGCCCGGGTGTTCGTGGCTCCGAGCCTCATCGGCGGCACGCAGGCGCCCGGACCCCTTCAGAATATCGGTCCTGCCGCCATCGCGGGAAGGACCAGGCTCTCGATGACGTGTATCACACACCACGGCCCGGATCTTTGCTACAATGTCCGGATCGGCGGAGCATGACGATCCGCCCCTTTGTCGCGCACTCGCGGTGACCGGGCAGCCCGCCGGGGCGGCCCGCGATCTTCCCGGTCTTTCAGCGCGTTCGATCTTTGAATCTGCGGCTGATCCAGGGGGGACGCAGGAGAACACAGATGACCAGACGATTCTCGGTTTTCATCCTTATCACACTGCTCGCGCCTTCGTTGGCCTCGGCGGAACCGCCCCAGCCGCCGAACCCTGCGGATCTCCTTGCCAGAGCGAACGCTGCCGCCGCAAAGCTCCAGGCCGTGGCCTACGAAGGGGAGTTCTTCGCCGACGGCGCCCTCGCCACGCGAATCCCCAAGATGACCGGCAAGGTCATCGCCCAAAGAGCGAAAAAGGGCGACGAGCACTCAGTCATCGCTGCGGGAAGCGCTGTCATGCCTGGGGATGGAACACTGGCGGAGTTCCTGTTCGTCTCTGACGGCGAGCGCGTGTACAGCGTGGACCACCGGCGTAAAGTCTTCACGACTGGCGTGCTGGCGGAAATCGGCGGCCAGGTAAGCCATCCCCTCTTCCAGCCACGCTACTTGCATGATTCGCCGTTCGCCGAAGAGATCAACGCATCGAAGCTCTCGTACCTCGGCGTCGAAGTTGTGGCGGACGTGCCTTGCGACGTTGTCCTCGCGGAAACAGGCGGCGCCAGGCCGAGCACGCTGAAGCTATTCCTCGGCAAAGACGACGCGCTGCTCCGCCGTTGCGAAACCACCGCCCGACCCGGCGACCCGACCGGGCAAGCCGGGATGAGCAGCCGCATCACCTTCACCGTCAAGAACCTCATTCCGAACCCGGAGATTGCCAAGGACGCCTTTCGCCCAAGATGCCCCGATGGCTACGAGAACAAGCCGTTTGAGGCACGCAAACCCCAACAGCGCGACGCGTCGGGCCTGCTATCGGTCGGGCAGACAGCGCCGATCTGGGAACTTGAGACGACCGATGGCAAGACGATCACCCTGGAAAGCCTCCGCGGCAACGTTGTCGTGATGGACTTCTGGGCCACCTGGTGCGGCCCGTGCAGAATGGCCATGCCGGGACTCCAGAAGCTGCATGAGCGCTTCAAAGGCCAGCCCGTCAAGGTCTTCGGTGTGAACTGCCGGGAGCGTAGCAGGAATGCGGACCCCGCCGCGTTCGCTAAGTCGCTGGGACTGACCTACACGCAACTGCTCAACGGCAACGCCGTCGCCGGCGCTTACGGCGTCCGCGGCATCCCCTGCCTCTACGTCATCGGCAAGGACGGCAAGATCCTGCGCGCCGTGGCAGGATTCAGCCCGAGGATGGAAGCCGAACTGGGTGCGTTGATCGAGCAGCACACGGGGCCACAGCAGAAGTAGGGTCCGCCGGGAGTTCGCGTGGCTGAAGAGCCGCGGACTTCAGTCCGCGCGGCCGTTCGCATACCCGGAGGCCGCTGGTCACGGAGGCCCCGCGCGGACCGAAGTCCGCGGCTCCTTCTCGCAATCGGATCGGCCCGCACAGCGGACGCTGCCTGTCCACCACTCTGGGCTCGCAGCAGCCCAATGAGGCTCCGAATGTCAACCGCTTGGGGCCTCGCACGGACAGGTTCAACCATAACACGTCGAATGCCAGGGAATGGTCTCCGCCGGAACACCGTTGTAAACTATATGGACGCGCGCGCGTCTGGGGAGACGCCCCGCCCACGGCCACCCGCCGGGGCCGTTTCAGGCCAATCCGGCAAGACGAGTCTGGCAAGACATATAGGAGACGAGACGGTGCTGAGTCTAAGACGCATATTCGGACTGGGCCTGGTTCTGACCTTGGCCCTGCCCGCCTGGGCGGCGGCGGACGATGAGCCGGACCTCATGCAGATCCTCGGGAAAGCGGACGCCGCCACGCGAGCCGTGAAGAAGGTCGCCTATGACGCGGAGTTCTTCGGCGTCGGCGAGCTCAAAGACAAGGTGGGTCGCGTCAAGGGTTCGGTTAAGGCCAGACCGGGCAAGAGGAGCCTCCTGGGAGTGCTTACCGGCAGTGGCGGCGGCCAAGTGCGTCTACGCGTCGATGGCAGCCTCCAGAAGAGGGGTACGAACGAGAAGATCGCCTTCAAGATCGCCTCGGACGGCAGACAGGTCTTCTGTATTGACGAAACCGAAAAGGTCTTCTACCAGGCGAAGTTGTCGCAGGCCCACAAGCTGTTGAGCCCCGCTCGGTCGCTCTGGATGCTGGAGTACCTGCACGCCACACCTTTCAGCGACGAGATGAATGGCAAGGCCCGTCGCTACGAGGGCATCAAGAAGATCGGCGAGGTCGACTGCCACGTGATCTACGTCGTCTACCTCGATAGCTCCGAATCGCGTTGGTTCTTCGGAACGGAGGATTACTTGCCGCGAGGCGTCGACCGGATCGTCAAGCTGGACTCCGACTCCTCGGACGACAGCGACGCGGACAATCCCCCCGAAGCCGCCACCGCCCTGAGGATCACCAACCTCGACATCGAGCCTGATCTTGACCTGACCGTGTTCAGTCTTGAGCGACCAAAGGGTTACGAGAAAGAGGATCCCCAATCTGACCGAGGGCCGAAGCTCCTCGACGTGGGAAAGATGGCGCCCAACTGGAAACTGAAGACTCCCGGCGGTGAGCGCGTCAGCCTCGATGAGCTCCGCGGAAACGTCGTAGTCATGGACTTCTGGGCCACATGGTGCGGCCCGTGCAAAGAAGCCATGCCGAACGTTCAGAAACTGCACGAACGTTTCAAGGACAAGCCGGTCAAGGTCTTCGGCGTCAACTGTTGGGAGAGAGGCGACCCCGTCGAGTACATGAAGGAGAAGCAGTACACGTACGGTCTCCTCCTCGATGCCGACAAGGTCGCCGAGGCCTACAAGGTCAGCGGCATCCCGACTTTTTACATTATTGCCCCGGACGGGAAGATCGCCTACGCGGAGACGGGGTCCTCACCTGACGAGGTAAAGAAGATCGCCAAGGTCGTCGACAAACTGCTCGATGACGTGCCGTAGCCGCGGTGCGAAGTCCTCTGTCGCCGTGCTCCGTCGCCCGGTTACGATCAGCAACCGCTGCTTCGTCACCCGACATTGAGAAGACTCAATCTGCCCCGATATCTGCTTATCAGCATCCCGCGCAATACCCCGTGCCGTGCATCCCCCAAGGACGGATCCGCCCGCACGATCTCGCCTGCATCCTGTTGGGCCAGCCGCAGCAAACCCGCGTCGCGCACCAGGTCCGCCACGCGCAAGTCCGGCAAACCGTGTTGACGCGTTCCGAGCATCTCGCCCGGGCCGCGCAGCCGCAAGTCCTCCTCCGCGATTCGGAATCCGTCGGTCGTTTCGACCAGGGCTCGCAGTCGTTCGTTCGACTCTCCGCCGGCTGAGTCGGTCAGGAGGAAGCAATGCCCCGCGAGCCGGCCCCGGCCGATCCGCCCGCGCAACTGGTGCAACTGCGAGAGCCCGTACCGCTCCGCGTGCTCGATCACCATGCACGTCGCGTTTGGCACGTCGATGCCGACCTCGATCACCGTCGTCGCCACCAACGCCGCGGTCTTTCCCGAGACGAAGTCCCGCATCCCGGCGTCGCGCTCTTCCGCGCTCAATCGTCCGTGCAGCAGCCCCACGGCGTGCCCCGTGAAGACCTCCTCTTGCAGGCGGCGATACTCGGTCGTCGCCGCGCGAAACGCCATCTTGTCCGACTCGTCGATCAGCGGGTACACCACGAACGCCTGTTCGCCCCGTGCAACGCGTGACAGCACGAAGCGCCACGTCGACTGGTGCTCACGCGGACCCGCGACGCGAGTCGTGATCTTGGATCGGCCCGGCGGCAACTCGTCGATGGTCGTCACGTCCAGGTCGCCGAACACCGTCATCGCCAGTGTTCGCGGAATGGGCGTGGCCGTCATGACGAGGTAGTGCGGCGCGGGACCCTTGCTGCGAATCGTCGCTCTCTGGCGGACCCCGAAGCGATGTTGTTCATCCACCACGACGAGCCCCAGCCGGTCGAACCGCACGTCCTTCTGAATCAAGGCGTGCGTTCCAACGACAATGTCCAACGCGCCGCCCGCGATTCCAGCCAGAATCTCGCGGCGCTTGGCCGCACGCAGGCCGCCGACCAACAGCGCGTGCCGAACGCGGCTGCCCTTGAGGTACTGCGTGATCGAACGGTAGTGCTGCTCCGCCAGAAGCTCCGTCGGAGCCATGAGGGCGACCTGACACCGGTTCGCCACGGTCGCCAGCGCCGCGTACAGGGCCACCACCGTCTTGCCGCACCCCACGTCGCCCTGCAACAGGCGGTTCATCGGTCGCGTCGTCCCCAGGTCCGCCATGATTTCGGCGATCGCCCGATCCTGGCCCGATGTCAGCTTGAAGGGAAACCGCCGCCGGATTCGCTCGTCGATCGCAGCCCGACATCGCATCGCCTGCGCCGCCGGACCTTCACGGTGGCGCAGGCGCGCCAACGTCACGGCGAGCTGCATCAACAGCAATTCGTCGTATGCCAGCCGCCGCCGGGCAGCCTCCACGTCGTCCGGTTTACGGGGTCGATGGATGACAGACAGCGCCCAACGCCGCGGCGCGAGTTTCCGTTTGGACAGATGCTCGGGAGCGTGGCACTCTTGCACGCCGGAGAGCATCCTGTCGAGATTCGCCGAGATGATCCGGCCGATCATCCGGCTCGACAGCTCCGCTGTCGCCGGATAGACGCCCTCGAACTCCGCCGGCGCCGAATCGTCCGCCGGTCCCGCATCCTCTCCCAATACCTCGATACGCGGATTCACCAACTGGGCCAGGTCTTCGTAAGCGGTCACCTTTCCCGTCGCACGGACAACCATCCCACGTGCCAATCGATCTCGCATCCAACCGGCGTTGAACCAGGACAGCCGACAAGTGCCGGTGTTGTCCAGCAACGTGGCGGAGACCGTCGCCCCCCGCCGGCCGAGCTGCGACGAAACGCGGTTAATCCGGCCGGTCACCGTCGCGACGAGACCTTCCTCCAGGTCCTCGATGCTGCGTTGTTGGTGGCACTCGTGACGAAACGGCAGGTACTCGAGCAGGTCGCCCACGGTCGCAACGCCGAGCTTCGCCAGAATCTGAGCCCGGCGCGGCCCAACACCCGGAAGATACTGAACCGCATCCGCTAGCGATTGTTGCTGCTGCACGGCTCCGCTCATGGTGGTGGTGGTTCTGGTGGTAGTGGTGGAATAATCAGCCTCATCCCCACGGGCATATGTTTCGGGTCGGCGAGACGATTCCGGTTCGCGGTGAATATCTGGCGGAAATACTTGTTGTGTCCGTAGTATTGCTCCGCGATGCTGTAGAGCGTGTCGCCCGGCTGAACGATGTGGACGCGCCCGGGTAGTCCGTTCACGTCGATCTTCGGCTCTCGCGGGCCAGACGGCTGCGACGTCGCCGTTCTCTTCTTCGCAGCCGCCGGCTCCTTCGTGGCACGCGAAGACTGCTGGCCGATGCAGCCCGGGCCGACCATGATCGGCACGAGCAGTAGCGCCCGCCAACCAACAGCCCTCGTCTTCCTCCGCACGCCCTCACTCATCACCACAGCGATGCCCACGGCATCCTCCGTTCGGCACACGCGGAAAACGAATGCCCCGCGTCAATCTGATTGTCGCACTTGAGACGCGAGGTTGTCAACGCATCGCGCGCCGAGGCTGAATTGACGCCACGGCGAATCACCCTCACAATCCATACGGCTGCTCCCGAGATCAGCCGAAAACGAACGGTCACAAGGCACCACACAGGCACAACCTACGGAGGATTCCATGTCTCTGCTGGTCACAGGCACTATCGGCATCGACACCGTTGAAACACCCGGGCGCCGTGTGGAAGACGTGCTCGGAGGATCGGCCGCATACTTCGCATTCGCCGCCGCGCTCATCACGCCGGTCCGTCTCGTCGGCGTCGTCGGCGGTGATTTCCCGCAGGCCTTCCGCGACACGTTCAACGGTCGCCCCATCGACACTGCGGGGCTCGAAACCCGACCAGGCTCCAAGACCTTCCGCTGGCACGGCAAGTACCTCGACGACATGAATCAGCGGGAAAGCATCAGCACCGATCTCAACGTCATCGCCGAAGACCCGCCCGAGATTCCCGAGCAGTTCCGAGACTCTGATTACGTCTTCCTGGCAAACACGCACCCCGCGATCCAGCGAGGTTTCATCGACCAATTGACCGGCCCGAAGCTGATCGTGTGTGACACGATGGACCTTTGGATCAACACTGCCCGCGACGAACTGCTCGACACGCTCGCCAGGGTTCACGGCGTCGTGCTCAACGACAGCGAAGCCAGGTTGCTCACCGACCGGGACAACCTCGTCCTCGCCGGCCGCCAGATTCTTGAAGCAGGCCCGCAGTTCGTCGTCATCAAGAAGGGCGAGCACGGCGCCATGCTCGTCGCGCGGGATGACATCTTCATCCTGCCCGCCTATCCGGCGGCAAACGTCAAAGACCCTACCGGCGCGGGCGACAGTTTCGGCGGCGGGATGATGGGCCACCTCGCCGGACTCGACCAGACCGGCTTCAACGCGATGCGATCATCACTCGCCTACGGCACGTGCGTCGCCTCGATCACCATCGAGGACTTTTCGTTGGACGCCCTCCGGGCCGCCGACAGAAGCAAGCTCGAGGCCCGGCTGGCAGAGTTCAAGGCGTTGACGGTGTTTGAGTGATCCGAAGAAGCCGCCGACGGAACAGACCATGCGAACCTTCATCGCAATCGAACTCGACGACGCCGTCAGGAAGCAGCTTCGCAATCTCCAAGAGAAGCTCCGGCCGCACTGCGGAAAGCTCAGGTGGGTCGATCCCAATCACATCCACCTGACGCTCAAGTTCCTCGGGGAAATCCCAGACGCGCGGGTCCCGTCAGTCAGTGAAGCGATGCAGCAGCTCGCCCGGGAATTCGGACCCTTCGATATCGGCATCCGGAAAACTGGCACGTTCCCGCCGCACCAGAGTATCAAGGTCGTCTGGGTCGGCATCGAGGACCCGGCCGGCGGCCTCGCCAAGTATCAAGCGCGATGCGAAGACCTCCTGGCCGCGTTGGGATTCCCCAAGGAAAGGCGGCGCTTCTCGCCACATCTGACGCTGGCCCGGAATCGAGACCCCGCCGGCAGCGCCGCGATCCGCGCCGCCCTGGACCACGAACCCCCCTTCGACGCCGGCATACAGACCGTCACCGGCGCCACCTTCTACCAGTCCACGCTCACCCCCCGGGGCCCCATCTACAACGCCCTCAGCAAGCACGCACTGGGGGCCTGACGGCTTCCTCACGGGCGAGGTTCTGATCCGCGGCGTCTCAATCGGAGACACCTGCGAGCCAATGGTGGCCCCGCGTGAGGAACAAACCGCCCCTTTCGGAAGTAGACCTCCTTCCGAGAATATGATAGAATGAGGTCTAACCGGGTTGGAGTGAGGACAATCCGGCGGGGAAAGCGATTCGAGCCGGTCGGTATTTCTCCCTCAAACATGCGACGATAAGAGAATGTCCGCGGGCGTTTGGCGCGCCCGCGGTGGCGGGTCATTACTGTGAGGACTCCTGACCATGTTGCGAACGCGAATCTACCTGATGTTTGTCGTGATGTGCCTGATTGTGGTGGGAGCATCTGTCTCCCAAGCCGTTGCCGATGACAATGGGCAAACCGCCGTTCTGACACAGGCGCCCCTGGATCTCAGCAGAATCACACGGGTCCAGACACCCGGGATTGATCTCAGCGCGGTCGCCCTTGAAGACGAACAGAACGAGGCTCAAGG
>JBDRKQ010000171.1:0-8053 GCA_043813895.1 Planctomycetota bacterium
TGGATCGTCGACGGGCACGTGCTCATGGAGGGCGCCCCCGAAGAAGTAACCCAGGCCTACGCCGACCATGCAGCCCTCAACGGCAATGATCGCCCACCCAAACCAAAAGCCTGATCCGCCCCCGTCCGTGATCGCAAGGCCGGGGGCGTTGCCGCCACGGAACGCCACTCCACGCCCGTGCCGTCCTATCGAGAAACACAGTCAGCACGCGCGTTCCGTCCCGGCCAAGTGTCGCGGACTTCACAACTCCAAATCTCGCGATGGGTTCGCGCCGGCGCGGGACGTCCAATCCCTTGCCTGTCTCCGTATCTCCATCCGCCCGCGCGCCGCGTTACGGGATCGTTACGGGACATCCGTAACGATCCAGCTTATGCTGTGTTCGTACCAGTTCTCAGCCCACGTTGAAGAATGGCACAGCTTCGCGGGGCCGAACGCGGCGTCGGACCGCGGAGGAAGGATCATGCACCCAAGATCCGGCACGGGCACGTGCAAGCCATGGGCTCTGGTCGCGGTGATCAGCATCGGGGCGTCTATTGCGATCTCTGCGGGCTGCGGCACGTACGGGCGCTCGCGACATGACGTCGATCGCGCAGTCCATGACTGGCACCGCCGGCGCGCAACACTGGCGGCAAAACACACGGGCGATTCGCCGCCGGAGAACGTTGAGGACGACGCGCCGGCGGACGCCCCGGTCCGCCCGCTCGATATCTACATTCGGGAGGCGATGGCGCGTAATCCGGGCATCCAGGCCGCCATAGCTGATGCTCGCGCGAAGCTCGAACGCATCCCCCAGGTCACGTCTCTCCCGGACCCGCTGATTCGAACCATCATTCGGCCCGAGCCGATTCAGACGGCCGCGGGCGATGCGGTGTTCACACTCGGTGTAGGACAAACAATACCCATGCCGGCGAGGCTGGATCGCAAGGGCCGCATCGCCGCCGCGGAAGCCCGAATGGCGATCGAGCAGTTGAACGCAACGCGACTGCGGGTCATCGCCGACGTCGAGCGGGCGTACTACCGGCTTTACCTGGCGGATCGTTCACTGGAGCTGGCGATCGCGAATCGAAAGCTGTTGGAGGCCCTGGAACAGGTCGTCGAGTCGCAGTACCGAGTGGGCAAGGTCGAGCAGCAGGATGTCCTTCGCGTGCAAACGGAACTGTCGAGACTGTTCAACGACGAAAGCCGGTATGAACGGCAACACGACTCCGCGGCGGCGGCGATGAATAATCTGCTCGACAGACCGGTGGCGAGCGCGGTGCCGGTTACGGAGCCGGCAATCCCCAAAGAGGTCCATGGCCGGGTTGAGGCGTTGATCGAGCTGGCCCGGGAGCACAACCCCGAGCTGGCGGCGCTGCTGCATCAGACGGATCGCGACCGGGAGAGCGTCAAGCTGGCCGACCTTGGCTACTGGCCTGATCTGACGGCAGGCTTCGAATGGACAAAGCAGAACGGGCGAGAGGCTTTCAAACCGCCACTCGCGCCGGAGAACGCGAACCGTGCGAGTGAACAGGGCGACGACAACTGGGCGTTGACGTTTCAGGTCAATCTGCCGATCTGGTCACAGCGCATTGAGGCCGCGAAGCGCGAGGCCCGGGCGAATCTGGAGCGAACACTGCAAGCGCGGCGCGCGGCGTCGAACATGGTGGCCTTCAGGGTGTATGACGCCTGGGTGAGGGTGCAGACGCAGCAGGACACGATCCAACTGCTAGAATCGACCTTGATTCCACAGGCTCGACAGACATACGAGGTGTCGCTCAGTTCCTACCAAGTCGGCGGGACGGGTTTCATCACCGTGATAGACAATTGGCGGAATGTGCTCAGTTTCGAGCTGATGCTTCACCGGGAAACCGCCGGCCTGGAGACGGCCTTCGCTGAACTGCAACGCGAGGTCGGCTTGCAGCTTGTCAGGGAGAAGGTCGCAGACTGCGGACAGGTTGAAGGAGTGCAACCGTGAGTGACACTCATGTTCGACAGGATGTCGGCGATGTGAGGAATATCATCATCAGGTGGATCATCCTGCTGCTGGCCGTTTCCGCGTTTGCTCTGTGGGCCACCTGCCGGATGAAATCGGCCGCGACCGATGTGGGGACGGCATCCGCAACGGCATCCCCAACGGCCTCCGCGGATGCGCCCGCTGAGGCGGAGATCGAGTATTGGACGTGTACCATGCACCCCGATGTCCGCCAGGGCGGCGCCGGAGATTGCCCTGTTTGCGGCATGGAACTCGTTCCAAAGTACCGGGGCAGCGACGAGTTGGGCGTCAAGCCAGCGGCACCGCCGCCGAAGGCGATGGGACACGGGCGAGACACCCGTGCCACAGGGAATGCAGGAAGTCAGAATGCTACGGACTCCAAGGTCTGGTACAAGTGTACCATGGCTGAGTGTAACGACAAGGGCGACTCGAAGCCGGGAACCCGGTGCCCCGTCTGTGGCATGGTGCGTGAGAAGATCGTGCTGGAGGAAGCCTCCGAAGACCTGGGCGAGTTCGAGATCAGCCTGAGCGAACGTGCCCGACGGTTGGCCGAGGTCGAGACGGAGCCGATCGCCTATCGTTCGTTGTTCAAGCACATCCGCACGGTGGGCAAGGTCGCCTACGACGAGACGCGGCACAAGATGGTCAGCGCGTGGGTGAGCGGTCGCATCGACAAGCTGTTCGCCGACTACACAGGCATGGCCGTGAGCAAAGGCGACCATCTCGTGGAGATATACAGTCCCGATCTGGTCTCGGCGCAGGAGGAGTTGCTCAACGCGCTCCAGGGGCTCGACGCCATCAAGGGCAGCCCTCTGGAGTCGTCGCGCCGCGGTGCGGGGCAATTGGTCTCCTCCGCCCGGCGCAATCTCGAACTGTTGGGAATCACAGAAGAGCAGATAAACGAGTTAACCCGGACCGGCGAGGCGGCGACGCATTTGGTCGTGCATGCCTCGATCGGCGGCACGATCGTTCGCAAGGCGGCGATGGAGGGTATGTACGTCAAGACAGGCGACCTGCTCTACGAGATTGCCGACCTGTCTTATGTATGGCTGATCCAGGACCTGTACGAGGCCGACCTGCCGTGGGTCCGGCCGTTTCAGGAGGTTCGCGTTTCGGCGCAGTCGTTGCCCGGAGAGGTCTTCAGTGGGCAGATCGTGTTTGTTGATCCCGTGGTGGACCAGACGACTCGAACGGTGAAGGTTCGGGTCAACATCGCCAATCCCATGCGGCGGCTCAAGCCAGGCATGTTCGTCAATGCCGAGGTGAGGGCGGCTGTCGGCGCGGACGCGAGGGGTGTTTCGTCCGGCACACCGGGGGCCTATGCCTGCCCGATGCATCCGTGGGAGGCGGCGGACGAATTGGGCATTTGCCCGATCTGCGAGATGGACATGGTGCCGGTGGGGGACATTCCCGGCTACTCGGCGGCGGGCGAGTTCGTCAAGGTGCTCAGTGTGCCGCGTCAAGCAGTCCTGCAGACGGGCGATCGGGCGATCGTCCACGTTGAGATCAGCCCCGGAACGTACAGGGCTATTGACGTCAGTGTCGGCCCGCTGGCACAGGATGAGGCCGGCGGTGAGTTCTATCCCGTGCTCGGCGGTCTGACCGAGGGCCAGACCGTTGTCACCCGCGGCGGTTTCGCGATCGACAGCCAGATGCAGATCGCCGGTAAATCGAGCCTGTTCAATAAGTCGGTCACAACACATGACCAACACAAGCGGCACTCGGATGCGCCGCCGAATGGCTCAGAACAGCAGGAGATTCCCGATGTTGTGGCCGAATCGGCGGCCACCACGCAGACAATCTGCCCGGTCATGGGCAACAAAATCGTCAAGAGCGTCTTCACGGAATATAAGGGCGTGAAGATCTACTTCTGCTGCCCTCCCTGCATCAAGAAATTCACGGATGCTCCTGAACAGTACATCCCGAAGTTGCCACCGGCTGTGCAGGAAAGAATAAAAACGGCGCCCGGCCATCGGGAGGCCGACCACGATGATTAACGGCCTTGTCAAGGTCTTCCTGAGGAGCCCGTTTCTCGCTGTCGTGCTTGGCTGCGCGCTGGCGGCGGCGGGCTGGCAGGCGCTGAAGGAAAATCCTAAAGACGCCATCCCCGACATTGCCGAGAACCAGGCGATTGTCTTCACCGAGTGGATGGGCCGCAGTCCGAAGGACGTGGACGAGCAGGTCACGTACCCATTAACGGTAGCGTTACAGGGCGTGCCGGGCGTCAAGGAGATCCGGGCGACCAGCGGCTTCGGCTGGTCGATCATCTACGTTATTTTCCATGACGATATCGGGTTCTACTGGGCGCGGAGCCGGGTGCTGGAGCGGCTGAACGTGGTCGGGAGCAACCTGCCCGATGGCGTCACGCCCACGCTCGGCCCCGATGCGACTGCGTTGGGACAAGTCTACTGGTACACGGTTGAGAACGGCTGGTACTCCCCACAGCGCCCCGGCCTGCGCTTCAACGAAGACGGCATGCTGACCGAGGTATCGCGCAAGATGCTGCTCGATCAGGGCGAACCATCAAATCAACTCGCACAAGAATCCAACAAGAAAACAGTCTCGGAAATGCCCAAGACAATAGCCCAGGGCGGAAGCCCTGGGTTACATGATCCCGGACGAGACAACTTGGGGCTTCCGCACTTGGCTTTTGGCCAGTTCAAGTGTCCGGTGACGGGGGATGATCTGGTCTTCAGCCGGGTGCCGCTGGACCAACTCCGCAGCATCCAGGACTACGACGTCAAGCTCGCCCTGGAGAGTGTCGAAGGCGTGAGCGAGGTCGCCAGCATCGGTGGCTACGTTCGGCAATATCAAATAGACGTCGACCCCGATGCGCTGCGGGCCTTCAACATCTCGCTCGGCGCCATGGTCCGAGCGATCAAGGGGTCGAACGTCGACGTTGGGGCGAAGGTCGTCGAAGAAAACGGCATGGAGATCCTGGTCCGCGGCGTGGGTTTCCTGGGAGGGGGCGACCGGGGCGAGGGAACCCGGGCCGACCGTGAAAGGGCTGCCATTGCCGACATCGAGAACATCGTCGTCAAAGCCACCGACGGTACGCCGATCTACATCCGCCAACTCGCCACCGTCACGACGGGTCCCGACTTTCGGCGCGGCGCGTTGGACAAGATGGGCGCCGAGGCGGTTGGCGGCTGCGTGGTCATGCGTTTTGGTGAGAACCCACTCGCGGTGATCGACGGGCTGAAGGAGAAGATCGCCAAGATCGAGGCCGGCCTGCCGCCGGGCGTGCGCATCAACGCGTTCTACGACCGGAGCGGCTTGGTCGGCGAAACGATGGCGACGCTGGGAACCGCATTGTGGCAGGAATTGGTGATCACCGTCGTGGTGGTGATTCTGTTCCTACTGCACTTTCGGAGCAGCCTGGTGATTGCGGTGACATTGCCGCTCGCGGTGCTGTTCGCATTCAGCTGCATGCAGGCGCTGAGTCTGCCTTCCAACATCATGAGCCTGGCAGGTATTGCCATCGCCATCGGGACGATGGTCGACATGGGCATCGTGATGACGGAGAACATCTACCAGTATCTAACCGACCACCGAGCGGAGTATGTGAAGATCGTCACCGATGATCGCGGTGGCGAGCGGGAAGTTGTTGATCACGCGGCCCGGTCAGGTTTGATCCAGACGGCTGCCTCCGAGGTCGGCAGTGCGATTCTGACGGCGGTGAGTACGACGGTCGTGTCGTTCCTGCCGGTATTCTACCTTGAAGGGCAGTCCGCGAAGCTGTTTACGCCCTTGGCGTGGACCAAGACGTTCTGTCTTGTCGGCGCGGTCATCATGGCTCTGGTCGTGGTTCCACCGCTGGCCTCAGTCATGCTGCGCGATCGTCGCATCTCGCGTCTTTGGTCCGCGATGATCGGCGCCGCCGTGGGCGCCGTCGTCGCAGTCACCTGGGCTCTTGCCAGTTCGACCGGTGCGGTCCTCGAGGCGGCTGGTCAGTCGATTCGGCAGTACCTGCACTTGGCCGCACCGTTTGACGCGCTCCTGCTCGGTGTGGTGGTGTTCGTTATCTGCTGGGTTGTATTGCGTGAGCGGATCAGACCGGTCGAGGAGAATCCGCTCGCCCGGTTCATCCGCGCCGTGTATGAGCCGGCACTACGTTGGATTCTGCGACGCCAACTCCTGTTTCTGGCCCTCCCACTGTTGCTGGTCATCTGGGGTTTGTCGATCTGGCTCGGCTGGGGTGCTGTTCTTAGGCCAATCGTGGTCCTGTTAGGCTGGTTCGGCCTGCGTTTGGATCAGTGGTCCATGGCTTGGTGGATATACCTGGGAGTCGGCTTGCTCGTCGGATTCTGGTTGTTGCCTCTCGTTGTGGACTCGATCCGATGTGCGCTGATGCATCGATGTTTGGGGACGCCGGATTCTCGCCGCTGGCGAGGTCGAGCACAACAGGTCGCTTGTCTGGCGTTCGCGCTCTTGTTTGCGTGGTGGCTGCACCACGTCAACCCGGCCGAGGCATACACCCGCGCGGCTTCGGTGGTGTTCGTGCAGCCGCCCATCGACGCAGAGACGCAACAGCCGATACCCCTGACCGAGTTCGCGCCGTTGGCGTCTTGGCTGGATGAGCAGACCGGCATCGGCCAGGAGTTCATGCCGCCGTTGGACGAAGGTGACTTTCTGTACATGCCGAGTGTGCTGCCTGCGGGTTCGATCAACACGGTGATGGATGTCATGCGGAAGCAGGACGTGTTGTTCTCGCGGATTCCGGAGGTGGACGTGGTCGTCGGAAAGCTCGGTCGGATCGAGTCGGCCCTCGACCCGGCGCCGGTGGGCATGTTGGAGACGATCATCGGACTGAAGCCGCGCGCGGATTGGCCCCTCATTGACGACCCGGAGCATCCCGGTCGCCAGCGTCGGAGAACGATGAATGAGATCTGGGGTGAGATTCAAGACGCCGGTCGATTCCCCGGCGTCCTGCCGTCCGTGCAGCTCCAGCCGATTCGTACGCGTGTCGAGATGCTCAGCACTGGCCTGAATGCCAAGATCGGCCTGAAAGTCTATGGAGACAGCCTGGACAGATGCGAACAACTCGCCGTCGCCATCGAGCAACTGCTGCGCCGCGAACTCGACGGCGCGGACGCGGTCAACGCCGTCCGCACGAACGGCAAGCCCTATCTGGAATTCCGCATCGATCGCGAAGCCATCGCTCGCTATGGCGTCAACATCCGCGACGTGCAGGATGTGATCGAGGTGGCCATCGGGGGGATGAATCTGACGACCACCTACGAGGGCCTGGACCGGTATCCGGTGCGGATTCGCTACCAACGCGAACTTCGCGACGACCTGCCCGACCTGCAACGAATCTTGATCCCGACGCCGACGGGCGTTCAAATCCCCATTACGCAAGTGGCCGAGATCGAGAGCGTGGTCGGTCCCATGAGCGTCCGCCGCGAAGGCGCGAAGTACGTCAGCTACGTCACGATGGCCAACGTGGGCGTCGACGAGACCACCGTCGTCCACCGGGGGCAGAGCATCATCGACCAGGCCGTGATCAATGGCGCCCTCGACGTCCCCGAAGGCTACTATTTCAAGTGGGCCGGCAGCTACGAACGGAACATCCGAGCCAAGAAGCGACTGTCGCTGCTGGTCCCTCTGGTGCTGGTTGTCAACTTCGTGCTGATCTACCTCCAGTTCAAACGCTTCTCGCTGACGGTGATTGTCTTCCTGGCCATCCCCGTTGCCTTCGCCGGAGGCTTCATCCTGCTCGACTGGTGGCCCGGCATCCATGACGGTCTATACCTGGCCGGCATCATGGATCGGGGATTCGAGGGGAACGCGATGTACCTCACCGTTGCAGTCTGGGTCGGCTTCATCGCCCTGTTCGGCATCGCTGTCGACGATGGAATCGTCATGGGGACCTACCTCAACCAGACATTCGGCCGCAGCCCAATCACCCGCTACGAGGAAATCGCCGAGCGCGTTGTGGAGGCGGGCCTGCGTCGTATCCGACCTTGTCTGATGACCACGTTCACCACGCTCGCCGCCCTGACCCCCGTCATGCTCTCCACAGGACGCGGCAGTGACGTGATGGTGCCCATGGCGATTCCGGTCTTCGGCGGCATGACC
>JBDRKQ010000172.1:0-4996 GCA_043813895.1 Planctomycetota bacterium
GCTGGCCAGGATCAGGGCGTTTGCACGCCCTCCCGTGTCCAGGAGCTTTCGCACCTGACGGCTGATCTCGTCAAAATTGCCGCTGTCCAAGCGCACGCCCCGGAACGGCAGCCGGAGCCGAAGCGCCTTGCGCACCGCCTCTACAGAATCGTAGGTGTCCACCAGCAGTACGGTCTTTGGACCGTAGATTTTCGCGAATTGGCGGAAGGCTTCCTCCTCTTCCTCAAAAGCCATCATCCAGGAATGAGCCAGCGTACCGTAAATTGGGATGCCAAACTCAAAGCCGGCCAAGACGTTCGAGGTCCCCAGGCACCCCGCGAGGTAGCTGGCGCGGGCTGCCAGCAACCCCGCCGCCGGACCGTGTGCCCGCCGTGTGCCGAACTCGACGATTCCGCGCCCACCCGCCACCTGCACCATGCGCGCCGCTTTGGTGGCGACTGTCGTTTGATAGGTCATCACGGAGAGCAGGTAGGTCTCGGCAATCTGGGCCTCAATTACGGGCGCGGTAACTCGCAGCAGGGGTTCTTCCGCAAAGACCACGGTCCCCTCTGGAGCCGCCCATACGGTTCCCGTAAACCGCAGGCCTGCCAGATAATCAAAAAAATTGGGTTTTACCCCTTCGAAGGCCGGGTGTTTCCGGAGAAAATCAATCTCTGCCTCGTTAAAGGAAAGCTGCTCAAAATACTCCACCGCCTGCTCCAGACCTGCGACCAGCAAGAATGAGCGCTGCGGGGGCAAGGAACGAATGCTCAATTCAAAGGTGGCTATGTCCTGCAATTTGCCGCATTGCCAGTAGGCGGCCGCCATGGTCAGTTCATAGAGATCGGTTTGCAATCCGACGCGAGATGGAGTCAGAGAAGCCATTGCGGCAAGTTCCGTTGCACTTTTCAGTAATCTGCGCGGCCTAGCCTACAGGCCAGGGCAAGTATTCAACCATTCGATTGTATCGGGCGGCGGCGAGGAGAGTCAAGGAAAGGCGGAATAGCAGCCTGAGGAGGTGACTCTCAGGCCGACTTTGCATTCGCCCAAGTATTGATGGATTCCAGTATGTCGCGAGTGTTAGTGCCTCCAGTTTGGATTCCCCATCTAGGGACGGATTCAACCATGTCACTGATAATAGTGGCCGTTCCTAAAGAACCCGCTTCCGGATCTTGGTCGCCCCTTAGAGCATTCATGTTCAGATGTGGCGCCCAAATGGCCACGCGATCATTGTATGTCGTGAACATCTGATCGTGCAAAACTTCCCCACTTTCACGATTCTCTTTTTCCGTCAATTCAATTTCAGCTTTAGCCACGAAACGCGTCTTTGCGTGCACCCATAGCCGTGCTGGTGATAGCGCGAACAAAGTATCTCCGACCGGAAACTCTTTCGCACTGAATTCGAGGAGGAAATAATCTTCTTCGTCGGCACTTGCCCACATTGAGCACACCATAGGATCGGCAGCATCTAGTAATTTGAGATATGGGCGCACGCTAAGATACTCGTTCTTCCTGTAGGCATTGTCTGCTTGTGGATCGACGGGGGACCAAAGTACCACACGTCCGGTGCCTTTCGTATGCCTCCAGTCGAAACTACGGTAGTGCTCGCTCCTAATCGTGATCCATTCGTCCCAATCATTGCCTACTCTTGTGGTCACATGATACTTCTCCGGATAGACATTGACCCACCATTCAGCCTCTGGAGTAGCGGCCTTTGCTTGTCTGTCGCGTCCCCACGACCGATATGACTGAACTTCTCTCATGACTTCGATGCAAGACGCTGCAACTTCCTTTGCATTGTGCTGTCCCTCGGACCGCTTGACCATAGATGAGGACGTGATAGACGCCAGCCGTTGAAGGTCTTTCTCGATGGTCTGAACTTTCGCGTCCATTTGAGTCCGTGCCTCCTTTAACAGGTTGTTGAAAAACTCACTTTCCATGTGACCTTCCTGGGATTTCGAGGGTCTATATTGATGTACGTACCTCGAATCCCAGGAGAGCCCATGCGCGGAGAAGACCCGAAACAAGAAGCGATGTTCAGTTACGTGTCGCCGGAACAACGAGTCCCGGCCGATCATCCCTGGCGGCCGGTCCGCGAGATGGTGGAGACGATCTTGAAGGAGATGTCGCCCCGGTTTGCCTGGCTGTATGCGAAGGTGGGGCGGCCGTCGATTGCCCCGGAGCGGCTGCTGCGGGCGTTGCTGCTGCAGATCTTCTACTCGGTGCGGAGCGAGCGGCTGCTGATGGAGCAGTTGGACTACACCCTGCTGTTCCGCTGGTTTGTGGGCATGGAGATGGACGAGGCGGTGTAGAACCACGCGGTGTTCAGCAAGAAGCGGGAGCGAGTGTTGAACCACGAGATTGCCGAGGCGTTCTTGCAGCGGGTGCTGCGGCAGGCGCAACCGTATCTGTCGGAGGAACACTTCACGGTGGACGGGACGTTGCTGGAGGCTTGGGCCAGCCAGAAGAGTTTCCGGCCGAAAGACGGAGAGCCGCCCGCGGGCACTGCGCGTGAAGCGGATTTTCACGGCCAGCGGCGCAGTAATGCCACGCATCAATCCACCACCGACCCCCACGCCCGGCTGTATAAGAAGTCGAAAGGGGCTGCAGCCAAGCTGAGCTACCTGGGGCACCTGCTGATGGAAAACCGCAACGGGTTGCTAGTGCGAACGATGGTCACGCCAGCGGACGGCACGGCGGAGCGCGACGCGGCACTGCTGCTGGCCTGGAAGACGGCGTCGAAGATGCCCGGCTCCCGGCGTCTCACGTTGGCAGGGGACAAGAACTATGAGACCAGCGACTTCGCCTCGACCGTGCGCCAGATGCGGATCACGCCGCACGTGGCCCAGAACACGACGAACCGCTCGAGCGCGATTGACGAACGCACCACGCGGCAGGCAGGCTACGCGATCAGCCAGCAGAAACGCAAGCGAGTGGAACAATCCTTTGGTTGGATGAAGATGATCGGCCTGCTCAAGAAAGTGAAGTTGCGAGGCCTGCAGAAAGTGGGTTGGTGGTTCACCTTGGTCGGGGCGGCCTACAATCTGATCCGGCTGCGGCGACTGCGGGCCGAGGCAGTAGCATGAGCAGGTGGCCCCAAGACCGGTCTGCAAGCCTTCCGCAGGACCACAGGGAACCTCCCCCCTGCCGCCAAATCCGCTTCACTGCACTTTCCTGACCTCATTCCAAACAACCGTGGAAGCCAAATCCGTCGTCAAACTGCATTCTTCAACAGCCTGTTAGATTGCTGGGTCATCAGTTCAGTAGTGGGAAGATAACATACTTAACTTCCAGTAAAAAACCGATGGTCCGGTCGCGCGCTCCGCCGGGGATTCCTCACATTCTTCCTTAGTCCCTCCATCAATAAAACTGGCCGATGCCTTTGCTTTTGCAAGCACTCCGCCTTGATGCAGAAGCCCACTATCAGATTTGCGCTTTGACATCGAGCTGGTGCGCCTTGCGGCCGCCACGCTCTGGTGACACATCCCTGAGTTGTCCGCCAATCATGATTCTTGCCATCTCAATGGAGCGTTCTGCGAGGGCGCGCGCTCCTGAGCGTAACTCTTTCGAGTCGCGGACGTAGCGTACATTGTTTTCCATGTCCTCTGCGCTCCAGCCGCGAGAATGGGCGATGAACGGGAACTGCGGGAACTGGCAGCCAACTTCGGCGAAAAAGCTCAGCATCTGCCCGGCTACCCCCTGCACGTTATCCTGGCCGCCGGTAATGATGAAGGCCGCCACTTTGTTCTTCAGCAGGTGACGCTTGGCGATGGTCTCCTGGTTCTGAATACAGTTCATGCGCTCTACCATCTTGTAATACAGACTGCTCGCCGCACCCCAGCGGATGGGCGTTGCCACCAGGATCACATCCGCCCAATGCACGAAAGCTTCGTATACCTGGTCGAGCTGGTCGCCGGGGTCCATGAGCGTAACGGAGCAGGGCCATGTGCAGGCTCTGGCGCTCTTCGAGTAATAGCCCTCACAATGACGGAAATGGAGATCGTTGAGCCGGATCGACTGTGTTTCGCACTCCAGCACGGATTTTGCATGATCGAGCGCTTCATAGAGCAGGCTATCCGAGGTGCTGTAGCGCGGATGGTCGGAATGCATCACCGTGGTGGATATCCCTACGATCCGGACCGGGCCGGCCTGGCGCTCGGGTTTCCGCGCCAGAGGGTGCGGCGCATGTGGCTTCCGCGTGCGAGGCGTGCTCGGTGTGAGGTTTACCCACACGTGATCGTTTTCGACCTTCACCTCGTGAACGGGCACCGCATCTTCTTCAAAACCCGGTTCTCCCATGCCGGTGCTCCAGTGGAACTTCCAGTAGTGCCAGGGACACACCACGTAGTCTCCGTCTAACCTTCCATCGCCCAGCGGTCCGCCGACATGATTGCACATCCCGGAAATGGCCTTGAATGCACCGTCTCTGAAAATAAGCGCAATCTTGGTTTTGCCGAATTCGAGCTGCTGCAGAGACTTCGCTTGAAGCAGAGTCACACTTCCAGCATCGACCCATGTATCTTCTGTCATCAGTCCCCCTTGTGGATGCTCGTCCGAGAAACCGGGAGAATCCGAGATTTCCATTTTGGCTTCCCGACTTCCAGTCAGTATACACACGTCCACGTTCTTGGACGATTACCAAGCGCCGTGGGAGCAACCCGCCGGCGGATGACTTGATTGTGGATAGATCGGCGCCTACTTGGAAACTATCGCGAAACGGCGTTCGAGGAGACGGTTCCTCCATTATCACCAACGGCTCCAGCCTCAACGTCGCCCACTGGTTGTTGAGCGGCCAAGAGGCCGGATGTCACACTTGGAGTCTTGCCGACTTCCGGGAGGCGTACTCCGATTCCCGAAACAAAGTCCCCCAAATCCCCAGAATCCACTCGATAGCCTGGATCCGGCTCCCCTTTGGACTCCCAATGTGGCAATAAAGCCCGCCTAGTTTTCCTTACGTTTCTTGGCAAGCTGTCGGGAAGTGTCCCATCGCAGCAAAACCAGACGATTCCAGTTGGCA
>JBDRKQ010000173.1:0-2331 GCA_043813895.1 Planctomycetota bacterium
GCTGCTCAGGAAGGCGCCGAGCGTGTCGGGGAAGGCCGGGACGTCCTGCCAAGCTGCCGCGTGCAGGCCGCTCGTCTCGACAAACTGCTTCGGTTCTGCCGCCAGCTCGAACAGGAGTTCCGCTCCCGAGAAAGGCGTGACCGTATCTGCCTGCGACTGGATGAACATCTTTGGAAGGGTGATATCCCGGACGTGCTGCCGCGGTTCGAGTTCCGCGGGCAGATTGGCAATCGCGTTGGCCCACGGTGCGATCCCGATCAGCAACATCGACCACGGCGGCAGAAACTCCGGCACGAAGCTGCCTTCGAGAACGATGCCGACGACGTTGTCCGGCGATTCGACCGCCTGGGCGATGGTCGGCAGCGTCCCCAAGGAGACGCCGTACAGGACGATCCGGTCGGTGCCGGGGTCGGTCCGTTGCTGGAGATACGCCAAGGCGGCGTTCGCATCCGGCAGGATCGTATCGAGACTGGGCTGTGTGTAGCTTTCACCGAAACCCTGGTAGTCGTACACGAACACGTTGTAACCGAGCTGCATTAGCAGCGTATAGTGCCCGAAGAGGCCGGACCGGTTGCTGACGGCGCCGTGGTTGATGAGCACAGTGCCCTGACTGTTCTCGACGGGCATGAACCATCCATGGACGATGTGCCCCTGCGACGTTGTGAAGGTCACGTCCTCGTAGACGGCCACACCGAACATCGACGGCGGAAAGAGGGCGTTGATGGTCGGCGGAGGGAAGCGACCATCCTGACCAGGTGCACACCCGCCTGCGACCAGGAGCAGCAGTGCGACAGTGCAGCGGTGTATGTGCTGCTTGCGTTTCATGGTTCCTTGGACCGTGCTTCTTGCCGACGCAGGCGACGGCCGAGCGGCCGATTCCAGTGTAGGCGATTTCGGCTGAAGCGCGCTACAACTTTCCTTCTGAAACGCCCTCAGTACGGGTCAGTCCATTCCCCATCCCTAGAAGGGGCGGGTCGTCCGCTGGCGCGAGCCGTGTGGAGAACGTATAACGCTGTTCCGATGCGATGATCAAATCGACACGCGTTTCATTGGCAACACATTGTTGAGAAGCGACAGGCCCCCTGCCGGGCTGTCAGAGTAGTCAGGTCCGGATTGAGCGGCTATTATGCGGCCATGTCGGACTCAGGATCCAGTGCAGATTCCAATCCAATCGCTGAGGCATCATCACGGCGATCGCCGCGAATCCTGCTCGGCAAGATCATCAAGCGTTCCGGCGAACTGAGCCTGCCGTTGGGCGTCGGCGCGGTGCTCGGGTTCTATGCGGCCGATCAGGGCATGCGCTGGCTTCCCACGATGCTCGAGATCGTCTTGTGTGTTTTCATACTCGCGTTTCTGGCCATGCCGTTGGGTCGATCCCTCCAGGGACGCGCCTATCATGAAACGCCCGAGCGGAGAAAACTGCGAAAACGCCTCATCGCCTGCCTGGTGCTGGCAACCGTCGCCGTCCTCGTCCGGCTGCTCGTGTTCTGGAGCCAACAGCCCAGCACCTTGACCCAACTCTCCCGATCCACGTTCGATTCGGCATTCGAGATCGACTCGCAGCGCTATCGCGAGCTCGATCGGGGTCTCGAAAACGCGGTGGCGTTCCTCGAATCGCAGGGCGATATGTTCGACCCGACGTCGGCCGACGTGTTGACGGCCGATCAGGAGAAGCTGCTCCTCGACACATGGAGAACGATCTACGATTACGCCTTCACGTTGGATCAGGTCCGTATCTTCTACGAAGACTGGTATCGTTTCGATCCCTCACGAGCACAACGGACATTCCACTTGCGTAGCTACCTCCTGACCTATGCGGCGGAGTTGGCGCTCTACGAGAAGAGCACGCGGCTCGTGAAGCTGCTGTCCGCAAACGAGAATGCCGAGAAGTTTCTCGACGCCCCCCACCCGTCTCACAATCTCCCCGAGAACACACTTGGCAACTTCCGGCAGGAACTCCAGGGATTGCGAGACCAGGCCCGGGTCATCGCGGGTGAGCAGTATCTGGCATGGCTCGACAAGGGACTGGGCGGAAGGACAGAGGCGCGGAGCGCCGGTTGCTCCTGGCTCTGGGAGAAGGTCGAAGACCACCTCGCCATGATCCGCACGATTTCGCCGGTGGACCGATCCACGCTGACCCTCGGCTCCGACCTCCAGGCGCTGAAGCAGTCCATCCGCCGCAATTGGTACCCGGCACAAAGCTCCGTCGCCCGATGGATGGGAGACACGCGGCTTCGACGCATCGGCAACTACCTCATCACGGAAGCCCAGCAGGAGGAGATGGCAGCGCGCCTTTTGCCGGGCGACATCCTGCTCACCCGCAAGAACTGG
>JBDRKQ010000174.1:0-2110 GCA_043813895.1 Planctomycetota bacterium
CCCCCCGTGGCCGACGTGGATTGTTGAGTGGTTTACCGCACGACTGCGTCGGCCACGGGGGGCCGACGCTACGCGCTGGAGCCAATCATGCGTTGGGCGTTGGTTGCATCGAGCGTCTTTCTCGCTGCCTGTGCTGCGCGCGCGGACAACGGTCCTGTGGCCGAATCGAAGGCAGCGCGGGTCGCGCAACCGGTTGTGCCGCCCTCGAAGCCCGCCGCGGCGCGGCCCAAGCCTTCAAAACCGATTGGAGCTGTCAAGCCTGAGCCGACTAGGCAACCTGCATCGCAACCGTCCAGGACAAGTTCAAGCCAGTCTTCGCAGCTTTCTTCCGGCAACCTGGAGGTGGATCGCATTCTCGATCGCCTGGAGATCAAAGGTGAGGCTATCAAGGGGCTTGCCTGTAAACTCACGTACAAGATCGTCACCGTCTTTCCCGTGGAAGATGCCGTGGTCAAAGAGGGCGAACTACTCTTTGCCCGGGGCGATCCGAACTCCAAGTTTCTGATTCACTTCGAGAAGATGATCGCCGACGGCGTCGTAGTGCCGCGACACGAGTACTTCCTGTTTGACGGTGAGTGGTTCGTCGAACGGAACGACAAAGCGCGAACGCTCATCCGCCGGCAGATCGTCCGCAAAGGAGAGCGCACAAGCCCGTTCAAGTTGGGCGAGGGGCCATTTCCCCTACCGTTCGGGCAGAAGCGGGACGACATCCTCCGGAACCTCACGGTGTCCCTGGCGAAGTTCGAGTTGGGCGATCCGCGAAACTCATATCATCTCCACTGTGTGCCGCTGCCCGACACGGAATTGGCAAGGAAGTACAGCCGTGTGGAGATCTTCGTTGACCGGAAGGACGAGCTTCCCGTCCGCATTGTCAGCGAGCGTGTGAAGGACGGAAACCGAATCGAGGTGGACTTCAAGGAGATCGATACGGACGAGGCGCCGGCCCAGTCGCGATTTCATCTCGAGGCGTCGCCGGGATTCGATGTTCGCGAGGAACCCTTGCCGCCTTTGCCGGATCCGGCGATGACGGGGGGGGCAGACAAGTGAGGGCTATCGTGCCGGCGTTTCGCTCAAAGACGAGTCGCAACTTCCGCCTGGCCGCTGTGTGCACGCTACTCGCCTGCGTGGCGGCTGGAGGAACGTGCAGCGGCGTGCCGTCCGGTTCCACCACCAAGAATGACTTGTCGTCGATGCGGACGGTGCCGATCGTCATCACCAACAGGGCCGCCTATACCTCATACGTTGCCGATACGTCGGACACACAGCTCGTCGGCCTGATGAACACCACCGAGGCGGAGTTGCCCGAGTCGCATGGGATGATCTTCGTCTTCCAACGAGACGAGTACCGGTCCTTCTGGATGCGCAACACCATCATCCCGCTGGACATCGCCTATATCCAATCGAGCGGACGAATCGTGAAGACCTACACGATGCAGCCGTTGAACGAGTCGGGCTACTACTCGATCGAGCCGGCCAGGTTTGTGCTCGAGGTCCGCGCCGGCCAGTTCGCCGCCAAGGGCGTGGTCGAGGGCGACCACGTCGAAATCCCGCCGGAACTCTTCAACACCGGGAGCTGATCCGAGCCCCGAGCGCAAGCGAGCGGGTATGAAGACCTGCGGTCTTCCCACGAATCTCCCCCGCTGGCGCTTGGGGCTCGGATTGGCCCCGCCGTTAGTGTCATGGACCCGGGGGGCTCCTGCTCATGCAAGCCGGCACATCAGTTGCTCAACCTGCCCCGGTTGTGGTCCGACGTATTGGTGGAACTAGGCTTCATCGGGCGTCCGACCGGGCGGGGCGATAAAGACGGCCTCAATGACCCTGGCACGACGCGGGACATACACAACCGGCAACTCCCAGCCCGGCACGCCGCCCGCAGTGGCGAATCTGACCGTCAGGCAACCCGCATGAGCACCCCAGTCACGACGACTTCGCCCACCTCACACGCCACGCAGCAGAGCGGCACGCCGTCGCCCGATTCCCGTAACTCCATAATACGCGTCGCGATCCTCAGCACTTCTCCACACGATCTTCCCGTAATCCGCCGGCTTTCTGAAGAGGCCGACTGGTGCTCATGTGACCGAGTGGATATCCCCGACACCAACCTGGAGTC
>JBDRKQ010000175.1:0-6541 GCA_043813895.1 Planctomycetota bacterium
CGCCTGGTCGGCGTGCCCGTCGAACTACCGGACGGCGTCTCCTACGAAGGCGCCTGGGGGCGACACCTGTGCGGCTGGGTGCAGAGGGTCTCCTGCATGAAAACGGCACCGCGCAACGCCACAGGCGGCGGGCGATTCCTCCTCAGCCATGGCAGCGGCGGAAGGGGAGGTTTGGGCGGCAATCACACGGAAACCTCTCGTATGGTGGAATCTCCTGGTGTGCGTACTGGGGAACTACATTACGGGCAGCCAGGCCTCCAGCCGATGCGGACCAAGTCTGATGCCTGCCTCATTCCAGGCGGTGCGCCTGCCGGCGGCTCGGTCGACGCGTGGTCTGTGGTCCGAGCGAATGACACTGTGCCGAAGCAGCTTGTCTGTCTGAGCGCGCCGCAGGAGACAGGAGCTGTGCAAGGCCTCTCGTCGTCAGACTTCCAGGATGCCACAAGCCTGAGCTACGCATATCAGTATCAGCATGACGCTAACAGACGGGTAGTCGGAACGTCCTCAGATCCCACCTTCCCCGTGCTCGCCGATGGGAACCCCTACGTTAAGGGAAGCGAGGGAGTCTCGCAGCTCAATGCCTTGGGCTACCTTGACTCAGGTAGCGGTACCTCCGTCCGTTGGAACATAGTGGGCCATGCAAACGGTGAGAGTCGAGATTGCCTTGTTCCGCTCGACGTGCGTACGCCGCCGGCCACAGATTCAGATTCAGATGCAGTCCAGGACATTCTCCAGTACGCGTTCGAAACGCGCGATTACTATGTCCGCAGGCCCACCGGGTCGAATGGAAGCATTCTGTGTTGCGTCCGTGACGAAGAGGTGGAACGGATGATGGCGGCACTGAAGGAGTTGGACAGTGCCAGCAGAGGCCAGGCCGCCACGTCGCAACCAGTGGGCGACGACGGGCGTGCGCCGAGTGGCCCGACAACGCCGCCGAGTGATATTGAGATGACGGAGCGGACAATCGCCGAGGCCCTACAGCGGCCGTGGCTGGAAGGGCCTGAATACACGTTTGACGGCGTCAGTCTCGAAACCGCGTTTGACCAACTCGGCCGGCAGGGCACGGTGAAGATCGTCGTGAACTGGTCGGCATTGAAGTCGGTCGGAATCGAAAAGGACGCCAAGGTCACCCTCAAGGCCGTGCCGCCGGTATCGCGTGCAACGATGCTGGATCGCATCGTCGAGTTGTACGCCAGCCAGGACAAGCAAATCGGCTACGGGATCTTCGGCAAGGTCGTGTACGTCTCCACCGAGCGGGACATCGCCTTCCGCAAACTGCTGGACACGTGTGCGGAGTTCGGCTGCATCGTCAACCTCAGCACGATGCTGCCCGAGCAGGTGGTGATCCACGCCGCCGCGCTGCATGAAGCCAGCCAGGCAGATGAGGCGAGGCGACTGATCGATGCACTGCTCGCATTCACACCGGATCACAAGGCCGCCGCAGCGTTGCGCGATGCACTGGCCGACAAGACGTTGGACGATGAGGCACGGAAGGAACGCGTCGCAGAGATTCGCAAAGAGGCCGCAGCGGCTATCGACGCGCTCGCCGAACGGATCCGCACGCTGGCCAAGCGCGTCGACGAGCGGCTGCTCGCTCAGATCATGGGCGGGGAGCCCGGACCGGGCGATGGCGATGAGACGCACGACGGACGAGTCACAATCTCCGTCCTGACGACAAACAAGGACGCCGCAACGCTCCTGGCCCTCAAAGACGCAGGCCTTGTCATCGAAGGCAAAGCGGCGTCCGCCAACGTTGTCGTCGGTCGGGCACCGCTGACAAGTGTGGAGGGAATCGCTCTGCTCGAAGGCATCAGCCGGATTGAACCCGTCAATGAGAGCGATTAACGATTGAGTGTGACGCCGGCGCCACATGCAAACGTAAAATGCCATAGAGCAGCAAACGACCGAGTGTGGCACAAGCCGTCCGGCAGGACGCCCCCGTCCTCCACGATCGTGCGATTCAACGGCCGGTCCGGCGCTTGCAGGGCTCCGCACCGCGCGCAGTCCTTCCGAGTCGGATCTGGTGGTAGCTCAAGATACGCTCGATGATCGCGTACAACCTGGCGGTGGTCGATGTGGCCATTAAGCACATAGAGGTCTCCACTCACAACTCAGCGATCTAACAGTTGCAACAAAGCGGTTTGGGTTTGGAATGCAAACCGTTTTGGACCACATTACGCCGGCCGGCTCAGGCGGTCGGCGGTTGGCAGTGATCAGTCTTCACAATGGCTTCTCAACTCATGCGTCCTGGTTCTGTCAGGCGTAGAGGGTTGGCATCGTACCAGCGCCCGGCTTGTCTGCCCACTGGATGGCACGACGACGCCAGGCGAGGTCATCCCCAATCCGGCGTGCGCCGGCCTTGCCTAAGGGACGGTAAGCTGCACGAAGCGAACACGACGAGGAGCAGCTCGGAAGTGAGCCAATCAGCCTGTGGCCAGGATGCCGGGGTCGCACCCGGTATCTCGACACCAGCAGAAGGAGATTGGCTCGTGGACTGTCGTGGCATAGACTTGGCGGGCGTGTCCAGCTGCGTGTACGTGGCTGGCGGTCGCGGGAAGAAAGCGTCGAGCGGTGCTGGATGACATGAGGCAACAGGCAGAAAGGGTACTGCGTATGCCCGGCCTCCTGTCCGTCCCCTCCGGATCTCGAACAAACGTACTCGCTCGGGTTGACAACGTGCCCCGATCGCCAGACGCTGCCGCGTGCTTGTGACGCATCCCGTCGCAGGAGGACTGGCGGTGCTGGCGAATCTCGACATTTACATCGGCCCGGCCGCAGGCGTGGTCACCTCCATGCTCTGGACGGCCACTTCGCTCCTGTTCACTGCGGCAGCCAGGCGGGTAGGGACGACGATCGTCAACATCTTCCGGATCACACTGGCTGTCATTCTGCTGGGTGTCACACATCGACTCATGACCGGTGCATGGGTCCCCCACTTGGTTGGTGGCCAGGTGCTCTTGCTGGCTCTGTCGGGAATCGTTGGACTGAGCATTGGTGATCAGGCGTTGTTTACCTCGTTCGTCCATCTGGGACCACGGCTGGCCATGCTGATTATGGCAACTTCGCCGATCTTCGCGGTACTGTTCGGCTGGCTATTCCTGGGCGAGACCCTACATGGGATCGCCTGGCTGGGCATGGGCTTGACCGTTGGCGGAGTGGCCTCGGTGGTGCTCGAACGCTCCGAAGACAAGGTCGTCGCCGACCGTTCGCGGCGCACGCAGGGCTTCATCCTGGCTTTGATCGGCGCGGCGTGTCAGGGCGGTGGATTGCTACTGAGCAAGCAGGGCATGGGCCACGGTTGGCTGCCGGCCGCACAGCACCTCGACGCACAGGCGGCCACGCTCGTCAGAATGTCTTTCGCCTGGGTCGGGATGGTTCCCATCGTAGCGGTGCATGGACTTAGGCAGCGCAAGCGGCAGGCAACAGGCATCCCGCCACGAACCGTCGGCTCAGTGCGGGCGGGTTTGGTGTTCACTGCCTTCGGAGCGGTGGTCGGCCCGTATCTGGGCGTATGGATGTCCCTGGTGGCTGCCGACAACGCTCCACTCGGTGTCGCTCAAACCCTATGCTCGCTGACTCCGGTGTTCCTGTTGCCGTTCGCGGTAGTCATATACAAGGAGCGCATCAGCTCCAGGGCGGTCGTTGGCGCGGTGATTGCTGTCGCCGGCACGGCCCTGCTGTTCTTCAAGCCGCAGTGACCGAACATGTCTGTCAGTAGCCAGTGGCGATGGCGATCGAGGCCATTCGTATGGCGAACGCGGGAGGCAATCCATGATTCGTCGTCTATTCAACGCCTGTCTGTGCCAACCCGGCGACCTGAGACCGTCGCGCGACGATCTTGAGATCGTCGGCACATTTAACCCAGGAGCGATCGCGTTCGGTGATGAGGTGATTATGCTCGCACGGGTGGCGGAGCGGCCGCGCGAGCGACGCGAGGGTTATACCGCTCTGCCGCGCTGGCACACCGGTGCGGGCCTGACAGTGGATTGGATCGCCAACGACGAAATCGATTCTTCAGACGCCCGGGTCGTCCGGCGAAAGCGCGACGGTCTGGTCCGCCTGACATCTGCCTCGCACCTGCGGATCCTGCACAGCGGCGACGGCCGCTCAATCGATCGCGAAGACGACGATCGGTTCGAACCGCACGGCGAGTTCGAGGAGTTCGGCGTCGAGGATCCCCGCATCACACGCATCGGCGACAAGTACTGGTTCACGTACGTCGCGGTCTCACGTCACGGCCCCGCAACCTCGCTGGCGTCAACGACGGACTTTCAGACGTTCACGCGGCACGGCGTGATTTTCCCGATCGAGAACAAGGACGTCGTGCTGCTGCCCGAACAGATTGACGGCGAGTACGTCGCGTTGCATCGCCCGCTCGGCGGAACGCCTTTTACGCAACCGGAAATCTGGCTGGCCCGTTCCGGGGACATGATCCACTGGGGCCGGCACGAGATCGTGCTGGGGAGCGTTTCTAGCTGGGATGCTGGTCGAGTCGGAGCGGGTGCGCCTCCGATTCGCTCTTCCGATGGCTGGCTTGAGATCTACCACGGCTGTGCCAGGCCGACCGACGACAGTGAAGTGGGGGCGTACTCCGCCGGCGCACTTCTGCTGGATTTCGATGAGCCGCACCGCATCGTCCGCAAGTCGTCAGAGCCGATTCTTGTGCCCGAGGCCGACTTCGAACGAGAAGGTTTTGTACCGAACGTGGTGTTCCCGACCGGCGTGATCGATCTTGGCGACACGTTGTTGATCTACTACGGCGCCGCCGACACCGTGTGCGCCGTCGCGGAGTTACCGAAGGCCGATGTTCTGGCGGCCACGCGATAGTAGTCGTAGGGTTCAGCGTTCAGGATGTAGCGCCGGTTTGCTGCCGATGTTCGCGGGCGACTGGTTCCCGATTCAGGTCAAGCAGATGGTCAAGATAGGCCGACCCGACATCGACCAGATCGAGGCCGCCATGACCCGCGAGAAGGGGTTCTTTGTCTCTTTCGACTACACCCGCGATGCCCTCCGCGAGATCGATGCCTTCTTCCGCAAGAGCGGTAGGGCCATCATCGCTCTGACTGTGCGGAAGATTCTCGACGAGGAAATCGCAAGGAAGCTGGCGTAGCGCGACGGATCGATCTAGGGCACAATCTGCGATGTAGTGTTCGCCGCGATGTGCGTGAACGTAACCGTCAAGGGACACACCGTACACGATTGCAGGACATCGGGCACACGAGTATAGTTCTGGTGTTCGATTGCAGTCGGGGCGCAGCCCCGCGCACTGAGTGTTTTTTCGTTAGGCCGAAGACGACTATGATCCCTACTCCCAGAGACGAGCACCGCACTTCGATCAGTTCCGACGAATACGAGAAGGAAGTCGCGGGATTGCTCCAGGCACTTGGCCGCGATCTGCCAGGATTTCAGGTTCACCACCTAGAAACGGTCTCGACACCCGACGGCAGCTACAAGATAGATGTTACAGCCCGCTTCTCCCAGTTGAATGTAGACTTTCTCATCCTGATCGAGTGCAAGGACCACGCTCGCCCCGTTGAGCGCAAGGAAGTTCAGGTACTGGCCGACAAGCTCCGCGCTGCCAATGCGCAGAAGGGAATGTTGTTTTCAACTAACGGTTTCCGAAAGGGTGCGATCGAATACGCCAAGACCAGACGAATTGCCCTCGTTCGCCTTGTCGAAGGCGAACTAACGTACCAGACTCGCGCTCTGCAATTACCCGGCGCCCCTCACCCGAAACCCCCGCCCTGGGCAAACATCCCAAAGTATCTGGGTATCTTGATCAGCATCGGCCCCGAGGGTGTGTGTACCCAGTCTGTAGTCGAGCCGCGGCGCACCGAGCCGCTCAGCGAGGTTGTGGTCGCTCAGCCTTCTGCGACGTACCGTTCCGGCTAACGGGTGTAGCGTTCGTGCCCCGCACCGGCTGGTCAGTGTCAAGCTGATATAGGGTCCGTCTCACGGTGAGATCGGGACCGAGTAAGCAGGGTATAGAGACTGCGTAAGCGGCTTACGTGGTGCCGATACCTGCCTGAGGCGACGCCAATCCCAATCTTGAGTGCGGGTGCCTGCGCCAAGTAAGGCGCGGGAGCCGATCATGGCTGCATAGTCGTCGGAATCGGCAGGCGTCGCTCGTTTAATCCCTGAGCAGGCAACGCCCGAACCCTGAACCCTCGCACCAACCCTCATCCTGCCCCAGTATCCGGCCACTCGTATCGCAGCGGCCTGGCAACGAGTACAATCCATGCGGCCGTTTCACCGGCTTTGTCGCGCCCGTAGCGCTGATGGCCCGCGTGTGGCGCGGCGTCTCGGAGGAATGATGGTGACACGAAACACTGTACCGCGAAACGACGGGCCTGGCACATCACGAACTTCCGTCGCGCTGATCGGTTCGTATGTTCCGCGTCGCTGCGGCATTGCGACGTTCACGCATCACCTGGCCTCGGCGATCGCCGAGCGGATTTACGATCAGCCGCTCGAGTCCGCCGGACGCGTGCGAATCGTGGCCGTCAACGATCAGGACGACGTGTACGACTATGGCCCGGAA
>JBDRKQ010000176.1:0-20471 GCA_043813895.1 Planctomycetota bacterium
GTGAACGCATCAGCACGGATCGCACCAGGCCACAGAAGAAGAGTGGCCGAGAGCAGCACACTGATCGCGAAGGATCGCATCGAGGTTCCCCCTGTCGCGGCGTTTTAGACGCCTCTTCTTATTATACGCGATTCGGCACGGTAGGTTCGAGCGGAACGCGCGCTTGAGGAGCCGCGGACTTTCAGTCCGCGCGGCCTTTCTCAGATGCGAGGCCCTCCGTGCCGGGAGTCACCGCGCGGACTGAAAGTCCGCGGCTCTTCCACGTGGAGGCGAGTTGAACTGTTGCTGGAGAGTGCTCCGCACTGTGGCGTTGTGGGGTTTTGCGTGTGCGTGAACCCCTAACTTCGACTGCGTGGACCCCTGGCTTCCGCCAGGGGCTAGTGCTCCGTCACGCGTCCTGTGAGGGATACGAGGGTAAGATGAGTGCCACTGGCGGCTTGCCCGCCAGTGCGGCACGGGCAGACAAGCTGCCCGTGGCATCCATCAGTTGACCAGTGACAGAGCACTAGGGGCTTTCAACGAATCCGGCTCAACCTCTCAACCCGCCTCCCTCATCCCTCAGCCTTCATCCTTCATCCTTCGCCTGCCCCCTCCACCAAACCAGCCAGGCATCCTCATCGAACCCGAAGTTTTGCCCCGTGATCGCAATCAGCGCCTCTTGCACTTCCGTGCGATAGACCGAGACCGTCTGCATTTCGTAATACGATTCCGTGCCGATCATCGACCCGCCCCAATCCAGCACGCCGATGGTCCGCGGCACGTAGCGGACCCTGCGCCACCGATGGCGGCACCATGTCGGCCGGACGAACACGAGTCGTATCTCGTCCAGCATCACGGGACGCGAGACCAACACGCGCTTTCGGGCTTCCGTTGATAGCACGCCGACCAGGTCCTCGACGCTTGCCCGCGCCTTCATGACACCCAGCGCCGCCGCCGCATTGCGAAGCACGTGCTCCTCGTCGCTTTTCAGCGCACCGCGAAGCCGTTCGACGACACGGTCGTCCTTCCGCACGGGTAGCGCCATCGCCGCTTGTTTGCGAACGTCCGGCGAAGGATCGAGCAACGTCATCACAACCAGATTCAGGGTGGACTCGTCCTGCTCGAAACGCGCCAGCGACTCGACCAGAAGCAGCCGACACGCCTCGTTGCCCGTGCTCAACACACGCGTCAGCCCGAACACGGCCAGTGGGTCGTCGATCGCGAGAATCAGGTCCCGACCCTTGCGAAACTTCTCCGACCGTGCTTCCCGGTCCTCCAGGCGTCCGCGATAGATGGCCTTGATCTTCACGGTCCATTCCGCGATGGACTTGCGAACGAACTCCTCTTCCTCACGCTCCCGCCGCCTTGCCTCCAACTCGCTCGGGTCTGGCTTCTTCGGTGAAGCCTTGCGAGCCCAGGCGCCGTCTTTCAGGACGTATCCGAGCCTTCGACGGGCCTTGGCGTGGTCCGGATCGAGCTTCAGCACGGCCTCCAGTTCCGCCAAGTATTCCGCAATCAAACCTCGCCGGTCGCACCACGTCGCGAGCTTGTAGTGCGCATCCGCGGTTTCGGGACAAGCCGTCCGCTTCTTCTCGTAGAGGCGCCAGGGCGACGGGCGTTCCTCGATCGTCTCGATCCAATCCTTGGCGATGTCGACGACGCCGAACTTCGTCCGCACCTGGTAGTAATCGCCGCCGTCCGCCAGGATTTCGACCTCGATGTCCTCCCCGTCCTTGATGTGAAAGATGTCCCCCCGGGATGCAGTGCCCGTCGCGAACACCGCACCCAAACACACGGCCCAGCTAAGAGCCCGGTGTTGTTCCACGCGTCGCATCATCTTGATTATAGACCCGGACATCGCCGCAAGGTTGATCCGAATCCAGAGAACTTGCCCGAATGCCGGCGATCCGATACGGTCCAGGCTGTATCCGGCACCGTAAACGACATTAACCAACGGGCCACTGCTGTGCGCACCGGCCGCCCTCCGGTCGGCCGTCGAAGAGCAGAGCCGCGACCGTCAGGGAGCGGTCATCGCGCGAGTGTGACAGCCCGTCCGGACTCATCGGGAACCGCTTGCTTACGCGCGCGGCTCTGATCAGAGCTCGTAGCGGCCGACGCCCCTGTCGGCCGAGGCAGTCCAATCATGGCAGTCTTGCCGCTGATCGCAAATCCCACTTCCTACCGACCTTGCCTGCAGGACCTTCTCGCCGACGGGCCGGTCGTCCGTAACTACTGGCTAGACCTCTTCGAGAATCACATCGACACGCTCGCCGCGCTGCCGCTTGGCGAAGGGACGCTCCGGGACCACGAGCGGTGGCCCGACTTCCGCCGCGACTACTTGGCAGGCCTGGCCGACCTCCGTCGCAACCCGGCGTTGCGCGGCTGCCTCAGCGTTCTCGAGTTGACACGATTCCGCGAGGAGCAGTTCGCAGCTCAAGGGTTTGGTGACCCGTTCACCGATCTGAAGCACCGGGAGAACAAAGCTGCGCTACGGATGCTCGGACGCGTGCTCGGCGACATCGACGACGGCCCCCCGTCCGGCCGGCTCGAACGCCTCGTCCGGGGCCTGTTCGCCGGCAACATCTTCGACATGGGCTCCAAGGCCGTAGCCGACGCATTCCAAAAAGACCGATTCGAGTTCATCGCCTCGCGCGACAGGATTCGGGCCAGGCCTTGGCCTGTTGACCATCTCGACGCGTGGGCCCTTCGGTTGAGACAACGCCGCCACGCCTATCGGCAGGCGCTGTTCTTCGTCGACAACGCGGGACCGGACATCGTGCTGGGTGTGTTGCCGCTGGTCCGCCACCTCATCAGGTCGGACATCCGCGTCGTCCTCGCCGCCAACACCAAGCCCGCCCTCAACGACATCACGGCATCCGAGTTGATCTCGCTTCTGGAAGAATGCCGCAGGATCGATCCACGTCTTGACGAGTGCGTGCGGCAAGCTCAGGTGACCGTCGTCGCATCCGGATGCGGCGAACCGCTCATCGACCTGACCAACCTATCGCTCGAGTGTTGCAGGGCTGCGGAGGAGAGCGACCTGTTGATCCTCGAAGGCATGGGGCGCGCGATCGAGAGCAACTATGACACGCGCTTCACCGTCGACACGATCAAGCTCGCCCTGATCAAGGACCCGATGGTCGCCGAGATCATCGGCGCGAAGTTGTTTGATCCCGTCTTCCGATTCGAGCCGGCGGCCTAGCGCTGTGTCACGCCTAAACCATCGGGGGGTACGGGCGTCCCGCCCGTGCGAAATCGGGTTGCCATGGTCTTGCACGGGCGAGGCGCCCGTACCACCCACCCACCACATATTTATGCGCGACAAAGCACTTGAGCAGCGCACACTACCCCACAAACTCGATCTCTCCAGGGGCCGGGACAAGGCCCGCCTCGAAGCCGTGGGCCAGAAGTCGGCGTACCGCCTCGCGGCCCCGTTCGCCGTAGTCAAGCGTCCACTTGTTCACGTACATCCCGACGAACCGGTCAGTTAAATCGGTATCCAATCCCCGGCCGAATTCCAGCGCATAGGCAATAGCCTCCTCGCGATGGTCGAGGCCATATTGAATGGCCGCCTTCAGGTGTCGGGCGACTTCCCGCATCCGCCGGTCGCCCAGGTCGCGACGGATCACGTTACCACCGAGCGGCAACGGTAAGCCCGTGTGCTCGCCCCACCATTCGGCGACGTCTACCACCTTGTGCAGGCCCAGCCTCGCGAACGTCAATTGCGCTTCGTGAATAATCAGGCCGGCATCGACGTCGCCCCGGGCGACCGCGTCCGGAATCCCGTCGAACATCACGACCTTGTGCGAGAAGGTTCCCGCCCCCAGGCACAAGTTCAACGCCAGGAAGGCCGTTGTGCGTTCGCCGGGGATGGCGATCGTCTTGCCGCGCAGCTCCGACAACTCGCAGGGTTCGCGGGTGATAACCATCGGCCCGTAGCCGTCGCCCATACTTGATCCACAAGCCAAGAGTGCGTACTTGTCACGGATGTAGGGATAGGCATGAATCGAGATTGCCGTGACTTCCAACTCGCCCGTCTCGGCACGCCGGTTCAGCGATTCGATATCGGCCATTTCGTGCGAGAAGCGGTACGGCCCGGTGTCGATCTTCTCCTTCGCCAGCGCGTAGAACATGAACGCGTCGTCCGGGTCCGGAGAATGCCCGACGCGGATTGGGATCGGCTTGTCCGTCATGAGTCTGTCTCCGTCGATTGCGAGGCACGCGCCGTCCCTGGGGCGGCTTCATGCAGTTGCGATCCACAATACGCGTGGCGCGGCTCTTCGTCGAGTCCGTCCTGGTGCTTCGTGACTGATCAGATGATGGGTGCCGCTGGCGGCTTGCCCGCCAGTGCGATCTTGTCGGCGAATACGCACAAAACACTGGCGGACAAGCCGCCAGTGACACCCTCGGAATCCCTCATTCGGGGCGTAACAGAGCACGGGGCAAGAGTGAGGGATCGCGCTGCAGTCCGTTGGCCACAACTACAATCCGTGTTATCCTCGGCGTCTGACGGAGAAGGACGAACACCTCGCGTGTCCCGTTCGCCAGAAGTGCTCGGACTATTTGGCGCTGGGGGACGCGCGGACGGTACATCTTGGAACCGCCAGACCATGCCTATCTTCTCTTTGCCTCATAGCGCCACGTGCCTGTGTTGTGCCCTGCTCACATGCATCCCCGCGGCAGCCTATGCGCAGCGGCCAGCGATCTTCATCACACGGCCGGGCGAGGTTCTCAAGCTCGACGACGCCAACGAGGACGGCGATTTTCTCGATTTCGCGGAGGTCTCTATTTACGCCGACGCCCTGCCCCCCAATCTTGGCCCGATCGACGGCGACTCGAGCCGCCTCTTTGTCATTGACGCCCACAACGCGAACATTTTCGTCCTGGAGGACCTGAACGAGGACGGTGACGCCCTCGACGCCGGCGAGATTCTGCTCTATGCCGAGTTCCCTGCCGGCTCAGTGGCGTCGACGCCCGCCGGTCTGGCGTGCCACCCGAATGGCACTCTTCTCTCGGCAGACGCCGCCGCAGGCGCGCTCTGCCGATTCCAGGACCTCAACCAGGACGGTGACGCCCTCGACGCCGGTGAAGCGATCCAGATTGCCGACGGGCTGACCTCGCCGCTCGCCGTCGCCGTTCGCCCGGATGCGAAGCTCCTACTCGCGCAAGACGAAACCCAGATTCCGGTCCGCATTCTTCACGATCTGAACGCCGACGGCGACTACTTCGACTTCGCGGAGAACATCAGCTATGCGGAGAACATCGACCCGGGTTATGACATGACTGCGCTTGGCGACGACATCGCCTACCTCACGCGCCCCGCCGAAGGGACCGTCATGCGGCTTCAGGATCTCAATGCGGACGATGACGTGCTCGACTTCGGCGAAGCGGTTGTTTACACCCAGGGTCTGGACACGCCCGCAGTCGTGACCTACGTCGGCACTGACGTGTTGTACGTCGCCTCAAACGATGTGCCAGGAAGTGTCTATCTTCTCGAAGACCTCAACGCGGACGGCGATGCCCTCGACTTCGGAGAAACCCGGCTTGTGGCCGACGGCATCACCAACCCAGCGGGGATCGCCTTCGTCGGCGGAGAGATGCCGTGTCTTGCAGGCGACGTGGACTACAGCGGCGCCGTCGACATGGACGATGTCCCATCCTTTGTCCAGGTTCTGATCGGCAACCTGGTCTGGCCGGATACGTGCCCGGCAGACGTTAACGAGGACGGGTTTGCCAACGGCGACGACATCCAGCCGTTCATCGAACTGCTCTTCTAGCCGTCTCACTCTTCCTGGGGCGGCCGACAGCGCCGGATTGAAGCGGGATCAGGGGGCTTTCGCCTTGTACCGGTCCCGCTCCGCAAACATGCCGACCGACCGGTAGTGTGACAGGAACTTCGCCGAGTGCACGGCGCCGGCGGGAATGTGGAACGACTCGCCGGGGCCGAACCGTCTCGTCCGGTCGCCGACGGTCAACTCCACTTCGCCCTCGATGATCGTCTCCCATTGCTCGCCGTGGCTATGTGGCGGCACCTCTCCGATCGCATCGACATCGATGAACACAACCTGATGGTCTTCGCCCTGAGAAATCCACACGCGAACGCCCGGAAAGGGAACGTCCGCTTTGGGCAATCGTCGCACCATCTCCGGAAAACCAGTTTCCGCCATGTGCATACCCTCTCCTGTTACAGAATGCTCGGGTAGTAGCGTGCCTCCTTGTCACCGCCGCACGAATGGGTACCACAAGGAGTCCGTTCTGGAATACGTTCGATACCGCCATTCCTCACGCGCGATACGCGGAGAGACCGCGCCGAACACGTCTTCCAGATGCCCGGACTCCTCCAAGAGCGCCGCGACCGCCTTCGCACACGTGCCATCCGCCCGACTTCCCTGGAACACCAACAGAGAATGTGCCCGGCGTCTCCTGCGCCAAGCGCCTCCGTGACGATGCTATGCTGCCATCGAGAATCTCGGAACAGTACGGATGCTTCGCCTCTTCGATGTGCGCGACGGCTGCACCGCAGGTGGGCGCTATGTCCGCACCATGTAGTCGCATTCACTTGTGCAGAGTCTTGGTGATGCTCAGCGACGTCTCCGCGGAGTGAGAAACACGGCCAGCATCAAGAGGCCCAGCGTCGTCGGTTCGGGCACGCCTTGGTAGAGGTGGACGCTGCCGTCGCCGGCGCCGATGAGCACGTCGAGCAGACCGTCGTTTGTCCAGTCGCAAACGAACGGTCTCGATCGCGGTGAGTCCGGAAGGTCGATCACGACGCCATCGGCCTCCATGTATGAGTAATCGCCGAACGTCGGCGCAGCATCTGTGCCTGTGTTGCTGTAAAAGACGAGTTGGCCGTTTGTGTTGCCGGCGAGGAGGTCCTTCTTGCCGTCGTCATCCAGGTCGAGGATCACCGGGCTGGACCGGGCGGACGGCACCAAGAGAGAACTGCCGTAAGCCTGGGCAAAGCTCTCACTCTGGAAGTCGGGTTCGCTGTCGGTACCTTCGTTGATGAAGAGGTGAATCAGCCCGTCGAGCGCGCCGACGACGAGGTCTTTATTGCCGTCATTGTTCCAGTCAACGGCATTCGGCGTGGCACGGTAGCCCACGTCAATGTCGCCCTTGAAGCCGGGCGCGCCGATCTGCAAGAACGTGCCGCCATCGAACATCGGGGCGGTATCGGAGTTTGTGTTGCGAAAGAGCTTCACACTGCCGTCGGCCTGCCCGACGAGCAGGTCCTTTCTGCCGTCATTGTCCCAATCCACGACACGCGGGTAGATACCGAGACAGCCGCTGCCTGGAACGGTCAGGTCGCTACCGTTGGACTGGGCGTAGGAGTAGGTCGAAAAGGCGGGGCTGGAAACGCTTCCGCCGTTCAGATAGATGCGAACCTTGGGTGTGTACGAGCCGCTGCCTTCGCCGAGGATGAGGTCCATGAGGCCGTCGCCGTTCCAGTCTGCATATGAAGGAACGGAGTATCCCGAGACGCCGATGTCGAGACCGCCGGCCTGGACAAGTTCCTCCGGGCCGAGGGTGAGATCCGCAAACGCCGAGGGTGTGGCCATCAGGGCGATTGCCAGTGCCAATGATGTCACACGGGGCAAGTGAGACCTGATTGCGTACATGCTTCTTCCTCCTGCAATTGGCGATCTGTGAATCTTGCGGGCTCTCTGCAGACTCAACAGACCATTATATCCAAAAACCAGGCTTTTGCAAGGTATCGCCGGATGGCAACGCCTGTAGGGGGGCACGACGCTTCCCGTAGGCTCCTATTACCGGGGGGGACCCCAAATGTGGCGTCGGCCTCCGGATCGCGATTCGCGGACTTACCTCAGGAAGCCCCGGCGTTCAGTGCCTCACGTGCGGCGGAGAGATACGTGTCCTGCCAATTCGCACCGAGACGGGCGGTAATCTCATCGCGCCGGCCCTGTAAGACGGACTGCTGGTAGCGTTTGTCGGCCGCGCCGTGGTATTGCAGGATTGTCAACGCAGCAACACTGTTCGCACACCACAGTAGCGCCGCGGCCATGGCCATCGTTCGGAACCGAGCCGGACAGAGGAACAGCGCCGCCGCGCCCAAGACGAACACCCCCGGAAGCAGTACCCAGGCGAAGCCCGCCCACAGGTCGAAGCTCCGGCACATCCGCGTGACAGCAGGCGGAGGCGCCAAGGCCACCAGCGTTGCAGCCGCAGCGAGCAGACCGCAAACAACAACGCGCCAGCGGGTCCCCGCAGCGGGGGCAATCATCCACGACGCCAACGCCGCGGCACCCAGGGCGCCGGCGGCAATCACGCAACATGCCACGAAGTAACCCCAGAACTGTGAATGGAGTCCGCAAGCCGCCAGCCATCGGACGACAATCACGGCAACGGCAGTCGCAGGAATCAAGGCGACGAGCATCACGGCATAGATCGACCGTTTCAGTTCAAGGCGGTGCGGTCGTTTGCCGCGCGCGACGATTGCGCCGAAGACCGCCGCCAGACCGGCGACGACAAAGACAACAGCGCCGCCCGATGCTGCCAGGCCGAAGACACAGGCGACGACCAGGGAACGGAGGGCCGCCCGGTAAGCGTCGGGGTCCACTGCGGGCCGGGTACTGAACGACTGGTCCGCCATATCGACGGGCGCCGCCGCTACGGCGGCGCGGTAATCCCGCGTGAGCCGTCGCAAGCCGTCCGCGGCGACGGAGTCTTCGTCCAGAGTCTGGGCGAGCAACTCGGCACAGAGCAGCCGTGTGCCGGTGTCCGTATCCGCCTTGATCAGCCCCAGGGTGAGACGGGCGATCCACGCGACGCACTGTCCAGCCTCTTGTTCGTGTCCGCTCTCCTTCAGAGCGGCGGCCAAGGCGGCGAACCGATCGCGGATGATCGGCAAGGCCTCGTACTGGTCCTCGATGAGATAACCCCCCACGGCTTCCGCCAGAGAGACCGCAACGTCGGGCCGCTTGATGAAGCCGCGAACGACGCCGTGCCACGTGTCGGCGAACTCGGCGTTGTAGAGCGTAGCCTGCTCGGCCGGACGGAGGCTCTCGACGATCTGCCGCACGTGTGCGAATCGCTCTTCTGGTGATGGCGCCGTTATGGAATCGTCGTAGGCCCGAATGTCGGCAAGCGTGGCAAAAGCCAGTCTCGTGACCAGGTTCTCCGGGTCCGCCTCGGCCAAGGGCGTAGCGATCGCAAAGGCCGAAACGGGATCCTGCTCTCCGCGATTCACACCGACGAGCAGGAACAGCAATCGGGCCATTGACTCATGCTTGCGCAGGAGCGGGTGTGTCTTGAGAGCGGTATTGTGGGCGACGCGGACATCGTCCCATGTGGGCTCTCGGGGAACGCGCCATGAAGCGGCATCGTCATCCCGCAGTGAAAAGAGGCGTGTCTCCTCGACGCGTCTGATCGCGCTGAACATGCTACGCGTGTCGAGCAACTGCGCAACAAAAACGGTGCCGGCAACCAATGCCAGCACCGCTGTTGGTATTCCGATTTTCCAGGAAAGCCGGTAGGCCGATTGCTCAGGTTGTCTGTGTTTCTCCTGCCGCTTCTTCCTTTGGCTCTGCTTTCGGCTTTGCCTTGACATCCGGATGGTGCTCGGGCGGCGTGTAGTGATACGGTGAAAGTGCCGCCTTTCGGCACATCAGGATGATACGTTGGAGTAATTCGTCCTGGTTGTCAATCGTCTCGTGCTGAACGTCGTCGCCCTCGACCAGGTCACGCAGGTGTTGGCCGGTAACGTCGCGTCGATCCCAATAATCGTCGTACCAGTAATAGGGATGGTGTAACGCGATATTCGAGCCGCGCGTGGTCACGAGGTCGCTGCCCCATCGCTGCGACCAGGGGTCCTGCTGTACGTAGTTCCGCACTTTCATCGCGTTATGGCCGATCGGTGTAGGCATCGGCTGGACGTGCGGGTTGCCTTGGCCACGCTCGCAGGCGTTGTGCGGCCAATCCTTGTTGAACGCGTCCAGCGTGAAGACCGCCTCGATGAACTTCGTCTTGTGCCGCTGGGCGTAGTGACGAACGACCTGCGTCGCCAGGAACGCGCCGTGCCCGTGCCCGACCAGGATGACCTCCTCATCAGGTTTCGCATCGATATCCACAACGATCTTCAACCAGTTGTCGGGACGGTAGAGCTTGGCGCCAATCTCCCGAGCTTCGAGCTCCTGGCGGATGACCGCCAGCCCGTCGGATGCCTCGTCCGCCTCACCTTCAATCAGGTAGACGCGCGGCCCCGTGTAGGACCACGATTCGGGCTGATGACAACCGGTGGAGGCCGTGAGTGCGGTCGACAAGAGTGTGACGACGATCGCGGCGTAGTGAGTCTTTCGGTGGTTCATGCTTCTTCTCCCCTTGATTCCCTTTGTGCCCTTGCGAGACAGGCGCCGTGCCGGTGCTCAGCATCCGCCGGGCGGTTCGGTCACGCTCAGTTCCTGTCTCACATTCCATTGTATGGATGCCGGTTGCGGTGAATCAAACGAGGAGAGACGGAGACTTGTGAGAAGTACGGCGAATACTCGGACGGTTCAGCGTCCGCGAATGTAGTGCCAGGACGATGACACACAGCCCGGCCGACGCGGCTCAAGATTCCGGCTGATTATCGGGCGCGGGCATCGGGAGCGATTTCGCCCGTGGATCCAAACGCCGATACAACTCAACATATTCGGCCACCATCCGCGAGATTGAGTGGTGTGTCCGCGCGTACGCCTGACCCGACGCCGCAATGGTCCGGGCAAACGCGCGGTCTTCCAACAGGCGACGAATCCGCTGGGCCAAAGAGGCGGGATCCCCTGGTGAAAAGAGAAGCGCCGTCTGTTGATCGATCAAACCGTCACATACGGTATCCTGCGGAACGATCGTCGCGAGTCCGGTCGCCAGCGCCTGAATCGGTTCCTCGCGAAAGACGCGCGAACCGCCGGGCACGCAGAAGATGTCCGCGGCCTGGATGGCGGCCCGCCACTCATCGAGCCGACCGGTGAATGTCACATCCATACCGAGATCAAAGGCTTCGACGAGTTGCCTGAAATGACCCTCGGCATTGCCTTTGCCAATGACGAAGGTCGAGAGGTTGGGGTGATGTGGGAGAACGAGCTTGACCGCGTGCAGGAGGACTTCCAAACCGCTATCCGCCGACAGGCTCCCCGCGAAGATGAGCGAGGGTGCTCGCTGTGGATTGCTGAACGCTGCCGGACCGGAAGTGGCGACAACGCCCGGCGAGATGGTCTCCAAAATCTTTGTGCCAACTGTCGTGGTCTCGATGGCCTGACGGATGTGGTCCGAGGAGGCGACCAGAGCAGCGGCCTTCGAGTAAACGTCTGAGCCCTCAGGGCTGTCCATCGCCGCCGTGTCGGACACGGTCAGCACGAGCTCGCCGCCGAGGGCCTCCGCCAACCTCGCAGCCATGAGCGACGACGAGGCGGACCACGCGTGTACGACGATGGACGCATCCGCCTGAAGAGACCTGATTCGCCGGTGGACTTCGGCGATGAGATTACGGCGAGCCCAGTGTGCCAGGGGCCATTGCACCTGCCGATACGTGACCATCACGGTCCGGCCGCTCTCCAGCGAGAGGGCTCGGGCGGTTTCCGGAACCACGAGAACGGTTTCGATAGGCTCGTCGATCAGGCCAACCTGGAGGTAGCGAATGGCGGAGGGACAAAGATCCGCGGCCTCGTCATCGGCGACAAGACAAAGAACCTGATGATGCGGGCTGTCGCGCGATGTGGGATCCACGGCGGTCCGTCCTTGAAGGGTCCTAGATCAGGATCAGAGCCGCGACCGTGAGGGAGCGGTTGGCGCTCGAATGCGCTGGCCCGCTGGAATCGATCGCTGACCGCGCGCGGCTCTGATTCTCGGCTCCGTCACGCGTCCTCCGCGCCGTGCTCAGGTGTCGGCTTGACGCCGAGGCGAACGGTGTGCGACTTGTGATGGATGCTCAGGATCGTCAGGTCGTACAGTTTGCCGGAACGCCCGCGGAAGGTCTTCGACTGGCCGATCTCCAGGCTGCGAATCTTCTTGATCCGCTGGTCCCCGTCATAGAGATCGATGTCGGCATCGAGATCGTCGTCCGTGTCTTTCAGATTCGCAACGATGCCGTCAACGAGGAGTGCCCGTCGGGTGAACCGCCTGTTCTCTTTGCTCAGAGTGCGGAGAACGAAGAGATCGTCGCGCTGCCGGGACGGCTCTCGCCGCGAAGCCTGCCTACCCCCCGCACCTACCTCGTCCGACTGGTGCGATGCTTGCATCGAGTCCGCCGGATGCACGACGTGACGCGGGGCTGCACGGCCGGTAGGGCGACCCTGTAAACTGTTGCCACCCCCGGTCAGGGCCCGAGCGCGGACCTCCGGGCGGGTCTCCACAGGAGGGGCCGCGGCGATTCGTGGCTCGGCGACGGCGCCCTCCTCCGACGCGTCATCGAGCGGCCGGCTGTCCCCCTCCAGAGGTGGTTCGTCGATATCGCGGGGATCGCTTTTGGGAAGGCTCGCAAGCCACGATTTGACCGAGTCTTCCGATGGACCGGCTGCCCGCGCGAACCGGACTCCATCCTCCTCGAATGCGGGCGGCACGGTGGCTTCCTGCCTGGCAAGTGAACCCTGCGGAGTGTCGATCTTCAGTGCGAGGGAACCTTGGCGTCGCCATGCGGCCCTCGCATCCGCGATCTCGACACCGTGCTCCTTCTCGAGCTTCCGGACTAGAAAAACGGCACTGGGATTGTTGGGGCTAATCTCGATCGCCCGCATAAGGAGCTTCCAGGCATCGACGTAGCGATCCTCCTCCATGGCGGAGAGGGCTTGCGATTGGTAGCGGGCGGAAGCAACCGGGCCCGTGCGCTTGATGCCGGACTGGACCGAACCGTTGCCGGGATTCCTGCGGGCGGCCCGACAGTAGTCGTCATAGGCCTTGTCGATCTCGCCGCGTTTCTCGGCTACGGACGCCCTGTCGTAGGCTTTCCCCGGACCACAACCTGATTGGAGGAGCAGCAGCCCTGCAAAACCTGCAACACCAGTGATGTAAACAGCGAACCTCACCGTCAGCCTCCTGAGTTTCTCGCGGCCACGCGATCCGTCACGGATCGATCCAACGGGAACGGTTCCTCCGAAAACAACCTGGGGGCGATTACCGAAGCAACAAGCTTTCGGTTCGTAACACTAGTATGACCGCCATCCCAATCAAACGCAAGATATGTCGGTCGCCATTGAAGGTTAATCACGCGATCGTAGGCGGCTTTCGTCTTGTCGTCGCGCTTCCGCGGCATGCGAAAACCCACACGGCCCGCAGGCGGACCGGGTTTGCCGTCAGCGTTGATCACCATACCGCCGAGAATGCCGTCGTGTGGACTGCACGTCGCGTACAGATTGCGGCGTACACGACCCATCGCTCGGGTAAGGTCGTGCTGCGAAGAGGCGGAAGAGGATAGAAGCACGACGTCATCCACCTGGACGCCCTGGGGAAGTACCTCGAGCGCCCCGAGCACGACGACCGTTCCGGCCGAGAGGCCCATCACCGTGATGCGACCGCCGGGATCGTCGCGGCGGGCCTTCTCGATCCTCCCGGCCAACCTCCGGGCAATGCCTTTGCTGCTCGCGTTAACGAAGTGATCGTGAGCGGGACCAAGATAAGCGCTCCAGGAAAACGTGCTGAACTCGCCCTCGTACCCGGCATCCCGCAGACCTTGTTTCACGGAGTCGGCGCTGCTGTACCAACCTGCGCCGTCCAGGTAGAAAACAACCGGCCCCTGCTTCGGTTCCGCGCACCCGCCGGCGAACAATAGGCAAACCAGCGCCGCGGGCGCGGTTCGTGCGCCACTGCCGCAAGGCCCCTTTCGTCGAATCTGGAAAATCACGGGAGGATCACGTGCCTCCGGGTTCGCTGATATCCCAACCTTGTCCCTTCTCCTTCTCCTGGATCTCTTCAAGCGTCAGAGCGCCCGGCAGAGGATCCTTCTTCTCCGTAATATTCGCGCCGCCGGAATACAGCTCCGCGTTCTTGGCGAGCCACTCAGCATACGGCTCCGGAAGCTCATCCTCCGCATATATCGCGTGTACCGGACACTCGGGGATGCACAAGCCGCAGTCGATGCAGGTCTCGGGGTCTATCACCAGCATGGCCGGATCTTCCGTCTCCCAGAAGCACTCCACCGGGCATACAGTGGCGCAGTCCGTGTAACGACAGTTGACACAGCGTGCGGTAACAATATGGGTCATGGCTGGATCCCTCGCTAGGCCGTTCCAGGCGCCGGTCGAACCGAAGCCTCGGTTTCTTACGCATCTATATGCCCGGACCAGCTCCAAACGTCAACAGGATAGCGACGCCGATTCACTCGATCGAGCTTGCCGATCCGCGATTTCGCGGGCATCATATCACCGCCGGCAGCGAAAGTGGCTCCAACGGGAGCAAGGGCTGCGCCACAGGTACCACCTCTCTGGAGGATTGTCGTGCCAGTCAATACCGAGCAATTCCTCGGATTATCTGGTCGCGAGTGCGACTACCGACGGGCCCGCTACGCGATTCTGCCCGTGCCGTACGACGCCACATCGAGCTTCAGAACCGGCTCTCGCGCCGGCCCGCAGGCTGTCATCTCCGCAAGTTACCAGCTCGAGGATTTCGACGAGGAATACGGGCGAGAGTTCCTCTCGTGCGGGATCGCCACGCTGCCACCCATGGAACCGAACACCGCCGGCCCCGCTGAAATGCACGAGAACATATACCGTGCCGCCCGCCGCTTGGTCCGCGACGGCAAGTTCCTGATCGGTCTGGGCGGGGAACACGCGATCTCCGCCGGGCTCGTTAGAGCTGTCCGATCGCGATACAAGAAGCTCAGCGTCCTCCAGATCGACGCTCACGCCGATTTCCGCGATCAGTACCAGGGGTCGCCATTCAGCCATGCATGCGTCATGCGGCGGGTCTGGGAGCTTGGCGTGCCCGTGACTGCGGTGGGAATCCGGTCATACAGCCTGGAAGAGCACCGCTTCATGCGAAAGAACCGGCTCGCCCCCGTCACAGCCCGCCAGGCGTTCGAAGATCCCGACTGGATCGTCCATGCGGTCGAATCTCTGTCTTCCAAGGTCTATGTGACGGTCGACATTGACGGCTTCGATCCGGCCTATGCTCCAGGCACGGGGAGCCCGGAGCCGGGGGGACTGGACTGGTTCCAGGTGTCCGACCTGCTGATGGCCACGGCTCAGCACAAAGAGATCGTCGCTGCCGACGTGACCGAGGTGCTACCGCTGCCCGGGAGCGTACAAACCGAGTTTCTCGCCGCCAGGCTGGTCTACAAGCTCATCGCCCACGTCGAAGCTAACCGGGCCGAAGCCAAGAAGTGAGAAAAAGGGCCAGCGCGAGGGCTTCCAGGCCGGAGAACGCGGTTGCGGGGGCTTCGACCCTCCCGAGAGCCCGGCACACGCCCCGGCCGCCCCACTGATCCGCGGCACCGATCGGCCATCCGCAGGCTGGCCACCCGAATCGCGGCGAACCCGATTGACGAACCGGCCGGCTTGGGGGATACTGTGGCGGGCACGTGAGGATGTCTGGCCTCCGTGCCCCACCCGCAAGGGTTGTCTCTGTCAAAAGGCCAGCGTTGGAGCACACATCTATTCACCACTCGTAGGGCCGTCTCGTTCCTTGTCTTCCGCTTTCCGGTCAGGGAACTCGTGTTGCGGTCCTTTGCAGCAACCCACATTACTCAAGCACTCCATTTATTGCGGAGGACCATCCCGATGTCATTTGAAGACAAGAACATTGCCTGCGAGGACTGCGGAGAGGATTTCGTCCACTCGGCCGAGGATCAGGCGCGCTACGCGGAACGAGGCTTCACGAACGAGCCAAAGCGGTGTCGTGAGTGTCGTGAGAAGCGCAAAGCACAATCCGGCAGGCGCGGCGCTCCGGGCGGCGGTGGCGGCAGCCGGCCCATGCGAGAATCCCACGATGCGGTCTGTGCAGAGTGCGGAGCACAAACGACTGTTCCGTTCAAGCCGACCGAGGGACGACCGGTATACTGTCGCGACTGTTTCCGCGAACGCCGGTAGCGCGGCCGGGTTCTCTTGACACTGTCTCCTGCAAGCGGTCGCCCCGTCCCCGGGTTGGTTGATGTGCGTCACCAAGACACGGCGGGCGCCTGCCCCTTCCAGGGGGTGCGGGGCAGTTGCCGTGTGAGCTTATCGCAAGGTCCCTCCGGGCCCTGAGCAGAACGGCACGATGTCCGAAGCGCAAACAGACCCACAGATCGGAATCCGCCTCAATGGTGAAGGTCTGGCGATCGCTTCGCCCGCGACCGTGGCAACGCTGATTGCGTTGCGCCAACCCAAGCCGCCCTTTGCGGTTGAACTGAACAAGGAGCTGGTCCAGCGAGGCCAATATGACACGACGAAGTTGAACCAGGGCGATCAAGTCGAGATCGTTACATTGGTGGGGGGGGGGTAGGATGACAGCGATACGTCGCTCTAAGACTGAAGAGCCGTCGGCTTCAGCCTGCGGCTCGTGACGTTCCAAGCCCGCGGCTCGCAATCCGTGGGCCGGATCGAGACCGACAACAGCCAAACGACGCGGGGTGATACGATGGAACCACAACCTCTCGAAATCGCCGGCCAGACGTTCCGCTCACGGCTCTTTGTGGGCACCGGCAAGTACGCCACATACGAGCTCATGCGGGAATGCCTGGAAGCGAGTGGGTGCGACGTCGTCACGGTGGCCGTACGGCGGGAGCGGCTGATCGACTCGCAGAACCGCAGCCTGCTGGACTTCATCGACACGAAGCGCTACACGATCCTGCCCAACACGGCCGGTTGCTTCACTGCCGACGATGCCGTGCGTGTCGCGAGGCTGGGCCGCGACATCCTCCAGCAGTTGGAAAATCCCGGCGCGCAATGGGTCAAGCTCGAAGTCCTACACGACAAGAAAACGCTCCTGCCCGACCCGACGGGAACACTCGCCGCCCTCGAAACGCTCATCAAAGACGACTTCCGCGTGTTGGTCTATACGAGCGACGATCCCGCAATGGCCTGCCGGCTCAAGGAAGCCGGCGCCGCGAGTGTCATGCCGGCCGGCAGCCCCATCGGCAGCGGCCAGGGCGTGCTCAATCCCAACAACATCCGCATCATCCTGGAGATGTTGAAAGACGGCGACCCGGGCTATCCCGTCATCGTGGACGCCGGCGTCGGCACGGCCAGCGACGTGGCGGTAGCAATGGAACTCGGCGCCGACGGCGTGCTCCTGAATACCGGCATCGCGCACGCGAAGGATGCCGCCGCGATGGCCCGCGCCATGGCACTCGCAATCGAAGCAGGCCATCTGGCCTACCAAGCAGGCAGAATCCCGAAGAAGCTCTACGCCACGGCGAGTTCGCCAATTGAAGGGAGCATCGCACTCGGCAAGCCGCGTTGATGCCGGTAGAAGCGGAGGACCTGCATGACTGTGAGAGAGAAACTTGAAGAGCTACTCGACGCCGGGTGCCATGCTCATCCCGAGGCGTGAGCATGCTTGCTGTTCGACACAGGCTACACTGCATACAGGCATGGATTCCGAGCCATCACCAAACAAGCCGTTCCGCAGGGTTATTCTCATGCTCACCCCTCGGGATGAGCATGGCACCCAACACCCAGCATTTTCATTCGCCATTCGCTATTCGCTATTCGTCATTACCCTTCCACCGCCCGGACGCAATCGATCACCGTCCCGTCCACCCATTTGATCGCCGCGACGACCTTCTCGCCGAGCTTCGGCTTCGCGGGCGGGCCGCCGCACATTTGATCGACCTCCGCCTTGATCTCCTCGATCGGGCGGATCGGCAGCTTGCTGTCCTTCGTCGCGTCGATCAGGTCCTGGCGGCGCGGGTTGATCGCAATCCCCCGCTCCGTCACGATCACGTCGATCAGCTCGCCCGGGCCGACCAGCGTCGTCACCTCGTCCACGATCACGGGAATTCTGTCGCGCACGGCCGGGATCGGTAGGATGACGCAGCGGCCGTGCAGGCAGTTCTGCCAACCGCCGATGCCGTGCAGCAGTTGGCCGTCGGAGTGTGTCACGACGTTGGCATTGAAGCCGACATCGACCTCCGTCGCGCCGAGCACGACGGCGTCGAGCATGGTGGCGAAGCACCCCTTGCCGTGCCAGTTGTAGCTCGTAAAGGGGCTCGTGTCCTGGTGGTTCGCGTACTCCCGCATCGAACGCACGCCGTCGAGGTCGAACGTTTGCCCGTCCAGGATGTAGTCCGTCTGGCCCTCTTCGAGCATCTCGACGAGGTACTTGTTGCTGCCCGCGCGGATGAAACGCGCCTTGACGCCGGCGTCCTTCATGTACTCTCGCAGGTAGATCGCGAAGGCCAACGACGTGCCGCCGGCGCCCGCCTGGAAGCTGAAGCCCTCGCGCATGATGCCGGCGTCGCGCACAAACTGGGCCGCCATCTCCGCGATGAGTTGCCGGTCAGGGCTCTTGGTCAGCACCGTCGTGCCTGAGACGATCTTCGCGGGATCGCCGATCCGATCCATCACGACGACCTGATCGACGTTGTTCCCCTGAATCTGCCACGGGATGCACGGGAACGGCACGAGGTTGTCCGTCACGGCGATGACGTGGTCGGCATAGATCGAATCGACCAAACCGAACCCGAGCAACCCGCAGGCCGACGGTCCATCGAGTCCGTTTGCGTTTCCGAACGGGTCGCACTTCGGTGCAGCCAGGATCGCAATGTCGATGTGGACTTCACCGTCCTGCACGGCCTGCCACCGCCCGCCGTGCGATCGCAGGACGCCCATGCCGCGCATCTTGCCGGTCGAAGCGTAATGCCCGATCGGCCCGTTCATGCTGCCTTCGACGTGATGGATCACGCCGCGATCCATCAGTTCGATCAACGGCTCGTGGCACGGGAAGCACGCGGACGGGAACCAGATCAAGTCCTTGACGCCCAACTCCGCCGCCGCGGCAAACGCGGCATTCGCGACCATGTCGCCGTTGCGGAAGTGGTGGTGCGAGCTGATCCGCATCCCGTCACGGATGCCGGCGTTCTTCAAGGCAAGCTTGAACGCCTCAACGTTGGCCTGGAACCCGCCGCCGTTCTCCTGCGCGTTGCCGACGACCTTGTTTCCGTCGCGGGGATAGTCGCTACACGTGCGAATCGGCGGCGCGGCCTTGTTGCCGGTCGGCCGGTGCTTGCCGACGCCCTTGAACGGCACGGCAGGTTGACCGTTGATTTCAGTAGGCACGAGTCGCCCGCAGGCGTTTTTCACGAATTGATCAGGCATACCGTGAACCTCACAGATTCGTTTAGATTTCTTGCGATCAATGGCATTGTTACGCCTCACATGAGGGATTCCAAGGGTGCCACCGGCGGGTTGTCCGCCAGTGGCACCCTTCATATTACCAGGGCCGATACACCGGCCAACAGGCCACCTCTGTTGAATCCCCCTCGCCTCTGGTAAAAAAGGGCGAGGCCCGACAACCTCTCGGTCGCCGGGCCTCGAAAAAGCTGGCACTCACCTACTCTCGCCCACTTGGACTACCATCGGCCCCAAGGACTTCACTTCTGAGTTCGGAATGGGATCAGGTGTTTCCCCTCAGGTATCGGCACCAGCACTGCTGCGTGCGACCTCTCGGCCGCACGCAACGCGATATACCTTGAATAGAGTGGACCGCGATGCGCCGTATCACAAGTGCGCCAACGCAGACTTGCGTGCTGTTTGCTTCATCCGCCGCCTTTGGCCGGCGTGATGGCAACAGCGATTCATCAATGTGGTCAAGCGATCGACCATTAGTACCAGTCAGCTAAGGACATCTCTGCCCTTACACATCTGGCCTATCAACCTCGTGGTCTACAAGGGGTCTCTCGTCCGCAAAGCGGACATCCACACGTTATCTTCGGGGGGGCTTCACACTTAGATGCATTCAGCGTTTATCCTTTCGGTACGTGGCTACCCTGCGCTGCCCTTAGCAGGACAACAGATTCACTAGCGGTACCTACAACCCAATCCTCTCGTACTAAGGTTGTCTCCCGTCACGTGTGGTGCGCCCACGGCAGATAGGGACCGACCTGGCTCACGCCGGTCTGAACCCAGCTCGCGTACCGCTTTCATTGGCGAACAGCCAAACCCTTGGGACCGCCTACAGCCCCAGGATGCGATGAGCCGACATCGAGGTGCCAAACCTCCCCGCCGCTTTGGACGCTCGGGGGAGATCAGCCTGTTATCCCCGGAGTACCTTTTATCTGTTAAGCGATGGCCCTTCCACACGGAACCATCGGGTCACTAGGTCCTGCTTTCGCACCTGCTCGACTTATAGGTCTCGCAGTCAAGCCTCCTTATGCCCTTGCACTCGGCGCACGATTGCCAACCGTGCTGAGGAGACCTTTGAACTCCCCCGTTACTCTTTGGGAGGAGACCGCCCCAGTCAAACTGCCCACCTAGCAATGTCCCGCGCCCGGCTTCACGGGATTCGCGGTTAGGAGGCTCATGACACAAGGGTGGTATTTCAAGGTTGGCTCTGTCCCGGCCGGAACCGGGACTTCAATGCCTCCCACC
>JBDRKQ010000177.1:0-4013 GCA_043813895.1 Planctomycetota bacterium
CTGGACACAATCGCGGCCCTGCTCCCATGCGACAACGAGAACGACGCATCGAAGATGCTGACCGCCCTGGCACCGCTCCACACCTGGACAGAGGCGGGAGCTGGCGTCCTGCTCTCCCACCATCCCCGCAAGGGCGACGGGGGGGAGGCCCAAGCGGCTCGGGGCTCCGGGGCGCTTCCCGGTTTCGTGGACATCATCCTGGAGCTGCGCCGTTTTGACGCTTCGCGCCGGGAGGATCGGCGGCGAACGTTGACGGCGTACTCTCGTTTCGATGAGACGCCCGACGAACTCGTGATGGAGTTGACGAACGCCGGCTACCGAGCTGTAGGGACGAGAGGCGACGCCCGGCAGAATGACAGGCTGGCAGTCATCCGCCAGATTCTGCCGGACGCAGAACCGGGCATGACCGCTGCTGAGGTTCACGACGCCTGGCCCGAGGGCGACGGCATCCCCCGGCCCGGCAAGCGGACGATTGAGAACGACTTGAAGCACGGCGCGTCGGCTGGGAATTGGGCGATGACCGGGTCGGGCAAAAAGGGCGATCCTTACCGCTTCCGGCTCCAAAATGCCTTTCGCGCAGGCACGGGGTCCTTAGGTGCGCGAAACGAATTATGCGGCGAAGACCTGGAGGCAGTGACACAGGCGGTCATTGGACACGTGGAGTCTGGGAAGGGGATGACAGCGTGAGCACAATCGCTTAGACGCATGAGCGTGTAGCTTCGTCGCGATGCGGGCAGCGGCAGAACTACTCGAAGCCGAGAGTCTACCTTATTTGACAACGGCGGATTCTCGTGGTATGCTGTAAAGGGTAGACTGTGGAGGTTCTGGCGATGGCAGCGAAACTCGGATGGAATGACAGGATACGCCGGGCGGTTCGGGATTCGGGCTTGAGCCTGTACAGAGTAGCGGCGGATTCCGGCTTGAGCGTCGGTCCAGTTCAGAGATTCATGCAGGGCGCACACGGCTTGACAGTGGACAGTGCGGAGCGAATCGCCCGCGTTGTGGGCCTGGAACTTCGGGCGGTGAACGAGAAGCGTGGCAAGGCCGGGACCCGCCGGCGACGGACGGCGAAAGGTAGGTGAGACAGTGGCGAGCAAGCGACAACGATCGCACGGCACGGGGACGCTGTTCAAGCGGAAGGATCGCGGTCTGTGGATTGCGAGCTGGTACGCTCACGACGGCAGACGGCGGGAACAGTCCACGCGCACGACAGACAAGGCGGCGGCGGAACGCATCCTGGCAAAGCACGTCGCCGATGCGGCCCTGCGGCGAGAGGGCGTAGTAGATGCCCGTAATGATCGGTATTCAGCCGCCGAGCGCCGTCCCTTGTCGGAACACGTCGCGGACTGGCAAGCCGCGCTGGCTGCCAAAGGTGTCACGGCGAAACACGCGGCCCTACTGCTGGCCCGTGTGAATGTCCTACTCGGCGCGATCGGTGCCGAGCGGTTGGGCGACTTGTCGGCGTCTGCGATCCAAACCGCTATCGGTGAGCTACGCGACAGCGGCAAGAGCCTACAGACCTGCCATCACTACGTCCGGGTAATCAAACAGCTCTCCCGCTGGCTGACACGCGACGGGCGAATCCGCGATAACACGCTCGCACACCTGGGCGGCTACAACGCAGCAACGGACCGCAGACACGAACGACGGCCGCTGACGGCCGACGAATTGCGCCTGCTGATCGACTCGACAGAGACCGCGCCGACGCGGCATAGGCTAACCGGCCATGACCGGGCGATGCTCTATCGCATGGCGACGGGCACGGGCTTTCGGGCATCGGAGCTGCGCAGCTTGACGCCCGCGAGCTTCCAGCTTGACGCTGACCCGCCTGCCGTGGCCTTGGCGGCGACGAATAGCAAGCGGCGACGCGATGACCTGCAACCGATCCGGGCTGATCTGGCCGGGTTGCTGGGAGAATGGTTCACTGAAAGGCAACAGGACGCCCCATTGTGGCCCGGTCAGTGGCACAAGAGGGCGGCGGATATGATCCGAGCGGACTTGCGGCTGGCCCGAGCACGGTGTATCAGGGCGACACACGACAGGCGAGAACGCCGGGAGCGTTGGCAGTCCGGCATCCTGGCCGTGGTCGATGACGCGGGCCACGTCGTGGACTTCCACGCCTTGCGTGTGACCTTCGTTACCCTCCTGGTCAAGGGCGGCGTATCGGTGAAGATCGCGCAGGAGTTGGCCCGACATTCGACACCGACGTTGACGCTCGGCGTGTACTCGAAGCTGGGCATTCACGATCTAGCGGGGGCGATGGACAGTCTACCGGGCTTGACAGACGACAAGCCCGAGCGACAGAAGATGCGAGCGACGGGGACCGACCATGCGAATGCCGATTATGACCCCCAGCAGTTATCCCAGCAGTTGGGGCGCGAAACGGTGCGAAACGATGCGAGCCCGTGCGACAGCGATTCGAGACCGGGTGACGACGACAGCGCCCGAAAGAACCCGCGAGACGCACGCAAACCACTGTCAATAGGGGAGAAACGCGAAACGGTGCCGCGCAATGCGACACCGTGCGATCAAGAACGGAGAGGGGGGGATTCGAACCCCCGGTACCGGTTTGACCCAGTACGACGGTTTAGCAAACCGTTGCTTTAAGCCGCTCAGCCACCTCTCCAACTGATGTACTCACGGGCACTTAGAACATATCGCTAGATCACGAGAATCTCCGACGACAACCCAAGACGCGGGGATAATGCCATTGGCTGAGTCCAAGACTGGTGGTCTGCCTCCGGGGAACATCGTCATGACACGATCACGCATCAAGAAAACCAAGCCCAAGAAGCCCTACACGACCTCCCCGCTGACCCCGCACGCCAACGGGCAGTGGTGCAAGAAGATCCGCGGCAGAGTCCATTTCTTCGGGGTCTTGGCTAACCCGCAAGCAGCTCTGGATCGCTACCATGCGGTCGCCGCAGACCTGCACGCCGGCCGGATTCCTCAGCATCGCAGCGTACCCACCTCCGAGCTGACGGTCAAGGCGGTGTGCAACGGATTCTTGAACTGGCAGAAGGACAGAATGGGTGCTGGGGAAATCGGGACGCGGTGGTTTGAGGATTGTCGCACCATCGTCGAGAAGTTCGCCCAGGCGGTAGGAAAGCACCGGTTGGTGAGCGATCTTGGGCCCGAGGACTTTCAACGCTGCCGGACCGAGTTGGCCAAGCGGCTTGGCGTCCATGCCTTGACAAGACATATTACCGCGATCAAGAGCGTGTTCCGGTACGCTTTCGAAATGGACCTACTGGAATATCCGATGAAGTTCGGCAGAGGATTCGCCAGACCAACCGCTGCACAAGGACGAAAGGCCAGGCAGAAAGCCGAGTTGGCAAATGGCAAGAGGCTGTTCACGCAGGACGAGATCTGCAGCATCCTTGATCGCTGTGAAGGATCCCTTGAGGCTGCCGTGCTACTCGGTATCAACGGCGGACTAGGCAACAGCGATTGTGCAACACTCCCAACAGCAGCGATCGATTGGCACGAACGAGTCATCTCATACGCACGGCCAAAGACAGGCGTGCAGCGGGTCTGACCTGCCCCCGTTTTATGTACCACCTGTTATGAGAGTGACTGTCTGATCTTCCTCTACCGGCGAGCGGCTGGGCGGGTGAAACGGAGCGAGGGGACCGAGCGGAGTGGAACCCGTCCAGCCGCTTGCCTTCGCGAACGCCGCCGGGGTCTGGTACCCCAACGCGCTGTGTGGCCGACGGTGATTGTACTCCAACCGGTGATCCTCGCAGACCACTTGCGCCTCCAGCAGGCTCGTGAACAACTCCCGATTCAACACCTCATCCCGAAACCGACTGTTGAACGACTCGCTGTACGCATTCTCCCACGGACTGCCCGGCGCGATGTACAGCGTGGACACGCAGCTCTCCGCCAGGTATTGCCGGATCGCCCGGGCGATGAACTCCGGACCGTTGTCACTGCGAATGTACCGCGGAGCACCGCGCACCGCGAACAGGTACTTCAGCACTTCGATCACATCCGCCGCCGTGATGCTTCGG
>JBDRKQ010000178.1:0-5694 GCA_043813895.1 Planctomycetota bacterium
CAGCACTGGCCGCTGCCGTCGGAGTCGGACGCAGGATCGTAATCCCAATCGGGGTCGTTGACAGGCACGCCTCGCTGCCAGTCGCCGCTGCTCGCGCCGAGATTCTCGGGCACCCATCCCTGATCGGTCTCGAAGTTGTCGTCCGCCAGCGTTGCGACGGTGCCGACCGAGGCCGAGTAGACGGTGATTGGCGCATCACCGGGCGAGTAGATAGTCGTGCCGCCGTCTCCTTCCGCACTAATATAGAACTCCGGTGCATCGTTACAGTTTGCCGCTGGCAGAGTCGCTTCGTAGAGATCGCCGCCCAGTGGCGTCAGAGCGGAGGTGAGATACGTTCCGCCATCGTAGCGATGGTGCAGCGTCGGGCTGCCAGGCACGAGGTTCTCGCCCAACTCGACGATCTCGACGTCAAAGCTGGTTGGCGCTCCCGGCGGGATGAACTCCGGTGCACCGCTCGGCAGTGTAATCGCCAGTGCCCCGGCTTCGTCAACCGTGAAGTCGTTGTTCGAAATGTCGAAGAAAACGTTGCCGGCGCCCTCGACCTTGACGCGCGCCGTCGTCGTGGGCGCGTTCGGAACGACGACGCTCTCTGATCCGTCGTTCGGCGTGTTCGCCGCCAGCGTGATCGGATACGTATATCCGCCGTCCGTCGAGAGGAGGATGTTGACCTGGCTCGCATTGACCGGCGAACCGCTGGTTCCAGCGATGTTCCACGTCACGGCTGCAGCGCCCGACCAGACCTCTGAGCCATTGTTTGGTGATGTGACCGCAAACGGGCCGGAACCGCTGTCGACCGTCACCTGCATCTCGTCGAAGTCCACGCCGCCGCCGCCCGCTTGCTCGTCTCGAGCCGTCACACGAAACGCCATCGCTCGGCTCGTAGTCGGAAGCTGTTCGCCTATCGGCGTCGTGTTATTGAGCAGTTCCGCCAGCCGGGGGAACGTCCTGGATGGGTCCGTGGTTTGCGACCAGGAGCGGAACAGCGGGATCGATCCATCGTCAGACGCAGACAGCGGCGCTTGCGGGCCGAGATCGCGCTCTTCCCAGCAATAGGTCGGCGTGTCGCCATCCGGGTCGCTGCCAGTGGCAGTGAGCGTGAACGGGGTGCTCCGGGGAATCGTGTAGTTGGCGCCGGCGCTGACGGTCGGGTCTGTGTTGCCGGTGCTCGTTGTCGCCGGGCAGTTGTCCCCATCGCCGACAGTCACGTAATAGCGGATCTCGTCGAAGCTCTCAGAATGGAAATACGGATCGCTATGGTCTTGAAGATCGTCGGAACCACAGATGCCGGCGTACGCCATGATCGTCGAGCCGCTGCCGGGTTCGTACGCGGTCGGGCCGTTGCGGTTCCCGCCGCTACAGCTCCCGTTGCTGCCGTTGAAGGTGTGGTTGCCCCCGAACTGATGCCCCATCTCGTGGGCGACGTAGTCAACGTCAAACGGATCTCCAACGGGTGCACTGCGACCGGTGACGCCCTGGGCCTTCCAGCCATTGACGCAAACGACACCGAGATATGCAACACCACCGCCGCCAGTGCTGAAGACGTGTCCAATGTCGTAGTTCGAGCTGCCAATCACGCTGTCGATGTTGGACTGGTTCTGGGACAGCATCGCGACTCCGTCGGAGTTGGAGTATGGGTCGGATCCTCCGTTCGTGTAGACGATCTGATCGTTGTTGGCCACCAGCACCATGCGGATCGCCAACTCCGTCTCGTAGATGCCGGTCACACGATTGACGGTGGTGGTAATCGCGGCCATCCCGGCAGAAACCGTTCCCCCATGGTACTGCGTGTATTCGCCGGTCGCCGCGCACGCCAACCTGTATGTGCGGAGCGTTTCCCCCGATCTCGGCGTGGCTCCACCAACTCCGCTCGATGGCGGCGATTCCACGCGCCGCAACAACTCGCAGCAGAAATCGCGTGTGATAGCCTGATAATCTCGCTTGTAGTAGCTCACGTGCAGCGCGCTGTCGTCGCGGTTGTACGGATCGATATACACCGCCCCGGACGGCGAGAGAATCTGCGCATGGAATCCCGCCGGCGTCCAGTCGAATCGCACGCTTGCCATTGGGTCCTGGATCCCCTGGCCCAGGTACGTGCGGATCTCCGGAAACTTGGCGGCCAACTCCGGCTCCATGATCGGCGCTTCCACGAAGTCAAAACGGGCATAGGTCCCGTCCGGCATCGGAAGCGCGATCTCAGCGCGAGACCAAGATGTCTCGTCCGACCTCTCCAGCGGCGCACCTGCCAGCGTTCCCGCAAGCGCTTCGGCGTCGAGCCGGAACGCCTGAAACACTTCCGGTCGAACCCACGCTTCGCCCGCCATCTGGTCGAGTGAATCGCGGGTGACACCGTGCCAGACACCATCATGGGACACCGACGGATGTGCAGGCTGCGGAGGCGATCCGACAGCAGCACCCTCATAACCGATCGTGAGTAACAACAGAGCGACAATCGTGTGAGTGCGTGTGAGCATAGTCATATCCCATCCTTTTTGAACGACCGAGTCAGCGTCAGATGCTTATTGGGATTCGTGGTTGGAAGGCTGACCCAGTCAGTTGGCAACCGTCGACCGCTCCACGCGCCCTGCGCGACCGCTAGGCGCGTCGTGGGTGTTTGGGCAGCCCACCTATACTTCCTCATTGGTGGCGTTTCTCCCCGCACAGGGAGATTGTGCGAATCGCATGCATCTTTCCCGCGAGATCTCCGTAGCCGCACTCAGTCCGATAAGCGACAACTGGCATCATTCGAGCGTAGTACCACTGAACCCATGTTAGTCATCTCACACGCGGAATACAACGCGCGGTGACGAGTTGTTCTCGCTCGATGTGTCCGTCATGAATACTCCGTCGGCCTTGTCAGCAAACGACTTACGGCTTGATGCAAGACCTGTCCACCATGCGCTGACAGGGTCGGATTCGCCCCTCCTGGGGCGTGATGATGAGCCTCATTCAAGCACTGCTGCTCTGGATTCGAGCCCCGGTTCGAGACCGAACCGAGCTGGCCACCGAGAACATCGCCCTCCGGCAGCAGCTCGCGATCGTGGAGCAATGCTCGAGACGGCCACGACTCCGGAAGCGCGACCGCATCTTCTGGGCCTGGCTGTCGCGGCTCTGGGCGAACTGGCGTTCGTGCCTGATGATCGTCAAGCCAGACACCGTCCTTCGCTGGCACCGAGACGGTTTCAGGCTTTACTGGCGATGGAAGTCGCGCAGCAAGCCCGGACATCCAAAGATCGACGCAGAGATCCGTCGATTGATTCGACAGATGCCTCGGGAGAATGCTACGTGGGGATCGCCTCGGATTCAATCTGAGTTGACGCTGCTTGGTTACAAGGTGGACCAGTCGACAGTGGCAAGGTACATGTGCCGGCATCGCAAACCGTCGTCTCAGACTTGGCGGACTTTTTTGGAAAACCACGTTGGCGATATCGCGGCCATCGACTTCTTTGTCGTGCCGACCGTGCGTTATCGCTTGCTCTACTGCTTCGTTGTCCTTCGACACGATCGACGCCGTGTCGCCCATTTCAACGTCACGGCCCATCCGACTGCTCGTTGGACAGCCCAGCAGATCAGCGAAGCATTTCCCTGGGATGAGGCCCCCCGGTTTCTAATCCGGGACCGAGACAGCATTTACAGCGGGGACTTCTGCGGACGTGTGTAAAACACATGGGTATCGAGGAAGTCGTCACGGCGCCGCGATCTCCATGGCAGAATCCGTTCGCCGAACGGATCATTGGATTAATACGTCGAGATTGCCTGGATCACGTGATAGTGTTCAGCGAAGCCCATCTGATGCGAATTCTGGCGCGTTGCTTTGCCTACTACCACGAAGCGCGAACACATCTGTCGCTCGATCGAAATGCTCCGGTGCCGCGCCGAGTGGAGCATCCTTCCGAAGGACAGGTAATCGCGATTCCTCCGGTCGGTGGGCTACATCACCGACACACGCGGGCTGCCTGACGGATTTTGCATGTCGGCGCAAAGGCCACGGACCCGCATTCTGAGTGTGAAGATGACCTGGGTGCCGTCTGCTCGCATCGTAGTGTCCAAGCCTTCTACGGGCTTCTTCTGCCGAACACGTCGTGTCTGGCCCGCAGATTTGCCGGCCCCGTTCGACGCAAGTCGCCCGAATCCGCCCGGATGAGGTTTTCCGCAACGACAACCATCCGGCTCCGCTAATCTCCTCGTGGGCGAACTGAAGGATGCTCGATACTTTGGCCCCACTCACGTGGAACATCGCGTCACACAACAACGGTCTTCTGATACAATCAACGGGACGCAGCAAGCCGACCAGCCGAAGCCAGATGATCGCGAGGATGACGTCTCTTGTCACGCACACCGAGTAACAACCCCGAGACGGACGGCACCGTTTCTTCATCGCGCAGGAAGCTCCCAGCGGCGCTTGAGCACCTTCTGCTCAAGACCGCTACGACGCTCGGAGGAGAACTGGAGGTGGAGGGGCTTGTCCGCAAGCTAAGCGAGACCCTTTCTCTTTTTCCTGGGTGGTGTTTGGGCGGTATCAGCAACTATAACGAGGAACGGGAGACGGTAATCGTCTTCAGCTTCGCGCACCATTCAACCGCACCTGATTCTGCGCCGGCGTCCGAGCTGATCGCGAAGCACGAGGATCCGGCGGCCGACAGCCGATTGCCGGGCCTCGCTCACACACGTGACGTCTACATCTCGCCAGACCTGCGGCAGACGCATAGTCTCCCCGTGGAACGACGGTTGTTCGAGCGTGGCGCAAGGCGTTTTGTCAGTGCACCTCTGCTCCTTCAGGATCGGATCCTGGGGGACGTCTTCCTGGCATTTGCGGACCCCGGCCAGATCCACGAAGACGTTTGTTCCTTCCTGGAGCAACTCGCGCGGCATGCAAGAGCTGGCCGTACACCGGCGGAGCCGGTAAGTACTCGTACTGCTACTGCAGAGGCGATCCTTGATTACCCCAAACTGGACAGATTAGAATGGCTCGAACCGAACTGCAACTACTGAGAACTTTCGCAAGCAAGTTGGGCTGGCCTCGTTTGAGACGGCATCAACACGTGGTTGAAGATGGCAGTGTGGCTGCCGCCAACGAACTACTCGTCATCTGGTACGAAAGTGGGGCGATGGATGACATTCTGTTTCAGATCAACGTTGCCCCCCCTTTTCACGCAGCTGTCTTTGCCATGCGGTACCGGATCTGCACAGGATGGCACAAGTTCAACTTGTATCGTAATCTGGCTGATGTTCGGCGCGAGGCTCAGAGACTCGAAGAGTGGGTAGGGTACCATTGGTTCTCTTCTCGATCAGAGAGAAGGGCGTTTCGGAAGCTGCATCCGGAATGCGCTGGATATACACGGGCCAAACTGCGAGATGTTGGTGTTCCGCATGATTATGTTCATGACTGATTCTCCCCCATTGCTGCGGGTGTTCTCTATGACTGTCCACGAACAATTCCATCACCATTCTGAGGAGTTGCCTCACCCGCGTGCCAGTTACAGTGGCACCTAAAAGACACCCTGGCGGAGCGGCTAGTTTTAACTTTGGTTAACGATGGTTCCCTGTGTTATACGAATCACATGGTATTGAATGGCGTGGCGAGTCGCCGTACCGCGACCTAATCGTGTCGGTCTCAAGGGTTTTCGGCTCTTCTCGCGAAAGCACACGAGATGTGTGGCACGCTCCACAGTTGCGGATGTCGAGGGGAAAGCACGA
>JBDRKQ010000179.1:0-7660 GCA_043813895.1 Planctomycetota bacterium
TACTTGGCGGTGTCGGCGAACTCCGTGAAGAGCAGGACCTTCTGCTCCTTCATGACCGGGTCGGACTTGAGCAGCTTGAGGAGGGCCTTGAGCTTGTCGTCGTGCCGGGGCTTGAACTTGCCAAGCTCTTCCAGGAAGCGGACGACCTGATCCAGGTCGAGGTAGGTTTCGTCCAGCATCTCGTCGACGCGGTATTCGGCCGGGTCCAGGTGTTCGACGTCTTCGAGCATCTCCTCGGTGACGAGGTCCTCCATCGTTTCGTCCGACTCGTCGTCTCCCCACAATTCCAACTGGTGTGCCGACACATAGCCGATCAAGTCGGCATTCTGCCGCTTCCATCGGTCGAGCAGTCGCTTCTCGGCGTCGGATTCGGCATGACGAGTCACGAATGCCAGGAGTTTGATAAGCAACCGTTCACACGATCGCTCGAATGCCCGGGCGGAACTCTCGAAGCGCTTGAGGAACTGGACCCGGATGAGGCCGATGACCTGCTTTTGACGGTTTTCCTCGAAGGGATCGATGGTCTCGTCGGGGCCCTTGTAGTAGCCCAACGGATAGTAGATCGCCAGCGAGAAGAGGGGTTTATCTCGATGGAAGGCTTTTTCGAGCAGGTCGAGCAATCGGCCGTAGGTCTTCTTGACTGAGTAGCCGGCGACCTTGGGGGGGCCTCGTTCCGGGAAACTTGTCACCGCCACACCCTGCTGTTGCTGGCTTTGCGTCACATACGCCCGGCTGCGCTGGACCACCAAAGAGTGGAAGAGGTCGTCGCCTCGCAGCAGCGCCTCGGCCTCCGCCAAGTCGGTATCGACGTTTAGGTCGTCGCCACCTGGTGCTTCCGTCAGTTTTTTCAGGGCGCGTTCCATCTTGAGGAAATGCCCTCGGAGCGAGTGGACCCCGATCGACTCGAAGTAGTTGTCCTGGTCTCTGGAGAAGAGTTCCGTCATGTGCCGGAAATCAGCGAGCTTGTTGTTGATCGGCGTGGCGGTCAGCATGTACATCCGCTTGGGTCCGTTCGTCCCTTCGATCAGGTCGTAGAGTAGGCGATAGCGGGATGGTTTGACGCGGCCCTTTCCCTTGATCCGGCCCGGACCGGCCAACGCGGAGAGGTCCACCGCTGTTTCTCCCTTGGCGCCGGGATTGCGGAAGTGGTGGGCCTCGTCGATGACCACCGCGTCGGCCATTTCCTTCATGCGAATGAAGCGGGGAGGGTACTCGCCGCCACGCTGGAGATCGGTGTGGCTGAACACGGCGAGGTTCGAGAAGTCGCCGTGCAAGTGCCGCAGGTACTGATTCAAGGCCGGTTCCCAAACGGCCTCCCGCGCGGCCTTGGGAACGATGAGCATGACCCGCTGTCGATCGCGAATGAGGCGTTCGATCAGCATCAAACCGATGTACGTCTTGCCAAGGCCAACGCCGTCGCAGAGGAAGGCGCCGCCGCGGAGCTTGGCGATCTTCAGCAGGTTGTGGTAGCCCTCCTTCTGGTACTGGTCCAGCACCGGATACATGTGCGATCCGCCGTCTTCCGCACCGGTGAGCTCCCATTCGTCGGCGGTCATCTCGTGGCCACGGAAGAACTCCTGGAGCGCCTTGGCGTAAACGTCGAAGGGCGTGTAGTCCTGGATGTGTCGTTCGATGACTCGGAGAATCTCGGGCGTCACGTCCTCGGCGGCATTCCAATGCTCGTCGTACCATTCCTGCAACACCGTGACAGGCCCGCCAGTGATTTGAACATTCAGTTCGATGTTCTCCGTGAGGCCGGGGTAGGTGAAGTTGGAAGAGCCGACCAAGGCGGATGAACCAATCACCTCCATTCGGGCGTGGGTGATGTATGCCTTGGCGTGGAACTTGTCCTTGCGGTAGACCCGGCACAGGATTTTGCCGGACCGAATTCCCTCGACGATCGCCGGTACGCCTACGAGGAAGTCGTTCTTCTCTTTTTCAAATTCCAGGCTGTCGTCGAGCCGACCGGTGACAACCTGCAACCCTTCCTCAAAGGCCCGCTTGGTCCTCCTCCTGGAAACCTCGTCGCCCATCAGGATGCGGATTCCGTCCACCTTCTGCCATTCGTCCTTCAGGGCGAGCAATGAGCCAATGTCGAAGTAGCCGGTAGCGATGTCGATCCTCTTCGAGAGCTGGCACCAATCGTGGAGGTAACGAAGGACCTTCCACTCCTGATCGCTGTTGTCCACGATGAAGAGTTCACTTCCGGTCTTGCTCTGTCGCTTTGGCATTCTGACGCCTCGACTTGTTCGGCCCGCGGGCAATACTGACGGCGATGCTGGGCACACACGCGCCTATGGCTGGAGACGCTGAGCTGGCCCTGTCGACCCCAGGCCCCCAAATACGCGAGTATGTAGGGCGATTGTACGGCCGCGCCGAGGTCGAGGAAAGACGCTTCAGGACCTTGGGAAGGGCATTCGGCGAGGGTATAGGTGGTTCTGGCTGAGGCATAGCCGTTTAAGATTGGGACGGACGTCGGACACGGCGTTGCCGGCTCACCTTGTCGGATCGAGTGCCCCTGGCAGGGTCGCTTCGACGAGGGCGGCAATTGCCTTTGTCGTTTCGAGGACGAGCTGGATGTAGAGGGCGCATGCCCTGCCGGCAGCCAGCCGAGTCCGCATTTTGCTCGACCGGACACCCTGCTGGGCAACCTCGAACAGGCCATCGGCGCACAGCTGGATGCGCTCGTAGTTGTCCCAGACGTAGGTAAGGTCACGTCGGATCTCAGCTAAGTGCCCCGCCGCCGCTCTACGAGCAACCGTGACATCCCTCCGGCTCGCAGCCAGATCGTCTCGCTCAGAATGCTCTGCTGGAATCCGCACCGGCCCCTCGTCCCCCCCAGCGAATCTCTGTATCCGCTGCTCACACACACAACATACGCCGCATCACGGGCGGGGGCAAGTCAATAGTGCCGGCCATTCATCGGCGCCAAACCACCTCTTGCGGTCGTGGTGGCGGGGCACTGGTAATGCGGAAAGCAAATGGGATGACCGCTCAGTTTGTGTCCGAGCCAAACTGTGGCATCAGAGTCGCAGAGCGCCCCCCACCTAGTGACAGGCTATGAGCCCGACCTGGGAGACGAGGCCAAGCTGCACGAGGCTTACCTGTAGTGATGTACTCCGCCAGGGGGATGCTTCCTCGTACAGCTTCTCCAGCTTGTGTGGTGATTGGTCCAACGCATCTTCGCCGAGGTTGACATCGCGCAGGCCCTCAGCGTGAGCCACTTCAAGGTACGCGGCTGCACAAGACGACCGGCGGCCACAGTGGGTTGAACTCTCCAGATTCGGATGGCAGCCCCTGACCGGTCAAGGCTTAACGGCTGGATCATTCCGCAGTAGAATACCTGCTGCCCAACAACGAATCACTCCTGATCTGTGGAGTTCTGCGATGCACAAAAACACCCACCCGCTCGCATCGGTGATTCTGCTGGCCTCGATCGGCATAGCTCAAGCCGAGAATCCACAACGCCACGCCGTCATCATCGGCATCAACGACTACGCAGACGCGGCGATTCCCGACCTGAGGTACGCGGAGCTGGATGCCCGGGCGGTGTACGACACGCTGGCCGATCCCGCTGTCGGGCGATTCCCGAAGGGCAACCTCAAGCTTCTCTTGGGGGTGGATGCCTCCCCTAGCGCCATCAAGGCAGCCCTCTACGGGCTGCGCGGCGCAAGCAAGGATGATCTCGTCATCATCTTCTACTCAGGCCACGGCGCAAAGGAGGGAGACGAAGCCTATTGGGTCACACAGAATGCCCAGGCCAAGGCGCTTCCTGCGACCGCGCTGTCCAACACCGACATCCGCAAGTTCATCGACATGATTCCCTCCGAGCGGCTGATCATCCTGCTCGACTGTTGCTATGCCGCCAGCACAATCAAGAAGGACCTTGTCAACCCCGGCAAGCTCTTCGGCAGATTTGCCGGCAGGGGCCGAGTCACGATCGCCGGCGCCGCGGAGAACCAGGAGGCATTGGAATACGTAGACGAGAAGTCAGGCATCTTTACGCACTTCCTCGTCGCCGGGCTGCGCGGCAGCGCGGATGCCAATACCGATGGCGTCGTGACGTTCGACGAACTGTGGCGCTACCTTGGAGACAACGTCCGCAAGGCGTCGGTCAAACAGGGGGGGCTGCACGAACCGAAGATCATCACCGAGGGCGGGATCACACCGCAGTTCCTCCTGACCTTCAATCCGGCCGTCAAGATGGAGAACGAGAAGGCTGTATCCGTACTCCGCAAGTTATTCGATGAGGGGAAGATCACGGGCGCCCTATATGACGAGGGCCATTCGGCATTGACCAAGCCTGCCCTTGATCCTGAGGCTGCGGCCCGACGGGAGATATTCAACGAACTCGTGGCCGGTCGGTTGACACCGAGGTTCCTGAAGGACGTTCTGGACCGTCGCCTGGGCGAAGTGCGTAAGAGCGCTGCGCCACCACCGGCTTCTTCAGGCAGGCCGACACTGGCTGTCGTGCCCTTCGATGTCCTCGGCGAGGTCAAAGCTAAGGACGCAGGCGCGATCTTGGCCGAGCGGCTGTTGCCTCATTTCGCGGATCGCTATCGCCTCATCGATCAAACCCAGCTCAGGCATTTCCTCAACCAGGACGACCTGACCGCCGCCGGCCTGGCGGATGCCGCCCCCCGCACAAACACCAAGAGCCTGTCGAAGGCTGTCAAGCTGCGCGCCGTACGCTACCTCGTTGTGGGCACCGTGTCCGGCCTGCCCGACGGCTCTCTCTCGGTGACGGCGCGCCTATGCGACTGGCAGACCGGCGGTGTCGAGGATGGCCGCATTGCCCAGATCGGCGCCACAGACTGGTCCGAATTGGTTCGTCGTCTCCCGTTGCTGGCCGCCAGACTGAGCGGTTCTTTGACAGGCGTGAGCCCCGAGAGTGAAGCTCCGGAAGTCAAACCTCCAGAGGGGGTAGCCAAACTGATCACTCGATGCCGCGAACTTGAAGGCATTGCTGCGGATCTTGAACACGCCCTCAAGACACTTACAGCGAGGCACCCACGCATCGTCGGATTGACAAAGCGGCACCGCGAGCAGGCCGAACTGCTACAACGGGAGATCAAGGCAAAGATCGCTGAGTTGTGGGCGGCCGATGCCAGGCTCGCCGAGTGGTATCAGGCCGATCATCCCCAGAGGTTAGCACTTGCCGAAAAGCTCCACTCCTTGATGCGTTTGCTGAAGGGACAATTCTGGCAGCCTGGGTCCGCTTCTCCTGAGTCGCTCATGCTCGACCTCGGGCGCAGCGTGACGATGGAACTGGTTCTGGTCCCAGCGAGCGAGTTCCTGATGGGTAGCTCGCTCTCGCCAGCCGAAGTGGCGAACCGCTATGGTGCCGACGAAGAGCGATACCAACACGAGCGCCCTCAGCATTGTGTGCGCGTCACGAAGCCGTTCTACATTGGCAAGACCGAAGTAACACAAGCTCAGTGGCGGGCGGTCATGGGAAGCAACCCCGCGCAGTTCAGAGGGAGCGGAGAAATGCCGGTCGAAATGGTATCATGGGATGATTGCCAGGAGTTCTGTGCGAAGCTCTCGGAGCGCACACGGCGGAAGATTCGCTTACCCACGGAAGCAGAATGGGAGTGCGCTTGTCGTGCTGTGACGACGACTGCGTATTCTTTTGGTGACGCCGCGAACCGGCTAGGTGAAGCGGCTTGGTACGTCAGCAATAGCGGTGGCCAGCCCCACGCGGTTGCCCAAAAGACCTCGAATGCGTGGGGGCTGTACGACATGCATGGTAACGTGTGGGAATGGTGCCATGACCGACACGGGCCGTATCCATCCGGCACACAACTCGACCCGATAGGACCGAAGTCAGGCGCGTTTCGTGTTCTTCGCGGGGGTGCGTACATCAACCGCAGCCATGACCTCCGTTCCGCGTATCGCGGTAAGCGGCGCCCCGATATTCAAGGCCGCGCCGGGGACGGCTTTCGTATTGCAGCGGGTACAACAACTCTGGGGGAAGGAGTCGCTTCCTCTCGGACCCGACAGCCCGTGGAGCCGTGGACAGTCGTGTCAACTGGTACGAAGTCTAAGACGCTCACATTGGACTGCGGCGTGTCCATGGAGCTGGTGCTGGTCCCGGCGGGCGAGTTCATGATGGGTTCGCCGGGATTCAGCGGAAGGCCAGTGCCAGGGGCAGATCAACACTGGGTACGTATCACCAAGCCCTTCTACATGGGAAAGTGCGAAGTAACACAAGGGCAATGGCAGGTAGTCATGGGAACGGATGTATGTCAACTCCGTGACAAGGCGCATGTGGAGTGGCCACTCCGGGGGGAGGGTCGCGACTACCCAATGTATTACGTGTCCTGGGAGGACGCCAAGGGATTCTGTGAGACTCTGTCACAGAAAGTGGATTGGGACATTCGGTTGCCCACAGAGGCGGAGTGGGAGTATGCATGCCGGGCTGGAACGCAGACCCGCTACTCTTTTGGGGACGACGCGAGCCTCTTTGACGAATACGTTTGGCATGAAGACAACAGCAACGGCCGAACGCATCCAGTCGGGCGGAAGAAGCCCAATCCATGGGGACTGCACGATATGCACGGGAATGTGCAAGAGTGGTGCGCGGACTGGGCTGATTCGGACTACTATGGGCAATCGCCGCGAGCAGACCCGCCGGGACCGGCCTCGGCCCGCATCCTCGTGCGCGTGCTTCGTGGCGGGTCGTGGGCAGACAGCGGCGAGTTGTCCCTCAGTTCGTGGGCTCGTGGTTCGTTCTGGCCACGTGGCCGGTATCACTCTTGGGGCTTCCGTGTTGCGGCGGGGACTTAACCCCTACCTCTCTTCATCGCAGCCATCCTCACGGCGTTCTTGCTCTGGCGAGACCACCGATACATTCCACCCGGCCACTGCGAGGAGTGCGGATACAATCTGACTGCCAACGTGAGTGGTGTCTGCCCGGTGTGCGGGACGGCGGTTCCGAAGATGGACTCGTGACGCCCCCGCGCCGCCAACCGTCCAGCCCCCAAACGCCCCAGAATCGCCTCTGCCGAGTCGGTAGACCTCTGAGGCCACTGCCGTCCGTTGCGTTCGTCTACGGCCAATTCTGAGCGTTCTGGGTCTTCCCTGTGAGGTGTCTACCGAGGCGATGTGTTCCGCTTCGTTCCCTTCTTCCGGTCCTGGCCTCTGCTCGAACAAACGCCCACCGTCTGACAGGATGCCGCGTCAGTCGTTTGGAACCGGCGTACGCTTGCGTCGGCCGAGGAATGGCGTGAAAACTGTGACACAGTGTCGCGGTTTACACATGGTCCGTGTTCTCAGGCCCGTCCCCATTCCTGCCGACCGGGCCGTCGGGCTCGATCTCGATCATCCCCCGGTGCCCAATCAGCTCCATCCAACGCCGCATGTCCTCCGCCTTGTCGGGCGGCAGGCCGGAGAGGAAGTTGGTATCGGGCTGGTGCGATTCCCGCGGCTCAAGTTTCCGCAAGTCCTGGCAGATCTCTGTAGCGCTAATGGAGCGTCCTAGCAAGCGGTCCAGGAGCTCCTTGATAGCCCGCAGATCACCTTCCTTGGCCTTCCGAACGAGGACATCGCAGATTTCCTTCACGTCCTGATCCGTCACGGCATCCAGCAACAGCTTCCGAATCTCGGCCACCCGGCGAGCGTGCGGATTCCCCGGCCCGCCAGGATTGCCCTTGGCGAA
>JBDRKQ010000180.1:0-12675 GCA_043813895.1 Planctomycetota bacterium
GAGACCCGCAGGAAAGCCGCGCCGTACGAATTGAAATCAGCGCCGGCGAGTGTTCCGAGACTGTCGAAGCTCCGCGAGCCGATCGTCGTCTCGGCGTAAACATCCGTACCGACTAGCGTGATGAGGCGGCCGTCGCCAAGCACATCGAACACCGAAGCCTCATCGGGCAGATTAAAGGTCTCGGCAAGTCCGTAGTCGGTGAACGCGTCCGCCCGAACACCTTGGACCCCCACAGCCGTCAACACCATCACACCCGCCAATCCAATCCACATCATTTCCTTCTGACAGCCGCGTGACACCACACGCCTCCTCTCTGCGGCAATCTCGCGTTGCCACAAAAAAACCCTCGCGCCCGAATATCAGGCACGAAGGTTGGGATGGACGAACATGCATCAATGCGACGATTGGCAGATCTGCTTGCGCGGCCTCCGTCACTTCACCCATATCCGGGGCGACTCAACGGAAACTTGGCGCCGGCAGGTCTTCTGGCTTACGGATCACCCTACTAACCGCGCCTTCTCCTCGCCTCAACGAGAATGACAGAATTGCGGCGTTCGTCCCCGATCACAGCGGCGGGACCGCGGTGGATTCGCACCACCTTCCCTTTTCGTCTCCCACGCAGGAGACCGGCACCGAGCAGTCTTTGGTTGTCAAACGTCGTGGCAAGCCTCGAGCGACTCTGCCACAACTTGCGGCAGTGTGACAACTTTCGGCCTGGTGTCAAGGGCTTGTGATGCCGAACGCAGCACCGGCCCTGCGCGGCTCTCGGCGCATAAACAGGGCCGCACCCTCTCCCCAAGGCGCGACCCTTACGGCTACTAGAGACAGTAGCAACCCGCTGGGAAAGCCCGCCGAGCCCGACTTCTTTCCCCTGAATGGGAACGCCGGAAGGCTTTCTCAGCGACCCGCTACGCATCGGTCCGCGGTGGGGTGACCGGGCACCGCCTCCTGCTCTGGCCAGTGGTCTCTTCACATCGCGTGCCATAGAAAGGCCTCGGGATGCCGCCCATTCGGTTCAGCAGGGCTAATAGGCTGCCCCATAATATGTTAGCGACGGGCCCAAGAAGGCGATGGTCAGGTGACATACGCGGGGAAGGTCCGAGTTGGGGACAACTGCCCAGAAGCTCGGAGCGTGGGTGGGTACAGCACCCCATAATGTCGTGGATGAGGAACGTGGTGCCGCCAAAAATGAGAAAACGCGCCACAAGAATGATTGGGGCCGGATACAGAGAGACCTCGGCAAGGCACGCGGGGCCTCAAAAGACTGAAAGGACCGAAGCCGCTCTGAACGCTGTGCGATGCCGAGGGCCACATTCCGCCAGCGGTAGTAGGTCTGTTCCGTGATCCCCAGCTTGCGGACCACCCGCGCCAACGGGTGACCCTTCGCCAGAGTCACCTCCGCCTCACGCAGCTTGCTGATGATCTGTTCTGCAGCGTGACGTCGCTTCGCCATTGTCTGACATCCGTTTCAGATCCAGTACCGCAGGAATACTGACGTACGGCCTGGATCCGTTCCTGGGGGTCAGGTCATGGGTCTCGGAGGGCCTTTCCGGGAGGCTGCCCGAACTCTTCGAAACCGCCGAAAACGCCCGTTTTCAATCATGCTTGTGGTGCGATCACCGTTTTTGACCCCCTCAGAAGGGGACAGCTGTAACTCCTGCTCCCGGCCGGAGTTATCGCCGTTTTTCCTGTTGGTCCCATCGGTGATTTTGGCTAATCCCTTGTCGTTGCTTGGGTTACAGCGGAGCCAAAGTCCCAACCGTTTTTTCGTTTTTGGCGGCGCGTTGCGACGGGCGTGCCGTGCGGCTTCATCCCTCGGGACGTCCTTGGCCCGCCCACGCTTCATAGGTACAATCCACCCCCAAGGGCAGCATCTGAGAGATCAGCGAACGCTCGTCGGCTCCGCTCGCTTGGGGCGGGACAAACCAGTCCGACCCTGGTGGCATTGGCCTGCTCCCCAAGAACTGATCCATCGGTTATGAGAGTCTTTTGGGCCCGGCAGGGTCAGGAGAATCTCGATGAAGAAGAAGCGGGTTTGAGCATACAAAGGACTCCCCATGTCCCGGCTGACAAATGCTATCGGGTACGGTAAGGATGGAGTGTGGGCGATACGCCTGCCGTTGTCAGCATTGAACAACGTGGCTGACGCCATCGAGACGGGACGGCGCGGTAGGATGGGCGACACAGGTATCCATATCTGATGGGAGCGAGACGGCCAGCGCTCCAGTAGAGACTGTGACCGCGCGTTGATAGGGAGATCTGACCGTACCCGAAGTGGCCAGAGCGATGGATCACTTGGAATCCGAATCTCGCGTCCTTTGAACTGCGCTGATGCATGGCGGAGCTTCCCATGTCTACCGAGAAGGTTGTTCGACGTTCCTCGCGAATCGTGACGCAAGTGGCCACAGGCGCCGTGTTCCTTGTGGTCGTCGTGCTGCTGCTCTTGTGGCTGGCGGGCACCTTCCACCAGAAGATCGGTGACACGGAAGCCGCGCTGGCATCGCATGCTACAGCCGGTCGCCCACTTGAGAACACGCCACTTGCAACTGCTCGCACCATCCGCATTCGGCGCACAGAGTCGTGCGTGGGCACGATCGGTGCGGTGCACGAGGTTTCTGTCGCATCGAGACTGCTCGCCAGAGTCCTTGATGTACGCGTTATCGCCGGGCAGCGCGTCAATAAAGGTGATATCCTGGTCCAGCTCGACGACGAGGATTTGGCCGCCCGGATGGAGCAGGCACAAGCGGCAGCCGCAGGTGCTCGCGCTGCTCGGGATCAAGCCAGAATCGATTACGACCGGATCAAGCGGCTTGTAGAGCAGCAGGCGGCTTCAAAGACCGAATGGGACCGCATCCAAACTGGAGTGAAATCCGCGGAGGCGGAGCTGGCCCGCACCGAACAGGTAGTCAACGAAGCACAGACGGTGCTTGGATACGCCACGATCGGTTCGCCGATCACGGGCGTTGTCGTTGACAAGAAAGTCGAGGCGGGCGACACCATCACGCCCGGACAGGTTTTGCTGACTCTGTACGATCCTACCCGGATGCAACTCGTTGCCAGCGTTCGTGAGTCGTTGACCCGGCGACTCGTGGTGGGTCAAACCGTCGAGGTCCACGTCGATGCGCTGGACAAGACGTGCGAGGGTCAGGTGAGCGAGATTGTCCCCAAAGCCGAGTCGGCGAGCCGAAGCTTCTCCGTGAAGGTCACTGGTCCGTGTCCTCCCGGCATCTACTCAGGCATGTTTGGCCGGCTTCTGCTTCCGCTTGACCAGGAAGATGTTCTCGTCGTCCCGCGAGCCGCACTACGGCGGATTGGTCAACTCGACGTGGTCGAGGTCGCCGACGGACACGTGCTGCGCCGGCGTGCCGTGCAGCTTGGGCGAACGGTCGATGAGGATGTCGAGATCCTGTCCGGGCTTCGTACGGGCGAGCGCGTGGCCCTGCTGACGACAGGCGAGCCCAATGGGCGAGAGCCATGAGCACACAACAGCCCGAATCCGAGGGTAACGCACGGCACGGGTTTACCAACGCCGTCGTTCAAGCGTTTCTGCAGTCCAACCTGGCGATGATCCTGGTCCTACTGGCAGCCGCGGTGGGCGTCACGGCGCTGATGGTGACGCCGCGCGAGGAGGATCCGCAGATTGTCGTTCCCCTGGCGGATGTGTACGTCAGCTTCCCGGGGCATTCCGCGGAGGAAGTTGAGCAACTTGTCGCCACTCCCTTAGAGAAACTCCTCTATGAGATTGATGGCGTTGAGTACGTCTACTCGATGTCGCGCGACGAGCAAGCCATCATAACGGTGCGATTCTACGTTGGCGAGGACCGCGAACGCAGCCTGGTCAAGCTGTACAAGCGGATCGATGAACATCGTGACATCGTTCCAGCAGGGGTGTCGGGCTGGGTTGTGAAACCGATTGAGATTGACGACGTGCCGTTCCTGACGCTGGCGCTCACAAGTGCCACATCGGGCGAGTTTGTGCTGCGGCGGGTTGGCGAAGAGATGGTCCAGCGACTTGCCGAGGTGCCGAACCTGTCGCGAGCATACTTGATCGGAGGTCAACCCCGTACCGTCCATGTCTACCTCGATCCCGATCGCATGCAAGCGTATGGTGTTTCGCCGCTGGAGATCAAGCATTCTATCGAAGCAGCCAATTCCTCCGGTGTTGCAGGTGACTTTTCCAGTCAAAATCAATCTCTTCGCGTCCGAGCTGGCCCGGCGATTGTAAGGCCCGAAGAGCTCCGTGAATTGGTTGTGCGTATTCACGGAGATCGGCCGGTCTATCTGAAAGACGTTTGCGATGTTGTTGACGGCCCCGAAGAAGCCACCGACTACGTACGACATGGCTGGGGTCCCGCACGTGGTTTTGAACACGAACCCGGCTTTCCCGGCGCATTGATCGGACCACCCTCCGCCGGTGAAGCCCCCCCCGACTCGCAGCCCGCAGTAACGATCGCGCTGGCCAAGAAGAAAGGCACGAATGCGATAAGACTCGCACAGGATGTTCTTGCCGCTGCAGAGGAGCTGAAGCGCGAGATTGTTCCCAGTGATATCGAGGTTGTCATCACGCGCAACTACGGGCTCACTGCCGACGAAAAGGTAAACGAGCTTGTTGAGGCGCTGGGCATCGCCGTGTTCATCGTGATCGCCCTCCTTACGCTCGGCATGGGGTGGCGCGAGTCGCTCATCGTCGCCGTAGCCATCCCCGTCGTATTCGGGCTTACGCTCACCGTGAACCTGCTGTTCGGCTTCACAGTCAATCGGGTCACGTTGTTCGCCCTGATTCTATCGTTGGGCCTTCTGGTTGACGATCCGATCGTTGACGTGGAGAACATCTCACGGCATTTCCGTCTTCGAGGTCGGGCAACGCGAGACATCGTGCTCGAGGCAGTGGCCGAGATCCGGCCGCCGCTGATCACTGCGACGTTGGCGGTGATCGTTTCCTTCCTACCATTGGCGTTCATTACCGGCATGATGGGGCCGTACATGCGGCCCATGGCGCTCAACGTCCCGGTGGCTATGGTCATGTCGATGGTGGTGGCCTTCACCATCACGCCCTGGCTGGCCTACCACGTTCTGAGACGTCGGTACAACACCAAGGCGGCCCGAAGCCTCTCGGTTGACGATCCACACGACATGGACAATGTCAAGAGCAGCCTGCTCTATCGCTTGTTCTATCCGATCATGTCGCCGTTGCTTCGGTCCAGGAAGACGGCATGGGGCTTCCTGGCCGCCATGGGCGCACTTACGGTACTGGCCGCGGGCCTTGCGGCAACGCGCCATGTTCCACTCAAGATGCTGCCCTTCGACAACAAGAACGAGTTGCTCTTGGTACTGGACTTCGCGGAAGGAAACACGCTCGAACGATCGGATGCCGCCGTGCGAGAGATCGAAACGTGCCTGCAGCGAGTGCCTGAAGTGACGGATTTCACCTCCTATGTGGGTGTCGCTTCTCCCATGGACTTCAATGGAATGGTACGACACTACTACCTTCGACGCGGCCACAACGTCGCGGAGGTGCGGGTCAACTTTGTCGGCAAGAAAAGCCGTCATCAACAGAGCCACGCCATTGGTCTCCGCATTCGGGACAAACTGACTCGAATCGCCGAGGACCACGACGCAAGCCTTAAGATCGTCGAGACACCGCCGGGACCTCCCGTACTCGCCAGCGTGGTTGCGGAAATCTACGGCCGGCCCGATCACTCGTACGACGATCTGATTGCTGCCGCCGGCGTGGTTCGCGAACGCCTGGAAGCTGAACCGGGCATTGTCGATGTTGACGATTCGGTGGAAGCGGACCGGCAAGAACTGACCTTCGTGACGGACAGGGAGAAAGCGGCTCTTCAGGGCATCAGCGTCGCCGACGTCGTCAACACGCTACGGATCTGTGTGGAAGGTGCGGCGGCCGGATATGTGCACATCACTGACGAACGCAATCCGCTGGCTATCAGGCTGCGGTTGCGGCAGCCGATGCGTTCCAGCAAGATGGATTTGTCCCACATACACGTCGCGGGGTGGAACGGCGATCTCGTCCCGCTGTCGGAGATCGGGCGATGGGAAGAATCGATCGTCAACAAAACCATTTTCCACAAGAACATCGAGCGTGTGGTCTATGTTTTCGCCGAGACGGTGGGCCGCCCTCCGGCCGACGTGGTCGTAGACGTCGAGTCGGACCGTTCGCTGGACGACGGGGTGCCAGGCACTGATGTTTCCCGCCACGGGAACGGGTGGATCAGCAAAGCTCCGGCATCGCCGGTTGAAGGGCGCACCTTCTTCTCAAGCGGCAGCCAGATCGGTTGGCACGTTCCTGGTGGCTTCCGGATCGACTTCGCCGGGGAAGGCGAGTGGAAGATCACCTTGGACGTATTCCGCGACCTGGGGTTGGCCTTCGGCGCCGCCCTGATCGCGATTTACATTCTTCTCGTGGGCCAAACACGGTCCTTTGTGATTCCCATGGTCGTCATGATGGCGATTCCGCTCAGCATCCTTGGCATCATGCCGGGCTTCTGGTTGCTCAACGCCATCGCGGGTGGTTACGTTGGCGGGTACGCCGCCCCGGTATTCTTCACGGCCACGGGGATGATCGGCATGATCGCGCTCGCCGGGATCGTGACGCGCGATTCCATCATCCTGGTCGACTTCATCCACCTCTCCCTCAGACGTGAACGGTCCCTGTTTGAGGCCATCATGGAAAGCCGGGTCGTCCGACTTCGTCCAATCCTGCTCACGGCCGGTACGGCCATGCTCTCGGCAGCACCGATCACTATCGATCCGATCTTCTCCGGACTGGCGTGGTCTCTAATCTTCGGTGTACTCGCGTCCACCGTGTTCACGCTCTTTGTGATACCTGTTGCCTACTGGCTGCTGTACGCAAACAAGCAGGGCCACGGATTGGGGACAACACGATCGTAGAAGCCGGCGCCTTCGTGCCTCATGGCGCGGGGCAGCCGACCAGTTGCACTCTTAGGTCGCGGCCCACCCATAGAGCTCTGGTCCGGTGTTTCGACGCCGTCGGGGGTAGTCCCTGTTTACAGCAAGTCGAACGCACACAAGCGACGAAGGCGGTCCGGCGCAAGGTGGGGGCGTCGTCGTGTTCGGCGGGCCAGGCCCGAGCGGATTGATGAGCGGCGTGAGCATCGTCAGTGACGAGATCTTCACCTTCCTGGATCGCCCGGAGGCGACGTGGGAGAACAACTTCGCCGAGCGCATGATCCGCTCGGCGGTGGTTCCGCGGAAGAACAGCCAGAGCAATCGCAGCGAACGCGGAGCCGCGATTCAAGGCCTGTTGATGAGCGTGTACCGCACCCTGAAGCTCCGCGGCCTGAACCCCACCGATACCATTGCCCAGGCCCTGAGAACCTGCGCCTCAACAAAGAAACTCCCACCACTACCAAACCAATCCTCTGCAAATGGGTGAATCCCTGTCTCCTGTTTCTCCCTCTTCCTCCCAAAACACGAGTAAGCTTCGCTTGACCGGGCGACACCCGTTGGCGTGGTAGGCGACAACCACGGGCGACCATTCGCCTGACCATGCCCACCTCATGGCCTGAGGGCTCTTGCAGGATTCGTTGCCGCGTGAGCCGATACCTTATTGGGCAAAGACAGTGCGTGAATGCCACACAGAAGGACGCATGATCGAGGACACAACGAACGCGGCATCGGGTGCGGGCCATCGCATCGACCGGTGGATGCTGACCGGTCTGCTGGTCGTTACTGTCCTCGCGTTGATGCTGCGTCTCCACCGGTTGGGCGCGGAGAGCCTGTGGATGGACGAAGCCCGACAGGTTTCGTACTACGAACTCCCGCTTCAACAGGTCGTGTTCCAGGCATGCCGGCACGGTCAGCCACCGTTGGACTATCTCATCGGAGCCGGTCTTCATCGCCTGGGTCTGGCGGGAAGCGATTGGTGGGTGCGACTGCCGGCGGCGATGTTCGGCGCCGGTTGTGTCTTCCTGCTCGGGTGGTTCGGCTGTCGCATTGCGGGCGGTGTTGTCGGGATCACCGCTGCCACCCTGCTGGCATTCAGTCCACTGCACGTGCTGATGTCGCAGGAGGCCAGGCCTTATACCATCTTCTCCTTCTTTGCACTGGCGACGTTGCTGCTGTATTCGCGAGCCCGACGACGTCACGGCTTCCGGTCCTGGTGCGCATTCGGCACGGCATTCTTCGCTATGCTGATGACCCGTGGAATGGCGCCCCACGTGTTGGCCCTGTGCATCGTCATCCTGACGGTTTGTTTGCAGGTCATCCGTCGGCGCTCGCCTGAACAGCAGGAACGCCGTCACGAAGCGCGCGTCTTCTGGGCTGTCGCGACGGTCGTGGCGATCGCCTATGCGATCTTCAACCCACTCCTCGGAGTCATCTACACGATCAACAAGTCCTACGCTCAGGCTTCGCCGATACCCTGGCTGGACCGTGTCGGACGGATGCTAACCGAATCGTTCTCGGCGATCCTGGCAGGCCGACCGATCGAGGTGGCGGCCGGCGGCTTTGGCGGACGCATGTTTCAGGCAGGCGTTGCCGTGTTGGCCGTGACGGGAATCGCCTTACTAATCAAGCGTGCATTGCAGGACCCTCGTAGCGCTGTCGTCCCGGCGGTTGGGACACGGGCGAGACGACCGTGCCAAAGTGAGTTCGGAACATACTCGAAGAAGTTTCGGCGCCGCGCCACGACGTCGGGGCTCGTGTTCGTCGGAATCCTGGTACCCTTCCCGCTGCTCTTTGCCGCCGTTTACACGACAGCGACCGGGTTCGAGCCCAAGCCGCAATACCTTTTGCTGATGGCGGCGCCGGTGTTCATGGGTGTTGCAGCAGCAGCGGAGGCGATCCGGCGACGCATTCGGACCGCCAATCCTGTGGCGGCGTGGCTTGTGTTTGCGGGCCTGGTTTGCACCGTGGCTGTTCCGATGGGTCGCGCGTCCGTGGCATCACTCTACAGTCTGGACAAACCGGGCTGGCGCGACGCGCTGACATTTCTGCGAGAACGGGCGGCGGCGGGAGACGCGATCGCCTCCGTTCGTCCACACGGATTCCCGGGCAGCATGGGGGCTTATGTAGTCGGCGAGGATCGCTACTTCGGCCGCGATGGCCGATTCTTGCGGATCGAGTGCGACACGCAGGCCACCGTGCTGGAGGAGCTTCCTTGGTCGTCATGTGACAACACGGTGTGGATTCTCTGCAACAAGGCGCATCGAGGTCGCGAAGTTCTGTCGGCGCCGCTGTGTCCGACTCGCACAATCCGCTGTCATGATTTCCACGGGCTCTTCGTCTTGGAGAGCCCAAGCGGCGGTCCTGCCGTGGACCGATTGATGGACGGGTTGGCGTTGCTCAATCGAACCCTGCCCGATCATCGAGGGCTGATCGCGCCCAATCTTCTTCGCGCGCGATACCACCGTGCAATGGGCGATCACGATAAAGCCGCTGCCTGCATCGCGGCCGCCCAAAGCCAGTGTCGCACTGAGACGGAGATGCTCGCGCTCACCGGGCAACTGCCGCCACTGGAGGCGACACAGGCCTGTGCGGCGGGGGAGCCGCTTGACTAGCAGCCCGTGACAAGACTGCGGCATCGTCGTCCGGTAACGCTGCATCGGCTTCGGCCCTCAAGTGCCGTGTGAGCCCGCACCGATAATCTTGGGGCCGGCGCGCCCGGATACGGGATCGGAGCGCGCAGTGCGAGATGCAGGTTCTTGGCGAGGCTCTTCCGTGGCTAACTCAACTCCTCAGTTAGACTCGACAATCGCCCCCACTGTTCTCGATCGCCCGAGACGGCGATGGGGAGGCGGTGGGTGTTCACGACGGGCAGCGGCGTCATCGCTGCGGTGGGAGGAGCGATTCGCCAGCTTCTATGAGCAGGCACGGTCGGAAGCGCCGAGGCGGCACAACTACTACTACTATCAGCGGATTCAGAAGCGGCTGGCCGGCGTCATCGAGCCGAACAAGCGAGTGCTGGATATCGGTTGCGGCGACGGCAGGCTCCTGGCCTCATTGCGGCCGGCCGAAGGCATCGGCGTCGATCTGAACCGTGGGACAATTGAGGCGGCCCGGCAGCGTCATCCGAAGATGCGCTTTCTGCAAATGCGCGGAGAGGACGTGCATCGGCTGGATGCGCAGTTTGACTACGTCATCATCAGTCAAGTGCTTGGGGAGATATACGATCTTCGCCGGCTGTTTCAATCGGTGCAGGGCGTCTGCCATGCAGAAACGCGGTTGATCGTCGTGCACTGGAGCCGTCTCTGGCAGCCGGCTTTGAAGGTGGCGGAATGGCTCCGCATCAAGAAGCCCTCGCCGGAGCAGAATTGGGTACCGGCGGATGAGGTGAGGCACCTGCTGGGGTTGTCGGGATTCGACACGGTTCGCTCCTTCACGATGACGATCGCGCCGTTGCGCGTTCCACTCGTGTCGGAGTTCTTGAACCGCTTTGTGGCCAACCTGCCGGTGGTCAACAATCTGGGCTTGAACTATGTTATTGTGGCGAGGCCGGTGACGCCTGCGGCGATCAGTGCCGCGCGGCCACACAGTCTGTCGATCGTCGTCCCGGCCCGAAACGAGGCGGGGCATATCAAGCCGCTTCTGGAGACGATCCCGTCGATGGCGCCCAGGCAGGAGGTCGTCTTTGTGGAGGGCGGCAGCACCGACGACACCTGGCAAGCGATTCAGGATGCAGCCTTGGCGTACAAGGGTCCTTTCGATATCAAGCTCCTGCAGCAAGATGGCACGGGCAAGGGGGATGCCGTTCGCGACGGTTTTGCCGCGGCGACCGGCGATGTGCTTATGATCCTCGACGCGGACATCAGCGTGCCGCCCGAGGAGTTGCCGCAGTTCTACGAAGCGATCGCCGAGGGCCGCGGCGAATTCATCAATGGTTCGCGGATGGTCTACCTGATGGACCGCAAGGCCATGCGGTTCCTGAACCTCCTGGGTAACAAGCTCTTTGGTTGGCTGTTCTCGTACATGTTGTCGCAACGGTTCCGCGACACACTGTGCGGCACAAAGGTGCTGACCCGCGAGAACTACCGGCGGATTGCGGCAAACCGATCCTTTCTCGGCGACTTCGATCCGTTCGGCGATTTCGATCTACTGTTCGGTGCATCAAAGTTGAACCTGAAGATCATTGACATGCCCGTTCACTACAAGGAACGGACCTACGGTGCGACCAACATCTCGCGTGTTCGTCATGGACTGATGTTGCTAAGGATGTCTCTCATTGCCGCCTGGAAGCTGAAATGGGTGTAGTCCTTCTGGGACGTGCTCTTGGTATCGCCACATGACAGATGTCTCACTCATCGTGCCGGCATACAACGCGGAGGAAACGCTGCCTGCGCTGTTGACATCCGTGGAATCACAAGACCTCCCGCCTCATCAGTATGAGGTGCTCGTTGTAGATGACGGATCGACGGATGCCTCGGCCTCGCTTGTCCACGAGCACCGCAATGTTCGCTTGCTGTCTCAGTCGAATCGCGGCCCGGGAGCGGCCCGCAACTTGGGCGCACGCCACGCTTTGGGCAAGATCATTGTTTATACAGACGCGGATTGCCGTTTGCCGCCGGATTTCCTGTCGCAGCACGCCAGATTGCACGCGCTTCACCCGGAGGTTGACGGTATCGCGGGCGCGGTCGCCCCGGCCACGAGTCTGCCGCTGGCTTCGGCCGTGTTGGCGGACCATTTGTGCAATTGGTTTAACGCGCACGACAGGCTGCCTCCCCGGGCGCCGGAGTATATGTGGGGCGCGAACATGAGTGTTAATCGCCGTGTTCTGGAAGCCGGCATACGGTGGAGCGAGGAACGCATTACCGGGGAGGATGTTGATTTTTGCTCGCAGATGAACGCGCTGGGGATGTCGCTACGGTTCTTCCCGGAGTGCTTTGTCCGCCACACGGACCGGGCGTCACTGAGCGGGTTTCTTCGCCACCAGTACAATTGGGGGTTTCATGCTCCGTTCGTGCGAGGGCGCAACCCGCAAGCGGCATACTCATTCATGTTTCCGACTCACCTTGGCCGGGCAACCCTCCTGTCGCCCGCCGTGGCGTTGGGGTACACGGCACTGGTTGCCCGGGGTTGGTGGCGCTACCGGCCGCTCGGCCTGCTATCTGTCCTGCCGCTGATTCTGTTGGGCAAGGTGGCTTATGCGCGCGGCGTTCTCGAGGGAACGCGGGTGATCCTGGAGAAGTCCCGCCGCCGAATCGCAGATCGCCGGACTGCTTGAAGTAGGGGGATCCCGTGTCCCTGCCCCTGCGCGTGCTCTCCAACCTGATCCGCCCGCGGATTCAACACCTGATCCTGCACGTTACCGACCGGTGCAATCTGCGGTGCAAGCATTGCTTCGTGGACCTGACGCAGCGGCATACGCTTTCGGTGGAAGACGCCCATCGCGTCGCGGGGACCATGGGCAATCTGCTATGGCTCGACATCGGTGGCGGAGAGCCCTTCCTCCTGAAGGAACTGCCGGAATTGATCGCCCCGTTTGACTGCGATGTCCTCGGCATCCCCACGAACGGTCACGACCCCGACGGCATCGCCCGGCGGGTTACGGCCATCCTCGAGACGGCACGGGCAAAGGAGATTGTGATCAGTGTTTCGATCGAGGGCTTTCGGGAGGAGCACAACAGCATCCGCGTTAACCCGCGGAGTTTCGACAGGGCCTTCGAGTCTCTTCGAATCCTGCGAGGCATCGCCGACGAG
>JBDRKQ010000181.1:0-5687 GCA_043813895.1 Planctomycetota bacterium
CGAGAATCCACTCTCGGTGACCGCCCGAGGGACGCTCTGCCGAGAATCCACTCTCGGTGACCGCCCGCGGGACGCTCGGCCGAGAATCCACTCTCGGTGACCGCCCGAGGGACGCTCTGCCGAGAATCCCGTCTCGGTGACCGCCCGAGGGACGCTCTGCCGAGAATCCCTTCTCGGCACCGGCCTGATGGCGCAGAAAGGATTCTCGGTCCAGCGGCCTGGCGGTGAGAGGATTCTGGGGCCAGCGATCGTCCTGGCATCGGCATGTCCGCGTCCGGGGATTGGTTGCCGCGGGATGGGCAGCGTGTAAACTGGTGACTCGGGGTGCGTCCTGAGACCCCTGCGGTATTTCCGTGTCGTGAAATCGACTCCCAAGTAATCAGCGGAGGTTGCCGGGAATGAGTGTTCGCCACTTGGATTCAGTCTTCAAGCCGACTTCCGTCGCCGTCGTCGGCGCGTCCAGCAGCCCCAAGAGCATTGGCGGCACGGTGATGCGCAATCTTCTGCGAGGGGGATTCAACGGCCCCATCATGCCGGTCAACCCCAAGTACGAAGCCGTCTGCGGCGTGCTGACGTACCCCGATATTGCGAGCCTGCCGGTGGTTCCGGACTTGGCGGTAATCTGCACGAACCCGGCAAGCGTCCCCGATCTGATTCACGAGCTTGGCGAACTGGGGACCAAGGGCGCCGCCGTGATTACCGCGGGCCTGTCGGATATCAAGCACCGAGACGGCAAGACGGTGCAGGAGGCGATGCTCTCGGCGGCCAAGCCGCATCTTCTGCGCATCCTTGGGCCGAATTGCGTGGGGCTCCTGATACCGAGCCTGGGCCTGAATGCCAGCTTCGCCCACGCACAGATCAAGCCGGGTCCGTTGGCATTTGTGTCCCAGTCCGGCGCGTTCTGCACGGCGACGCTCGATTGGGCTCGCGCTCGTGGGATCGGGTTCTCGCACTTCATCTCACTCGGAAACTGCGCGGACATCGATTCCGGCGATGTGCTCGATTATCTCGGCAGCGAGCCGGAGACGACCGCGATTCTGCTTTACATGGAATCGCTTGGCGCGAACGAGGCCCGGAAGTTCATGTCGGCGGCGCGATCGGCTGCACGGAACAAGCCCGTGCTGACGATCAAGGCGGGACGGTTTGCCGAGGGCGCCCGCGCGGCAGCATCCCACACCTGCGCCTTGGCGGGTTCGGACAATGTGTATGAGGCGGCGCTGCGTCGAGCCGGCATTCTCCGCGTCTTCGATCTCGACGAGCTGTTCGATGCAGTCGAGACGCTGGCCCGCGCGCGGCCGCTGAAGGGGGAGAAACTGGCGATCCTCACAAACGGCGGTGGGCCGGGCGTGATCGCGACGGACGCCCTGATGGCCAACGACGGGCAGTTGGCGAGGCTCTCCGACGAGACCATGCGCAAGCTCAACGACCTGTTGCCCGGTACGTGGTCGCACGGGAACCCCGTGGACATGATCGGGGACGCGGGTCCCGACGTGTACGTGAAGGCGCTCCATATTCTGATCGACGATCCAGGAGCCGACGCGATTCTCGTCATGAACGCACCGAGCGCGCTGGCGCCACCCGAAGACTCTGCGGCAGCCATCGTCAACGTCCTTCGTGAGGCCGATCTGCCGATCTTGACGAGTTGGCTCGGCGGAGAGGATGCGGACCGCGCGCGGTCGATCTTTGCGAATGCGAACATCCCGACGTACGACACGCCGGAGAAGGCCGTCCGGGCATTCATGCACATGGTCCGGTACCGCCGGAACCAGGACATCCTCATGCAGGTTCCGCCTTCGGCGCCGACCGACTTCACGCCGAAAGCGGATGTGGCCAAGTCCGTGATCGCGGAGGCCCTGCGAGAGAAACGCGAGATCCTGACAGAGGCGGAGGCGAAGCAGGTGCTCGCAGCGTACGGCATTCCGGTCGTGGAGACGCGCGTAGCCGAAACGCCGGACGAAGCGGCGGAAGTTGCCGAAGACATCGGCTTTCCCGTCGCGATCAAGGTCCTTTCTCCCGACATCACGCACAAGTCGGATGTCGGCGGCGTGGCACTCGGGTTGGGAACGGCGGAGGAAGTGCGGTGGGTGGCGGAGGCAATGCTCGCGCGGATATCGCGGACCGCACCCGACGCAAAACTCACCGGGTTTACCGTTCAGAAGATGTCACACCGCCCGCAAGCGCATGAGCTCATCGTCGGCGTCAGCACCGATTCGATCTTCGGGCCGGTCGTGCTGTTCGGACGGGGCGGAACGGCGGTCGAGGTCATCGCGGACCGGGCCGTGGCATTGCCGCCGCTCAACATGAGTCTCGCACGGCACCTCATATCCCGGACGCGTGTGTGCAAGCTGCTGGAGGGGTACCGCGGTCGCCCGGCAGCGGACTTCGACGCGATCTGCCTGACGCTGATGCAGGTGTCGCAGTTGATTGTGGATCGGCCGGAGATCGTCGAGTTGGATATCAACCCGCTGTTCGCCGACAACCGCGGCGTTCTCGCGTTGGATGCCCGCGTTTGTGTGGCTCTGACCGGTGACCGGCAAAAGCAGTTGGCAATCAGACCGTATCCGCGAGAACTCGAAGAACGGATCAAGCTGGCTTCAGGAAGTGAGGTCTTCGTTCGCCCGATCCGTCCCGAGGATCAGCCGGCGCACGATGCGTTCCTGCATTGTCTGTCGCCGGAAGACCTCTACTTCCGGCTGCTGGGCGTGACGCGGGATATTCCGCCCAGTGAGATGGCGCGGCTGGTACAGATCGACTACGATCGCGAAATGGCGTTCATCGCCACCACCACGGATGAACATGGGAATGAAGAGACGCTTGCGGTCGTCCGTGCGATATTCGATCCCGACAACTCTAGGGCAAACTTTGCCGTCATGGTGCAGCCCGGGCTCCGGCGGACCGGGGCGGGCAGTGCCCTGATGCAGAAGATCATTCGATACTGCAAGGGACGCGGCACCCCGGAGATCATCGGCCAGGTGCTGGCGGAGAACACGGCGATGCTGAACCTTACGCGCAAGCTGGGCTTTGAGATCACGCCGGTGCCGGACGCGGGCCGGTGCGAGGTGAGACTGAAACTGAAGTAGGGTGTTACACGATTGACGGTGGGTGGGAATTCGTCGGTATTCGTCGTCGGCCGCAGGGAGCCGATGCGACGACAGCACCCTCGCTTGCGCTTCTGGCTGGTGTTGATGTCCGACGCAGGGGTCGGATGCTACTTCTTACCAGCGGGATGCCACAATTCGCTTACGGCCGAAGTCGTTGCCGCCAGGTTGACAACCGTTACCACGGGCCGATGATCCGACAGCCGCACGTCGGCAACCTCGTACGAGCTGGCTTCAAGTGCGCCCTTTCCGAACATGTAGTCGATGCGAATGGAAGGACGGTGCGACGGGAATGACAGCTTTGCGTCTTCGTTGACCTTTCCAAAATCGGTCAGCGTCTTCGTAATGCCGTAGTATTCAGGCATCCAGGGGGTCGCGTTGAAGTCGCCGGCGACAATCACATCGCCCTCCAGCTTGCGGACGGTCTCCAGGAGATGAGTTACCTCGCGAAGCCGCATGGCCGAGGATTCGATCACGTGTTCGGCTGTCAGGCGGAAGGTCGAGTGCGTATGCACGCTCAGCACGTGCAGATCGCGACCGCCTATCTTGACAAGGGCCTGCACGCCGAACACCCACCCACCGGGTTCGAGCGCAAGCGTTGCCGCGTCCGTCAGCTCGTAACGGGACAAGATCGCCTGGTCGCAGCCCTGGTCCGCCGGAAGAGAGAATGTCCGTGCCGAGACGACATGCATGCCGTCCAGGGCCGCGGCGATCCGGGCAGGCTGGTCGGTTGCGACCGATGCGCCGCGCTTCGTCTCCTGTAGACAAATGATGTCGGCGTCCTGCTCCCGAAGGAACGCGACGATGCGATCGATTCCGTACCGGCAGGAGAGGACGTTGAACGTAACGATTCGCAGCGTCCCGCGCGGCGCTACGTGATGCGCGGCGGGCTGTGTTGTGCCGGCGGGAGGGTTCTGTACGCCCAGCCTCGTCGATAGAACAAGGGCAAGCACCGAAATCGCGGTCAACCTCAACAAGGCGTCCTCTCTTCCCCCAACGCCCATCTTAGACAACCAGCGCCCGCATCGCGAGCCGCCCCGCGCCCAGACAGGCAGTCAGTGGGCAACCGCGGGCAGTCGTGCCGATATAGCCTAGTGCTCCGGCGCACGTCAAACGACGGGTTGCCAACGCATATGGGTGCCACTGGCGGATTGCCCGCCAGTGTGACAACCGATCCAGCACTGGCAGGCAAGCTGCCCGTGGCATCCATCAAACCAAGTGCGACGGCGCACTAGAGGTTGTGCCGCGAATCGAGGGACGCGTGCTCGCGCTACTGAATCGGGTGTTCGACCGTGCACGGTGGGAGTGGCGGGAATGGCGCCATCCTTCCCTGCCTCCCTTCGTGCACGAAGAACTCGATCACGCCCTGCTCGATGAAATCGCATGGCAACCCGGCGAGCGCGTCCTGGACATCGGCTGTGCGTACGGCGCGTACTTGCAGGCGCTCTCGGCTCGGAGTGTCCTGCCCATCGGCACGGACATCGATCTTGTCGCACTTCAGAGGGCGAGCGCAACTGGTCGGCCGGTCACGGCGGCGGACGCCCAGTTTCTCCCGTTTCGCGACGACGCTTTTGACACGCTTCTCTGCCACAAGACGCTTCATCTGTTTGGCCGCATCGAGCAGGTAATCAGTGAGTTCGGGCGGGTGCTGCGCCCCGGCGGGCGGATCGTCTTCAGCTCCTCGAACCTCTCCTCACCTTATGCCCGCGTCCATGCCGCCGCGATCGGGGATCGGCGCAATCGCAACTGGGCTAAGGTCAATTGCCTGTCAGCCGAACAGTGGTGTCGGGCGTTCCGCCGCCACGGTTTTCACGTTCGCGCGACCTACTCGTGCAACCTGGTCTGGCCTCTGGTCTTTCGCGTGCGCGACACCTGGCTGTTGCCCAATGAATGGATGCGGCGATACTCACGTTGGATCCGGCGCTTCACCCGAACCCCTCTCCGAACGGCGCGGCCGATCGGTGCAGCAATGGACTTTGTAATCGAGATGGTCAAACCGAATCACGGTATGCGTCGCGTCGGCCGCCCGCGACCGACGTTCGCCCGTACCAGCCCGAAGTGCTACCAGCCCGAAGCACAAGCAAGGGCGAAATCACACCGCCGCCCGAAGCCGATAGCCCCTGGCGGCAGCCAGGGGTCGCATCTGTGGATGGCCGCGCGGACTGAAGTCCCCGGCTCCTCGACCGCGCATTGAAGCCTGCAGCTTCTCATTCGCGTTCTAGAGCATTTTAAAGTTGAATAGGCACATGCGTCGATGTTTCCAGGATGAGCATTGCCAGCGGAGAAGTACGCCAACGGGCGATTGAGGCGTACCGTTCCGAAAGAGGAACGCAACAACAAATCGCGAATATGTTTGGCATCGGCTTACGCACCTTCGCGCGATGGTTGGCGCAAAATCGAGATCATCATCAAGTCGCGCCCAGGCCACGCGGCCACCACCCACCGGCACTCAACGAGAATGAAATGAGAAAGCTCGATCGGCTGATTCAGAAGCGGCCGGATTCGACGCTGGCGCAGATGCGCGACGCCTTGGGAAAGGACTGCAGCCTGGTGGCCATCCACCACGCCACGATTCGCCTGGACTGGCGA
>JBDRKQ010000182.1:0-3801 GCA_043813895.1 Planctomycetota bacterium
GGGCACGAGCTGGGGCATTTGCGGGACTTGGACCCATTGTCGATCATCGCGCTGCTGGAGCAAGGTGAGGCTGCGAAGCGGAAAAGAGAAGTCGCCGAAGCCGCGTCCGCAACAACTCTGCCCGATCTATCGCGCTGCGATCGACATCCCGAGCATCAGCGGCCGGGTCGCAGCCTGAACGAGGGTTTTGCCATGCCATACGGCGTTCACTACCTGTGCCACAAGGATCGTGGGGATGGTGAGGTCACACCGTTTTTCCGTATCGACAACCTGTCAGAGCACGAAATCGGCCCGCTGTTGTCCGCGCTGGAGGATGAGTTTTTCACTGACGAGACGGGTCAGCATGCCCTCGAGACCGTGAGAGAGACGGATCTGTCGGGGGCAAAGCTACTGCGCTGGCGTAGACAGCACAGGGAAGTAGAAGAACTCCTGGAGGTGTATTCCGGTACTGGAGGCGACTACGAAGCTCTGGGGTTTCCGCCAGACGATCAGATCATCTTCTTGTTGCCGGTTGCCGACGCAGCCGAGGCGTATGTTGAACTGCTTGTGGAGCACCGGGCCAACGCCGCTAGCGTTTCGGCAGGGTCGTCGGGTGACGACCTGAACGAGGACGCAGCTGCGGCATACGACACCCATTACTTGTGCCATAAGAACCCGGATGACGGAGAACTCTGGCCGTTCGTACGCATTGAGAACTTATCACGCAGCGAACTTGAGAGGGTCCTGCCGCTAGTAGAGGATGAGCTAAGTCAGTACGAGGCGCCTGAACATCATTTCGAGTACGTGCGGGAACGGGACCTTGCTTTCAGAGAGCGCATACTCAGCCGCAAGCGTTTCGAAGAAACATGCGCCCACATCAGCTTGGCATCAGAGAACGAGCCGTGTATTCGTAACAAGCGCGATTGGTTCATGTTCTTAGACTACGTGGCGGGCATCGCGCGTAGGTACATTAGGTGGATCGTCGAAGACCGCGTTCATTCAGAGTCACTGCCGGAGCCGTCCGGCGCGGGATGGAACGTGGAGACGGATTCTACAAGACCAGCCGATGCAGGCGCGCTACTTGGGCGGGGCGGCCGTGCGCACCGGCACACGACACCGACATCCGCCTCGGGCGCATCCTCTGGTGACGAGGTTGGGAAGCGCCTTGCGTCGATTCCCCAGCTTGACACTGAGTCGGACGAATGGGTAGTCGCGATAAAGGCGGCAAGATTGGAGCGCAAACGGGGCGCGACTCGCAAGCATGCAAAAAACGATGGAAACGTAGACTACCTGAAGACTGCTCGTCACGCCAAGGATCGAGGCGGCATCTTCGCCTCGGACAAGAGCCACGGCATTGATCACAAGGGGCGAATGTGGCGTCGGGATCCAGAGCACACGAACGCATTCTGGTACTACCGGGCGACGCTCCAGGGCGATCCTGTGGACGGCGAAGACGAGTAACACTCCACTCAGCCGTAACCGTTACCAGGTAACGAACCTCCTCGAAAGAATAATCCACGCCTATTCACGGTAGCGCCAGCAGCGTTTCACCGCAACCGTTACGGTCCGTTACGGTGCCGCGCACGATGTTCTCACTTGCTGGTCTCCGAAACGCCGTGAACACTTAGAGCGTTGTTGTTCAACCAGTTTTGGAGAGGGTCCTATGACCACGCTGCTAACTGTCGGAGAGATCGCCAGGAAGATCGGCGTCCCGCGCCCTCGGCTGGATTATGCCATTGAGAAAGCTGCCATCCAGGAACGCGGACGCGCGGGCATCCTTCGCCTGTTCGCTCCCGAGCAAATACCCGTCAGCGGACGCGTCGGTCGGGAGGTGGGCGATGAAACGTCAAAAGAGAAGCCCCCGCGCTCGAGCAGGAGCCGCTGGGGGCGGGAGTCCGGATCGCTCAGAGTCTATGAGCTCTTTGAAAGATTGGCGACTCCGGGTACTTGTAAAACCTCGAATCGACCGTAGGCCCAGCGATCCAGCGGAGATCTTGAGACGATTGGAGTGCGGCGCGCGCACAGCGTGTGTCTCGCCCTTTGCAGCCGCTGAGGCTGTCGATGCGTTGCGCGAGCCCCGGAATGCGATTGCCGCTGACCGCAACGGGCTAGTGCCTCTGGACTTGGCTTGTCGTCGTTTCCAGCACCACGAAGGTAGTCCTGAATACGCTCAAACGCTGCGGCGTGAGCGACAGCCTCCTTGTCCGTGTCAAGGAAGAACTCAGTCTTGTCTTCATCCCAAGGTCGATGGGTTCGCCGCAGTCTTCTACGAACTGTCTGCCAGTCCATTCGTGGAATCCTCTCTGCCTCTTCGCGGTCTAGGCAAGGACACCTCGGTCAGTACCGCAGTGGCCCAACCACCTGCCTCCATGCTTTCAGCGTACTCATGCTTTGCTCCTCAATCACGCTGCTGTGAGCTTCCCGCCCACCAGCGACAGAACGGATTGTCGTCTAGGGATCGCAGTGCCTATCCATGTCTCATTCCCGATTCATGTCCTCACGGCCACGCATCTCGTCGATCCTTGCCGTCACGCTTGCGGCCTTCCGGTCACAATCAAGGAGATACTCCCGCTCTTCATCCGTCAGGTCGCCTCGCACAGGATGAGCAATCAGGTTTCGCAGACTATTGAGCCGCACAAACCACTCCTTGCACGGCGACTTTCCCTGAGCACCAAGCACGCGCTCAAAGGCATCGCGAAACATCTGCCAATTGTGCTCGACTATGTTGAGAAGTCCGATGAGATAGAGGTATCCTTCCTTCGCGAATCGACAGTTTTCCTGTTCGTGCAGTTTGGCGCACTCCGTGCGCAATGCGACTGGAACGCCCCGTACCCACCAGTCATCCTCACCGTATCTCCGTTTCAGCGAGCCACAGGTGCGCGTTCCGGAAAATATGGCCACATTTTTCCGGAAATTCTGGCCACCTCGGCAGGGCGAGGCCGACAGGCCGTCCGTTCCGCCTTCGGCGGGAGTTTTTTGAGGCATCGGCGGACAGTAACGGCTGGGTGACGCGCCGTGGGCTGGGCGCACACGCCGGATAAGGGGCAGGGAGACCCGAAGGCCTCCCCCGACGTACATCCGTCACCGCCCGGCTCGGATATCCCTTGGCGAGTTGCGCTCCCGCAGAGCTCGCCTCCGTTTCTCCGAGCAACACCACAGTAGCCGCGACACAGCACGGTCTCAAGTGCACGACCGACCTCCCCTCGTCTTAGCGTCCTCAGCCGGGTCCGCACAGCCCTCCGTACCCTCCAAGCCCTCGGCGTCCTTCAGATGACGCGTTCGATACGACGGCCCCCGGAGCTGGATCAAACGACCACGCTCCAGCACCCGGTCGGTGATGGCCTCCGCCAGATCGCCGTCATGCAGGACACGGCCCCACTGACTCAGAGGCTTGTTCGTGGTAAACAGCATCGGCTTCTTGTGCAGATAACGGTGGTCGACCACCTGGAAGAGCACGTTGGCGGCATCGTCGCTATACGTCAGATAGCCAACCTCGTCGATCACCAGAACGTGCGGCTGCACGTACGGCAGGAGCCCGTCACGCAGTCGGCCGTCGCGGGCCGCCGCCGATAGCTCCTCGATAAGCTGTGCCGCTGTCGTGAAGAGGGCATCGTAACCGTTCTGGATGGCACGATACGCGATGGAGACCGCAAGGTGTGTTTTCCCTCGCCCGGATCTGCCACCCAGGATCAACGAGCGACCTTCGGTGACCAACTCCGGCCCGAGGTAACTGCCCAGAAGCGACAAGCGAACCGATGTCTGCAGCTTGAAGTCGAACTCCTCGATGGTACGCAGGAAGGGGAACTGGGCCTTCCGCGTGGC
>JBDRKQ010000183.1:0-14793 GCA_043813895.1 Planctomycetota bacterium
CCAGAGTCGATTTGGAGCGCGAGGGCCTGAAAGCGGCCGCTGGTATCCTGAAGTTTGATGTGAGCGAACGGGACCCAGACGTCCCCGAAGTGCTTCGTCGGGCGCTTTCGCCAGCTATAGACTGCCATAGATGACGTCCGCCTCGGCGTCCACGGCTTCCAGGATAAACTCGGCCTCCGGCGATTTCTCGCGCGCTGCCGCTGCCGCTTCGGGGGCCGTGTCGCCGACGCCGATCACCTCGCCGTCGTGCACCGCAATCCACTTGCCGCGGTACATCTCGAAGAGTTCGGTGCTCTTCTCGGTAAGCCAATTGAAATCTGCCGATTCCATGTAGCGCCTCGCTACCATTATAGGCACGAGCCCACCGAGGCACAACGGGATACCCTGGATCGAGAGCCGCCGGACCCCGATCCTGGGATTCTGCCGTCTCCTCCCCAATCCAAGCCCAGAGCGCAAGCCCTACCCATCCGTGCAATCGCCGAAGAAGCAGTCGACCCATCCTTGAATGTCCAAACCATCCAACCGGCCGTCGTCGTTCAAATCGCAGAACGTATCGGCATCGCAGTCCGGATAGGCGGTGTCATACGCATCCCGATCGACCAGCAGCAGGACCAGCAGGGCAACATCCGCTTCGTCCGCCCGGCCGTCACAGTTGGCGTCGCCGGGGACTGACAGATTGCTGTAGTACACATAGTTGCCCTTGGAGCTATCCCAATTCGTCACGGCCATATCCAACCGGCTCGAGCATGTGTACGTCAGTTCCAACTGGAGCAACGGTGCCATGCCGACACTGACCCAACCGTGCTCGTGATTGCACACATACTCCGACGGCAACAGCGCTACGCCGTCGCGCGACACGCCCACGACGCACTGGACTGGCTGCTGTGCAAGATGAAACAGCCTCCGCCCGCCGTCTGGTGGAAATGCCTCGACCACCGTCCGAAGGCCGTTCTTGTCGATGTCGCCGAACACGATCTTCTCGACCACGCTGGTGACCGAAGAGGACCAGCCTGCCGACGCGCCGAAGCCGCTTCCCTGGTTGAAGAACACGCGCGTCGGATCCCACCATCCGCCGGTTGCCAAGTCCAGCAGGCCGTCCGCATTCACGTCGGCGAGCGCGACTGCAGAGCAATACCCCTCGTAGTAAGTCCAGTTCGCCGTTTGCGAGAAAGAGCCGGCGGGCAGTCCGTCATACTGGCGAAACCGGCCGCTTCCGCTGCTCAACTGGTTGTTGTCGGCCATTAGGAGGTCCGGCCTCCCGTCGCCCGTCACGTCGCCGGCCGTCACCATGATCGCATCCTGGTTGGTGACGTCCGTCAGGTTCCAGGAGGCGGTCGTCTCCAGCGTGCCGCCGAGGTTCATGTACATGCGGGACTGCGTGCCGGATGCCGCCGCCGCCAGGTCGAGCCAGCCGTCCTGGTTCGCGTCCACCCACACAAGGCCCTGATAGTGGTACGTGTCGTCCGACGACCAACTGGCCGTTGCCTCCAGCGCCCCGGCCACGTTCAGGTACACGTAGTTGGCGTAGTGCTGTTGCGGGCTGTAGGCCCATCCCGTGCCGACTGCCAGATCGGGCCGGCCGTCGTTGTTCATGTCGCCGAATGCCGCGCCGAACGCGTTGCCGTCCACATCCGCCGTCCAGTCGGGAAGAGAGGAGAGCGTGCCGCTGTTGTTGAGGTAGAGTCGGGCGATCGGTTCCTGAGTGCCTCCGTTGCCGAGATGTGCGACGGCCACGTCAGGCCAGCCGTCGCCGTTTACGTCGGCAACGTCGAGGTGGCCGTTGTACGCAATGTCTGCGGATTGCCAGTCCGGCATGGCCGGATATGTGCCGTCGCCCTGGTTGTAGTACACGACCAGCCGTTGCCGGGAAATGTCGTTGCCGTTGGCGACGACGAGGTCCAGCCACCCGTCACGGTCCAGATCCGCCAGCGCCGCGCCGGTGCTGACCTGCGTGTCGGTCGATACCCAGTCCGGACTGCCCGGGTAAATCGCCTGACCATGTCCGGCCGAGACAACCGCCAACCACGCCGCAACCGCGGTTATCGACTTCATGGAAGATGCTCCAGCCCCCCGGTTCCTTCCCCCGGCGTGGAGCGCGCCGCACAACTCGCATCGTATTGTGCTCGGCCCCTCGGTCCCCTAGCCCCCTAATCCCTTGGTCCCCTGATTCCTCACCCTTCTTACCCAAACCTGCCGCGTTCTTTCGGGGCGCTGGCGCGCAGCAGGTTCAGTTGGTAGTCACCGATGTAGCCCTTGGATTGGAAATGCGCGAAGAGGTCCTCGACGCGCGGGAAGACCCTGGTCGCCGTTTCCGTGATGAAAGGCGAGGGCTCCTTCTTTGGCCGCCAGATGACATAAACCTCCTTCGTTCCCTCGAAGGCGTGCTGAAGCTCGCGCTCGACGCCGCTGGACAGGCCGGGGATGCCGCCGGGCAGTTCGGGCACGTAGCTCACGATCATGTCGGATTGGTCGATCAGCTTGAAGTCGCGAGCGTAGATCTGCCCGTCGATATCGCGGGCCACGCTTGTCACGTCCGGCACGCTGAAGACTATGTCGCGGTCGTTGACCTTGACGGTGATCGTCTGCTCGCCTTTCTTGGTTGCCTCGCCCGCCTCGAAGAGAAGGCGCTTCTCATCCAGGTCGCCCGGGTCGAAGCAGATGAAGTGCTCCGCCAGAGCCTCGCGGAATGCGTCGATCTCGGCCAGCACCTCGGGCATGTCCATCACGTGCGACATCGGGAAGCTGGGGTATATTTTCTTCTTCTGCGGCTCGAGCATCAGGCTCACGAGTGACTTCGCCGTGTCACCCTCATGACCCCGCGCGAGGACATAGAACCGGCCGTGTCCGCCGATTGCGTGCGCGAGGATCTCCGTTGCCAGGATCTCCTCTTCCCGCCAGACCATGATGTCCTTGAGCGTGTGGACGAGATCGTGCTCCCTGAGCAGCCGTTCGTGAACGGCGTCGACGTTATCCACCAGCGTCACGTAGAGGTCCGCGTCCAGATCGGTCATGTGGTCGAAGTCGAACGCCTCGAACAGGCCGTGCTTCCAGCGGAACGTCGCGTGCGTGTTGACGATCAGGTTCTCCGCATTCTCCGCGGTGGCGAGGATGTCCTTGAACACGGCCCGGCGCAGCGTGTTGAGCCTCAAACGAGGCAGGTCCAGGATTCGGCCCTTTACGACGTCCGGCGCCTCGGCGTACATCTTGTCGCCGACATGACAGACACTGACCGGGGCGCCCCGTTCCCGCGCGATTCGGGCAACCTCATCGAGGAACGGTTTCTTGTCCACGCCGACTTGTCCCGTCACGACGACACGGCAGCCTGAGTGGCCGGTCTCGCCGAACAGGTTACCGGAAGTTTTGCCCATGATCTGGTCTCCCTTCTTACGCTTCCATGATAACCGCAGGACGCTGGAGAGAAAACGTCAAATCGTCTTGCCGGTCTCGGCAGCGGCTTGCAAGGCGAATGTTGAATCCGGATGAAGCAAGCGGCGAACGTTGACGACGGCCAGCGTCAGTCCGATCAGTGCGCATCTGTTGACGCGGCACCCCCGCTAAGACGGGCCTGCCGTCGGACCGATATACCTCGGGAACAGATGGTCATCGGTGATTGCCAGCCATGGACTCGACGTTTGCGAAATCAGGGCGAAACGGCACTGCGACACCGAGTTGGCTTCACCCGGCGCAGGAGCCTAGGCCACGCCGAGCCGGGCCAAGGGGGCATCCCGATACTTCTGTGGCACAGGTGGCTCGCCCGTGTTCCCGGCGGCGGGAACACGGCGCCGCAACGGTCTCGGCCCGCGATCTGCGAGAAGGCCGGCTGAACCGGATCGAGGCAGGCAAGACGAAGCTGTGGCGAGGGAGCCTCCGCCGTACTCAACTTGTCAACGTCGCACTGGTTCTGATCGTCGGCCTCATCGTCATCTGGCAAGATTGGTCGTTCCTCGGCGGCACCGTCGGCGCCGTCATCGCCACGACGGGCATGTGGCTGTTTGCCAGGCGCACGGCCCCGACCGAGGAACGTCTTCGTCGCCATATGCTTTTCCTTGCCGCGAAGCGTAGAACCTGCGCGATATGCGGTTACCGAATCCACGACTTGACCGGCGACAAGTGCCCCGAGTGTGGCGCCCGATTCGACCCCGACGACGACCGCCATATGCTCAGGGCTCCGGAGACGCTGCACATCTACTCCGCGCAGGCCCGGTGGATTTCAGCAATCGTCATCGTTCTTGCGATCTTCTGGAGCTGCGCACTGGTCGACAGGAGCGGATGGTTGACACACGCCGCCCTCGCACTCGGCGGCCTCGCGGCGTTTCACGCCCTGCACGCACTGTGGATCCGAAGGGCACGAACGATCCAAAGGCGGCACGGCCTACCCACGTCGCCGCGCTGCCCGTCGTGCCGCACCGAGCTGGCTCTCAACCCTGGAAGTGGAAGCCAACTGCCGGTCCGATGCCCAGGATGTATCAGGCCATTGACGTACGGCGATCTCTTCGTCCGCCCGGATGCCCGGTGGCTGGCCGATCGACGTGTCCGCCGGATTCAGTATCGCCTGCTGATGTTACGCTGGTTTTTCCTTGTCGCCGTCTTCATCGGGCTGGTTGTTCTCACGCAAGTCGACCCTGTGGTGCGCCGGATCGCGTCGCTCGGGATGGGCCCGGTCGGCCTCGGGTTGTTCGTGGTCTTCTTCGTGGGCGGGACGGCGGCGGTTCTGCGTCTGCTCGGTATCCGTCTGAGACGTCGGTTGCACCTTCTCTTCGCCCAGATCGAACCGCAGTGTGAAGGGTGCAACGCTCCGATCACCCATGTGCCCATCGGTGGGCCGTGCCCAGCGTGTGAACGACCGACGAGCCGCGCGGACTGAAGTCCACGGCTCTTTTGGCTGGGTAGCCCCCTTGCCACCAAGCCGATAATCCACGAAAACATGCAAAGGTAGTGTTCAGATTCCACAGACCGTGCGGCGTCTCGAATTGCCCGCCGGCAGTTGCCCGCCGCCCGCCCGCGATAGCAGGACGTCAATATGATTGCCCTTATCAAGGAATTGCACCAGCACGTTGGCCGAACCGTCACGCTTCAGGGCTGGCTCTATCATCGCCGCGACTCCGGCAAGATCGCCTTCCTCGTCGTCCGCGACGGCACGGGTCTCTGCCAATGCGTCGTGACCAAGTCGCCTGAGACCGAGGCGTTCTTCGAGCAGGCCCGACGCCTTGGCCAGGAGACGGCCCTCCGCGTGACCGGCAAGGTCCGCGCAGACGAGAAGCAACTCGGCGGGCACGAGATCGACGTCACCGCCCTGGAAGTCGTGGCCGAGTCCAAGGACTACCCGATCACGCCGAAGGCCCACGGCATCGAGTTCCTCATGAAGCATCGCCACTTGCACTTCCGTTCGCGGAGGCAGTGGTCGATCCTCCGAATTCGCCATACCGTGATCGACGAGATTCGCGGGTACTTCAATCGCAACGGCTACACGCTGATTGACACGCCGATCTTCGCACCCGCCGCCGGCGAGGGGGAGCAGACGCTCTTCGAGGTGGATTACTTCGGCGATCCCGTCTATCTCGCCCAGACGGGCCAGCTCTATGTCGAGACGGCCTGCATGTCGCTGGGCAAGGTCTACTGTTTCGGCCCGACTTTCCGCGCGGAGAAGTCCAAGACGCGCCGGCACCTGACCGAGTTCTGGATGGTCGAGCCGGAGATCGCGTACGCGGATCTGGATGACGTACTCGCCATGGCCGAGGACTTTACGTGCTCGATCGTCGAGCGCGTGCTTCGCGAGCATCGGGCTGACCTGGAGTTTCTCGATCGCGATATCGTTGCGTTGGAGAGCGTCAAGAAGCCGTTCGTGCGAATGACGTACACCGAGGCGGCGGACCTGCTGAGAAGCGACAACGCAAAGTCGCTTCTTGAAAACGACCTGACTGTCAAGAATGCCCGAATCGCGGAACTCGAAAAGCTGATTCCGGAGAAAGAGACCCAGTCACAGGCCGCCGGCGTGAAGCAATGGAAGAAGGACAAGCTGGCGGCGGAGGTCATTGCCGATCGGGAGGAACTCGACGCCTTGCAGACCGATGTGAGAAACATCCCGCACCACATGGCGCTCGCCGCGAACTTCGAATGGGGCAAGGACCTGGGCGGTTCGGACGAGACGATCATCAGCCGGCTGCATGATCGCCCTGTTTTCGTCACGCACTATCCGCGTGCCGTAAAGGCGTTTTACATGAAGAAGAACGAGGCCGACGACCGGCTCGTGAACAACTTCGACATGCTCGCCCCGGAAGGCTACGGCGAGGTGATCGGCGGTTCGCAGCGCGAGGACGACTACGACGAGCTGCTCAGTCAGATCGAGGGTCAGGGCCTGGACCGCAAGGACTACGAATGGTACCTCGACCTGCGGAGGTACGGCTCGGTCCCGCACGGCGGGTTCGGGCTCGGCGTCGAACGCACCGTCGCCTGGATCTGCGGGCTTGAACACATCCGAGAAACGATTCCCTTCCCGCGGATGATGGGGAAGTTCTATCCGTAGTGGGGAAGGTCAGCCCCTTTCTTCAAACACGGGTCAACTTGTTGACCCGTGTTTGGAAACAAGCCCAGGCTCAGGTCTTGATGCCGTCGATCACGACGACGGCGAGTGGGCCGAATATCAATACGGGCAGCCAGGCGGGCAGGGCGGGGTTTTGCAGGCCGAGGGTCGTGAGGTCGACGCTTTGGCAGACGAATGTCGCCGCGTAGCACGCGCCGCAGGCTAGCAGACACTTTCCGCCGGCCACCAGCACGGAGGGTCTCTCACGGTTCAAGAAGAACGGAATGCCCAAACACAGGAGGATCATGTTCATGAAGATCGTGGTCATCCGTTTGTGCTTGACCTTGATGAACTCGCCCGCTCCGGCGCCGGCGTATCGGTCCTGGAGTTTCTCGAGTTGGGGCAGGCTGAGGAAGGAGGTCCACAGCGTCGCCTGCAAGAGGCTCAGCTCCTTGGGCGTCATGTCCGACTCGTACTCGAAGACGGCATCGTGTCCCAGATGGTCCGCAGCGCCGGTGGCGACATCCGCGCCCGGCGTCATCCGGTATCCGTTTTCCAACCGCCAGGACCGGCGTTCCTCGTCCCAGCGCGCGCGGTCGGCCTTAATGATGCCCGTCATGCGGCCTGCCTCGTCTCGCTCCATGACGATCATGCCGCGCATCTCCTTGGACCTCGGGCTGAACATCGAGGCGGAGAGCAGCGCGTTGTCATGGTCGGGCTGAAACCAGACGGCGAAAGAGAACTTGCCGTCTATGTCGGCGTGCTTGCGGGAGAGCTTGTCGGCGATGCGCGGGATGACGAACTCCTGGTCGAGGAAGTACACCCCGTTCATCAGTACCGCGGCAACGAGGACCGGGGCCGCGACGCGGTAGAGAGAGGTGCCCGACGCGAGGACCGCTGTCAGCTCGTTCGTGCGATAGAACCGTCCCAGCGTAAAGCAAGCCGCGAGCAGAATGATGACGCCGGCCAATTGGGCGAAGTACAGGAAGAAGTTGTGGCCGTAGTAGTTGATGATTTTCGTCATCGTCTGCCAGGCACCTTGCGACTCGATCTCGGTGAACTCGTCGAGGTTCACGAACAGGTCGAGCACGACGTACAGGCCGATCAGCACGCCCATACAGATGAGGTAGTTCGTGATGAAGCCCCGCAGGATGTATCGATCGAGCGTTTTGATCATCGCTTGAGCACCCTCATGCCGACGAATCCCGTCGCTCCGCACATCAGCACCAGGGCGCCCCACATGACGCAGGTGCTGAGTGTCGCGTATTCCGGCCTGTCCGCCAGGTTCCTTCCGACGATGCTCGCGACGACCACGAAGACCATCGGAATGCAACTGATGCCGAAGGCCGTCGACACCTGGATAATAACCTAAACCGACTGATTCCTGCAAGGAGAGCCGGGCGCGCCTGCCGGCCCGGTGACGGTCGTGAAGAATACGAAAAGGCCCATCGGCAGGAGTTGCAGGAACAGGCGTCTCGCCGATGTCCCCAGATGCCAGACAAGATCATGTGGAGTCAGCAGATAGACCACGAAGTGACCGGCCAACATCAAGGACAGTGTAAGCAGGCAAACCGCAAACTGTTGCCTGTCTCTGCGATCCACTCGCACGCCCACCAAGACAGCGTAGGTCGCCAAGACGAACACTAGCCCATTCCCATAGCCTATGAGCCTCTGCACCCAATACTTTCCGATGATCCAATACCTGTCGGCGTTACAGAGCTTGGCCATTGCTGTGTCAAGGTTCTGTGCGGCGGCCAGGTCGTTGGGCGGAGCCAAGCCTAGCTTAAAGTATGTGACGATTCCGAAGATAGGTGCCAGCCCAAGCATAATTGCCGCCATTCTCAGGAAACAGGGTTTGAGCTGTTTCGTGGCAAGCCCGACTATGAGGTGCGAGCAAACAATGCCCGCGACAAAAAGCACGCCTTCGTTCTTAGTCCAGGCTGCCATGCCCGCCATCATCCCAGACAAATACAATAATCCACGAGTCCTGCCTGTAGTTCTCCCGTGCAGATAGAGCAACACAATACTGGCTAGTATGAAGAAGGAAAGAGGTATATCGGCGTACTGGTAGGCGCCGTGCCTAATGAAGTAGCACGTGCCGAGGATAGCTATACCCGCCAACAAACCGCGGAAGGTCCCAACCAGCACCGAGACGGCAGATGTGAGAAGGACGGCAGTCGCAAGTGTGAATAACATGGCGATCGTTATGGGGACGAATACAGTATCTTTTCCAACGTAATACCAGGACCTCGCAATACTTGCGGAGAGCAACAACGGGTAGTCCTGGTGGGGACAACCCACATGTGGCGAGAGAGCGGCTCTCCAGTGTTCACCGCTCCGGAAGAGAAACCGTGCGCGCATGTTCCAGATAGACCATCCATCCACCGCACCGTGAGGCTTAGACAGAGAGAGAAGTACTAGAACCAGCATTGCCAGGACGAGGACAAGCAGGAAACTGCTCCATATGGTTCTGTCAGCCATGCCGCATGCTGCTGGTGTCGGCGAAATCGCGATCTCGGTAGGTTTCTGACGGTGTTTTCCTGCAACCAAGAGCACGGCTACCACTGACAGCAAGACAAGGGTCTCTACGAAGATGAAGCTGCCAGATGGGTCACCGATGACGAGGAGCCAAAGAAAGAGATCGCACGAGGACATGCCAATCGCTAATCCGATTGCCAGGGAGATTCGCACGGCACCATATGAGTTGCAGGGCCAAAGAAGACTGACCAGATAGTAACTTGCCAGGAAAGGTGCCAACATTGAGAGCAGGGTGAGCAAGATCATTTCGACTTACGGCGAAGGAGCTTGACTCCGCTGGGAGTCTCCAAGACCAGATTCCAGCGATCACGATCAAGAGCTTCGGCTTCTGTATCCTTGTCTCGGAAATCAGCGATGATCAAATCATACTCCGTTGACGGAAGAACGAAGACAGGCGAAAGAACGTACTGTGGCAGAAAAAGGGACTCCCAGCGCGTAATAGTGCCAAGTGTGTCATCGCTGATATAGCCGACGGTCCCGTGGGAAGGTAGGAAGCTCCTGATAGCCTCATACCGATGTTCGTACGGGCTGATATCGTCATTCCGAAGAGAGATCTGCCCAGGTGGAAGAGCTTTCCTCAGTAGCCGTGCTTCGGTGAGAAGGCCAAACAGAATCAGCAATGATGCTCCGATTCTCAAGCGAGTAGAGGGCTGGAGTTTCGACAGAGGCCACACGCTTCACTCATCCGTTCATTGTTTGCCGGCAAATAGGCACCGAGACTGGCACCGCTCCCGGCGACGTCGAAAGCTGGTCACTTTCATAATGCAAATGAACTTAAGTGACCGGTCATCGGTAGTCAAGACGATGAGGAGCTTACCGACATCGCGGGGACTACATTCTTTGGCACCGCGTAACCTCTCGCATAAGCCTGCGGGTCGTCAGCGCTCTGCAGACTGCGTTCAATCTTTTTATCGTTTCAATACGCGCATCGCAACGAAAGCGGTCGCACAGTACATGAACAGGGTCGAACTCCACATGATGATCACGCTGAGTAGGGCGTAGTCAGGCCGCTCGGCCAAGTTGCGTCCCACGATGCTCGCCACGACCACGAAGACCATTGGCACGCAACTGACGCCAAACGCCGTCAACACCTGACCACCTCGAATTATGACGCCAAGCACAGCCCCAAACAGTACGATGGCGACTGCACACATCGTATAGGACGCGCGGAAGTGGATCTCACCCTGGATTTCGGCTGTCTTTTCGCCCAGGCGCTCCAGCAGCCTGTCGCGAAGGACCTTGTGCTTTCTGTGAAGTTTGAACGTAACCGTCGGGTCGAGCAAGGTCAGCGGATCGAACTCCTCTACCTTCTTGGCGAGACTGGGTTGCCTGAAGAACTCGACCGGCTTGAGAGATTCCTTCGGCTTGTGGACGACGCGGCCTTGCGACTCCGGCGTATCCCGGCAGATACCGACGTTGCCGGCAAGCTCGACGATGATCACGGGCCGCTCGCGTGCGACGCCGCTTCGCAGTTCGATGGTGGCGGCGTCTGCCGTGAGGATGCGGCCATGTGGTTGGGCCGTCTCCACAACGCGGACGTTCCGCAGCGCGATCCTGCCGTTGTCCGGATCGACGTTGAAACCCTCGGCGGAGATGTCGTATTTCACGTCTTTGTCGACGAGTCGATAGGTGCCGTCGCCGCCGAGGTCCGGGTCGAAGCTCTCCTGTGCGTCCGTCTGCGCGAAGAAGGTCATCATCTCGCGCTCCAGCCCGTGGAGTCGGCCCTCGATGTCCGGGATCGTCTCCGGTTTGCGCGCGTATTCGAGGAGCGTATTGAGATTCTCGAACTTGGTCTTGCGCCGGATCGGCATCGGTATCTCGAACGGGCCGAGCACCTGATGCTCCATTTCGTAATACTGCCGGCGTGAGACGTCGAAGTTCCGGACGCCTTGCAGGTCGACCGTGACGCGCGGCACGGAAACGGTGCGATCGAAATCGATGATGGTGGTGTCCGCCGTGCCGAAGCGTATCACGTCCTGGTCCGCCGTTTCGAGGAAGGAGACGCCGATGAGTTCCAGGTAGGTGTGGTTCGGCGGGAGGTCCACGTCGAGGTCCTCGCTTTCGATGACGCGGCACTGGCTCGTCGTCATTCGATACTTGCCGAACGCGAGCGGCTTGGCCTTCTGGAACTGGCCCATGACGATGCTGGGCAGGTCGCGGCGAGACATCTCCTCGATTTGGCGGGAGAGCGAGGGGATCATGTAGTTCCACGACCAGTAGGTGAAGATCGTGACGAGCAGGCCGAGCACCAGGGCCGGGACGAAGAGCTTGTGGATGTTGATGCCGGCGCCGCGGCAGGCGAGGACCTCGTTGTCGGCCGCCGATCGGCCGTAGGTGATTGCCGCGCTGAAGAGCGCCGCGACGGGGAGGATCAAGGTGACGGCAACCGGTGTCAGGAAGAGGAAGACCTTGGCCATCTCGTCCGCGCCGATGCCCTGGCCGCGGAAGAGGTTCGCCACGCCGCCGCCCATGACGATCAGCAGAGTCAGAGCCACCGCCGTCATGAGGAAGGTCTTGAGCAGCTCGCGGGCGTAATAGAGATGTAGTGTCAGCATGTTCGCCCATCGCCCGGGCATCGATCGTCCAGGCCTTTCGTTCCGTCGCCGGTAGGGAGACAGTCTAGCGGCCCGTGGTAAAAAGGCGAAGAGAGGATCGGGAGCCGTGTTTTTCGATCATGCAGACCCGATCAGAGCCGCGACCGGTTGGATCGGAGCCGCGCGCGTCAGCGATTTCGCTGGGTGGAGAATCCTTTCTCGGCCATCGGGCCGCTGCCGAGAAGGGATTCTCGGCAGAACGTTGCCCGCTGAAATCGATCAATGACCGCTTGCTCACGCGCGCGGCTCTGCCCCGTGACATCTCAGCCGCAGCACCACCGACCTTGCGATTGCCCTGCTCGCACGTGGGGAGAGTTCCGGCCTTTCTTGACTCGGGATGCGGGACTTGGTTTCATAGCCTCTTTGCAGCAGACATCCACCGAACGGAGTCGGGGACGGGTGGACCGAATTCCCCAGGGTGGGCGGATCGTCCCACGACCAAGGACTGCAGCCGATGCCCAACATGGCCAAGTCGTCTTCTCGCGCGGATATGTTGCGCACCTGGTCGGTCGAGGATTCGACGGACCTGTACAAGGTCCGCCAGTGGGGCGGCGGGTTCTTCGGGATCAACGCGCAGGGTCACGTGGTCGTGTCTCCGAGCGGCGCCGGGGGAGCCAGCCTGGATCTCAAGAGCCTCGTGGACGAACTCCGGCAACGCGGCATCGGCATGCCGATCCTGATTCGCTTTTCCGATATCCTTCAGACACGTATTCAGCAGTTGAACGAAGCGTTTGCCCTTGCGTTCGCCGACCACGATTACACGGGCACGTACATGGGCGTATACCCGATCAAGGTGAATCAACAGCGCCACGTCGTCGAGGAGATTGTTCGCTACGGCCAACCGTACAAGTTCGGCCTCGAGGCCGGTTCTAAACCGGAGTTGCTCGCCGCCCTGGCGATGCTGGACTCGACGGAACCGCTGATCATCTGCAACGGGTACAAGGACATCGAGTACATCGACATCGCGCTGTGGGGTTCCAAGCTCGGCAAGACCATCATCCTGGTCGTCGAGGAGTATGGCGAGTTGGAGCGGATCATCGATCGGGCCTCGGCGCTTCGCGTCAGCCCCCGGATCGGCTTCCGCATGAAGCTGTCCGCCCGGGGTTCCGGCCGGTGGCAGGAGTCGACCGGTTCACGGTCGAAGTTCGGCCTCACCGTGACCGAGATGTTGCGTGGCGTGGGCCTGCTCAAGCGCGAGGGTATGCTCGATCGGCTCGTCCTGACGCACTTTCACCTGGGCAGCCAGATCACGAACATCCGCTCGATCAAAGAAGCGCTCGCGGAGGCGTCTCGAATCTACCTCGAGTTGACGCGTCTGGGGGCGGGGCTGAAGTACTTTGACGTGGGCGGGGGCATGGCGGTCGACTACGACGGCAGTTCGAGCAACTTTCCATCCAGCGCGAACTACACGATGCAGGAGTACGTTGCCGACGTGGTCTACGCCGTAACAGAGGCATGCACCGCGGCCGGCGTGGCCCACCCGGTGATCGTGACGGAGTGCGGCAGGGCGGTGACGGCCTACCAATCCGCCTTGATCTGCAACGTTCTGGGTGTCACGGAGCTGGCACAAGACCCGGTTCCGACCTCGCTTCCCGAGGACGCCCCGCCGGTGCTGCACAACATGCTGGAGATGCACGACACGATCACGTCGAAGAACCTCCAGGAGGCTTACCACGACGCGCTGCACCTGCGGGACGAGGCGATGAGCCTCTTCAACCTGGGCTACCTGACGCTCGAGGACTGCGGCACGATGGAGTCGATCTTCTGGGCGAGTTGCCGCAAGATTCTCAAGATCAAGCGAGAGGTCGAGTTCGTCTCGGAGGAGTTGGAGGGGTTGGAGTCCCAGCTCGCGGACACGTACGTGTGCAACTTCTCGGCGTTCCAGTCCGTGCCGGATTGCTGGGCGGTCGGGCAGTTGTTTCCGATCATGCCGATTCACCGCCTGGACGAGAACCCGACGCGCCGCGCGGTCCTGGCCGACATCACCTGCGACAGCGACGGAAAGGTGGACAGGTTCATCGATCAGCGTGACGTGAAAGAGACGCTTGAGCTTCACCCACCCGATGGGAAAGACTACTACCTGGGGATCTTCATGACCGGGGCGTACCAGGAAATCCTCGGCGATATGCACAACCTGTTCGGCGATACGAATGCAGTCCATGTCTCGATGACCGAGGGGGGAGGCTATCTGATTGACCACGTTGTGGACGGAGACACAATCGAGGAGATGCTGCAATACGTGCAGTACTCGGCGGAGGATCTCATCGCCAGGATGAGGCGGAGCGTGGAGACCGCGGTGCGCCAGAACCGGATCACGTTCGAGGAATCCGCCGAGCTGCTCCTTCGGTATGAGCAAGGGCTGAAGGGGTACACGTACCTTCGAGATTGACGCGGGGTCCTCGATCCGAGCCCCAAGCGCGAGCGCGGGGTGTTCATGAACAGACCGTCGGTCTTCGGACCCGCTCGCTTGCGCTCGGGGCTCGGATTGGGCGTCCGACGAATCCGCCCGGGCTGTGCATGCTTCAGGTTTTCAGGTGGGATAGTCGACGTCCTGCGGTGCGGTTGAGGGTGATTCAGCCTCAATGTACTAACATTATCGGACGTTGAATCCGCAGCGACGCGACGGAACTTGTCAGGCGAAGCCTATTCGAGCTTCCCACGCAGCCAAACCGTCGCTTCGCGGACGGCATCGGGGATACTCTCTGGCTTTGTGCCGCCGCCCTGGGCCATGTCCGGCCGGCCGCCGCCCTTGCCGCCGACGATCGGGGCCATCGCCTTGATCAGGTCGCCAGCCTTCACCCCCTTGCCCACGGCATCCGGCGTCATGGCCGCCAGCAGCAGCACCTTCCCGTCGATCTCGGACGCCAGGAAGATCGCCGCCGATCCTGCCCGGGCGCGGAGGGAGTCACAAGCCACGCGCATCTGGTCGGCCGTCGCCGAGCCCATCTCGGCTGCCACGATCGTGACACCGCCGACCTGCTCCGCCTCCGCCAGCATCGCATCCGCCCGGGCCATCACGTCCGCCGCGCCCGCCTTGGCCGCCTGCTTCTGCGCCTTCTTCGCATGCTCCTGAAGCTTGGCCAGGTCCGCACGCATCCGCGCCTTCTCCACGACAGGCAGCTCCGTCCGGTTCATCACCGC
>JBDRKQ010000184.1:0-3674 GCA_043813895.1 Planctomycetota bacterium
CCCAAGTTGAGCAGCTGAGAGGGTTGAACGCCCTTGGGGGTAGCGCCAAGGCGGTTTTTCGTCAAGAGTTTTGACTACAATCACCGTATGAGTTCTCCCATTTCGGCTCGCCGAGGCGAGTGGGAAGAGTCAGGCCGAGGCGGCCCAAAAGGATTCGTTGAGATTCATCCGGTTTGGTCACACAGCGGATACGGATGTAGCGGCCTGCCGACGTGGGCAGGAGGACGTCGTTCGTTTTGATTCGCTCGAACTCCTCGATGACCGGGCGAGGACCGTTGCCCAACCCGGACCGGGCCATCCATTGCTCCAAGGTCTTCCACATCGCGTACGCCAGGAATGAGAACAGTATGTGCGCCTGGACGCGATCTTCCAGGTGATGCCAGATCGGGCGTAGATTCAGCTCGGTCCTCTCCGTTCGAAACGCGGACTCTGCCTGCGTTAACTGAATATAGGTTTTCCACAGATCCTGGGGGCTCCAGTCCGTAAGGTTGGTTCGCAGCAGGTAACAGCCTTCGCTCAGCTGAGCCCATTGACGCCAGTCTTCGTGTTTCGTCCAGGCAACCTCGAGGAATCCCGTAACGCCCCCACGATCGATTTCGGTAACCTTCACGTCAAAGAGCCCGGCCGCCCGCGAGTTCTTCCCCAAAATGCGTCCGATCTGCCGCTCGACCTGAGTACGATTGGGTTTCTTCTTGGCGCGGTCCAAACGACCCGCGAGGCTGACTAAGGCTTCCTCGATCCGCTGCTCGAAACGCTCATGCATGGCCTTCTCTTTTTCACGACGAGCCGTGCTGCGGCATAAAATGAACGTCTCATCACCGTCGGGACCAGGACGTAGTTTCACTTCGACCCCCTTTTCGACTTCCGTCCAATCCTCTTGAAGAAGCGCTTGCTCAAACGATCGCAACGCCGACTTCGGCGTGCCCACGATATACTGGCCGCCGCGATCGCGGAGGAACTGCAGGTTCTGATCGCTGACCATTCCGCGGTCCAGTACCCAGATCCGCCGGGCTTTGCCATGCTTGTCCTCCATGGCCTCGACGATCTCCTGGAGGGTTTTGGAATCGTGCCGGTTACCCTCGAAGACCTCATACCCGACCGGTAACCCTTCACGGGTGACCACCAGGCCGATGCACACCTGCTTGCAGTCGAAACGCTTATCCCGTGAGTAACCCCGCTTGGCCTGAGGATTGGCCTTTGCCTCGCCTTCAAAGTACGTGGAGGTCACGTCGTACAGAAGAAGCTCATATTGCGCGTCGAACAGAGTCGTGAACCGTTCCTTGAGGTGCTTCTCGATGGCTTCCTTTTGCTTTAAGAGGTGGTCATGAGCGCGATAGAGCCGGTCCTTGTTCACCAGCCGATCCGGCACACCCAAGAGATCATCCAGGGCCGCACGCTCGTACCATGTGTCCGCGATGTGCAATTCACTGGATGGCTCGCAAAACCGCGCCAGGGTCAGAATCGTTGCCACCACCGACCACGGGATGCCTTCACGATTCCTTGGAATACACCGTTCGAGCAACTTGTCGAGCTTCAGGGCACGCCACAGAGTCAGCCCGAGGTACACCGCACCGAAGTCGCGCGTACGTTCCACATACGCACCCCGCACGCGGACCTCGATCTTTTCGGGAACCGGCTCGGACGATTCTGCGGTGTCGAACAACGGCAGACAAGGCGCCGGACGGTGGCTCACAATCCGTGCAACATGCGCCCATCCAGCCTTCTCTGAGGGTTGCAGTTCGCCCAGATAGGCCACCACCTGATGGCGCGGCCCCCGGGCTGTCCTGACGGACTTGACCAGTGCCCAGTACGTATGCCGCTTTCCACTTACGACTACACGAATCCGTTTCAGAAACATACGCGCGACCTCCTGTCGAGGACAAGGATCGCGCCATGCATTCGCTACTTCAAGAGGGCAATGTTTTGACTACATCGAGATTCGGACAACTTCGACGAGCCCAACCCCGTTCAAGAGCTCGCCACCGCCCATCGACACCCCGAAAAAAAATTCAGATTCTGCGCAGCTGCTCAACTTGGGTTAGCTCCCACCGAACGCACGCTGGAAGACAGCCGCGTCGCGAACGTCAACGCATTCTCCCGACCGGTCCGGCTACGTAAGATACCGCCGAGACGAGTTGCCACCTGCAAACCAAGAAGGAAGTCTCGCCCGAAATCGCGAATCGACTTTCCATTCGGAGCGGCTCTGCTCGCTATGCGTGAGCCACCCATCGTTTGCCCCTCCATTGTGCCAAAAGAAAAGCTCTGAAACAAGCAAGAAACGGCCCAGAGGGGAGTCACGGGGTGATAACATCGTCGCTGGGCTCTGAGAAACGCAACTGAAGTCGCCACGGAGGGCGGCATCCGGACCGGCTGAACCGGAGTCTATGCGCTGTGTCCTGCGGGCCGTTTGAGTAACGCCACGCCTCACAGCCTCTCGTAAGCTGTGCTTCGGTCTATTCGTCGCGCTAACTCACTGGCGTAGCGGACACCCAGCCTGTCGGAGTGAGATCTCGCCCAGTCGGTTAACTTGGTGGGCCCGGCTGGGGGTGAATCCGTATGGAGCAGACCAGCCATCAAACCCTCGATCTCCCCGCGCGTGATGACCACGTCGCCAAGGAGCTTTCCCATAACGTACCCGATGCCATACCCGACAAATGGCGGCACGGAGATGATGGGACGCGGATGACCGATGATCCCACCGATCTCCCGGACCAGCTCGCGATACGTGAACGTCTCCGGGCCGATGGCGTCGATGATTCGATTGCCCGTCCCACCGCCCTCTCGCACAGCCAGCGCCGCAAGATCGTCCACGAAGATGGGCTGCAGGCGGTACTCACCTTCGCCGAACACACCGAAGACGGGAAACCGCCGAAGAATCCAGGCGATGTTGTTGATCAGGATATCTTCCTTACCGAACAACAGCGCAGGTCTGAGAATCGCGTGGGAAAGGCTGGATTCGATCAGCGCTCGCTCCAACCGCGCCTTTCCGCTGAAGTACTCCAGTGGCGAATCCTCGGACGGGTTCGTGATGCTGACGTGAACAACGCGCCGCACGCCGGCTTCGCGGGCTGCGTTGAACAACGTAATCGTGTTCTCGACGGCGTCCGCCTGTTTGAACTTCGCGTGGTTGAATCGGATCCAGTAGGTGTTGTAGAGCACGGAAACGCCGCGTAGCGATTCGACCAACCGCACGGAATCATCGAACGAGTAGGGATGGACTTCGACTTCGCGGCCGAACGGATTCGCTCGGTCCGGTGCGTTGGTCAGCGTACGCACGGAAACGCCTTCGTCTAGAAGGCGTCGCGTGATGTACTTGCCGGAGTACTCGAAGGCACCGGTCACGACATGGGTCTCTTCGGCTGACATGTGGCTGTCGTCAAACTTCGGGCAACCCCCGCGCGGATTGACTCTCAACCGCCCGGGTCATAATCCTAACGTGTGTACCGCTCTCGTGCCACGCTGTACCCGAATTCCCCGCCGTTCGCCTCCCGTCACCTTCGCCTCATCTGCTGGCTACTGGCTGCGCGCAAGCTCTTGCGTCATCTCTCGCCGCTTGAGGATTACGATTGTCGTCGCGATGATGATACCGAGCAGCATAACCGCCAAGCCCCAAGTCGACACAGCAGGAACCGATAAGTCGAACAGGCAACTGCAGGTCGTTGCCTCGCCCGTAT
>JBDRKQ010000185.1:0-9637 GCA_043813895.1 Planctomycetota bacterium
ATGGCGTATTGGCCGACCCCCATGCCGGCCCCCCAGTGTGGCGGCGCGCCCTTGTCCACGGCGCGTGCCAATGGTGCGTCGGCAAGCACCATCCCCGCGACCAGCAAGATGCCGATCGCGATCCGTGTGCGCGTCGTCCGCGCGTGGGGTGTTGCTCGTGCGGTGTGCGTTGCCTGTGCGGCAAGCCTCGGGCTCGCACAGAGTGTTGTGCGCGCAGAGTGTGTCGCCCGCGTGGAGCCGGTTTCTGCCTTCATCCGATAGGTGTAGGGTGCGCGCATGACATGCCTCCTGTTCACGCATACCCCTGGAGCAGCGCCTCCGCCGGCGCGGCCCACCCGACCGATAATCATGTTACCGCCACGGAATTGGCGAGTCAAGGTGTGGAGTCCGAGGATCTTGAAGTGCGGACTGGCGCGTCGCCATGTGCGACCGCCTGCTTTCAGGGATGAGCGGCCCTCCTTCTCTCAAGGCGCCGTCGCAGTGGGCCACAGCGCGCAGAGTCCCCTGACAGCTCCCGACCGCTTGTCTGTTTATGTGTGCGCGGCGCTAGAAAATGCGCGGGTGGGCGAGCAGGCCGTAGTTCTCGACCTCTTGCTCGGTGATCGGATCGAAACCGATCTCGCGAAGTTCACGGTCGATCCATGCCTGCATCGACATGTTCGTCTTCTGCTCGGCGTAGCTGATCTTCGCCCGCGTGATCATCTCGTGCCTGGACTTGTCGTCCGTTACGTTCATACCCCTGTTTCCTTCGTGCGTTTGCGAGGAGTGCAGACAGGCCGCCGCGCGACCGGCGCTCGTGCCACCTGCTCGACCATCCTGGCCCTAACTGTTCTTCACGGTCCGTCGTCGGTTCGGCGATTGCAGATCGCCTGCGTGTGTTCGCTTGTCCCCAAGGTACGACAGGAACCTCGTGCGGTTTCTACCTGAGAAGATACTATACTTTTCATCGGGTTTTTCAACCCTTCCGAGAAGTTTTTACCCAGACGGCAAAACCCCCGTCCGCGCCAGATCAACCGAACCATCTGCCACAGCGGGACTTACACGCCGTCCGCCCGCCAACAGCGGCGGTCGTGCGATGGTGGAATCTTGCCGATCCCCATCAGATAGCACTTCGTCGTCTCGGGTCCCATAAACCGGAACGTCTCGCGGAACAGCGGGTACAACGCCGCCCGCCGCCCGCGCGTGTCCGTCGGAAGCGACGCCAACCAACGACGGTACGACCCGTGCTCCACCGCCAGTTCCTGGAAAACCCGCGCGTTGTGGATGGTCGCCTCGATCTTCCGCCGGTTCCGGATGATGGACGCGTCCGCGCAGAGGCGATCGACATCCCGTTTGACAAAACCCGCAACGCGATCCAGCCTGAATCGTTCAAACGCCCGCCGCAAGGCCGCACGCTTGAGCAGAACGATCTTCCACGACAGCCCGCACTGGAAAATCTCAAGCGCCATCCGCTCCAGGTGGCCCGGATCTGTGTGGATCGGCTCGCCCCATTCCAGGTCGTGGTAAGCCGCCAGAATCGGATCCCGCCCTACCCAGGCGCATCGCCTGCGTCCGTCATTCGGATCAACGCTTTGCCGTGGCTTCGCCATCGTGGCTCCCCGGATCGCCTTCCTCGCCTTTCCTACACGCCATCGGCCGCCAGATCAAGCCCGCGGTGCGGCGATTCCGAGGGACCGCCGCCGGCAACGACAGCGCGATCCACCGGGACTCTGACATGTGGTTGTCATCGCTAGGCCACCCGCGTATCGTCAGACGACAGAAACGCAGTCAACACAACGTGGCGCCACGAGAAGCTCGATGCCTGAAACCGAGATTCGATCCGCCCATGCCGGCGAACTTCGCAAGGTTCTGAGGCTCACGCTCGCCACGCGAGGACAGGCCGCCTCCGAACTTGAACGCCAGGTCACGGCCTTCATCGGCTACGCACGCGAACTCTCCATCGACCTGGGCCGCCATTGGATCTGCACGCGCGACGGACGCCCGCTCACCGCCGGCACCCTGATCAAGTCGCCCGGTCGCACCGCCACGCTCCTGCTGCCTGACAGCGGCACAGCCCCCGTGGACCCCCCGACCCTGGCAGACCTGATCTCACGGGCCGTGGCAGGCATCTCGAAACGGGATGTTCGGCTACTGCAATGCCTGGTCCACCCCGACGATAGTGTCACACTCATGGCACTTGAGAAGGCTGGCTTCCGCCCGCTCGCGATGCTCCGGTACTTGGAGTGGATCGCATCCGAGCAGGTCCTCGGCCACCAGCAGCCGCCTGAGAGCCTCGCCGACCGGACAATCGAGTGGATCACATATGATCACCGGCATCACGACGAGTTCGCAGAACTGATTTCCGCCACGTATGAAGACAGTCTCGATTGTCCCGGCCTCTGCGGACTCCGGCACATCGACGACGTCATGGAGGGTCACAAGGCCGCGGGGCGATTCGATCCACAACGATGGATGCTCCTGCGCTGTGATGGAGAAGCCGCCGGCTGCATCCTCTTCGCGGAGAATCCGCTTCGTGCGACGCTCGAACTTGTGTACATGGGCGTACACCCGAAGTTTCGTCGCATGGGTCTCGGTACGTTGCTGTTGAACCACGGGCTCGCGCCGGCTCACGATCTGGCGTTCGTGTCCGTCACCGTTGCGGTAGACGACGAGAACACGCGCGCCCGCAAGATGTACGAACGTGCCGGGTTTCGCACGACAACGCGCCGGCGCGCGCTCATCCACACCCTTTCGTCAACCCGAGCCGGAGCATAAGGATGCGTGCGAAGACGGGGAGTTGTCCACCGCTTTTGCACGCTCCGCAGCGCGGTGTGCGTAAGCCGTGGACGAACTTTTTTCTCGGCGCGCAACCTTTTGACACGATTGCAGCGACGCCTTGTTCACAACTTTCCCTCAAGATTTCTTCGTTGACGCACAACGTCGCGCCACGTACACTCCGCACCGTCTGTAACGTCGATAGCAGTGCTGACAATCGGGTTTGACCACGGGCAATATGGAATGTTCAGCCCAAGCCGCCGGGTCGCCAAAACCCCGATTTGACAATACTGAGCCTGGCCTCAAAACCTGGGAAACCGCAGCCCCACGCGGAGTGGTGAAGGAGCGCGCCGTGCCCGCACAACTCGATAACATCGCCGGACAAATCCACTCGAAGATCGAAGAACTCGTCGGTGCACAGCGCTACAAAGTCTGGTTCCGAAACTCCACGCAGATCACGTGCGAGAACGGCTTCGTGAAGGTGGGCATACCCAACCTCTTCATCGGCGGCTGGATCGAGGACCACTTCTCCGGCACCATCGCGGAGGCGGCAAAACACGTCCTCGGCCAAGAAACGCCGATCACGTTCGCCATCGATCCCGTCCTGTTCCGCAACCTCCGAAAGAGCCAGCTCAACTCGCAGGCCGCCTTCATCGAGAAGAACGCCGAGCACGCCATCCACGGCGTCGGTGGCAAGAACGGCAAAGACCGCGCATACCTCGCGCCCGACCGGAAGCTGCGTGGCAAGCTATCCGACTTCGTCATCGGCCCGTCGAATCGCCTCGCCTTCTCGGTCGCCCGGGCTGTCGTCGATACGCCGAACCGTGAAACCAGTCCCGTCTTCTTCCACAGCGGGTGCGGTCTCGGCAAGACCCATCTGCTCCAGGGCATCGCCAACGCTCTCAGCGCCGAAAGGCCTTCCGTTCGCTGGCTCTACGCCACCGGCGAGGAGTTCACAAACCAGTTTCTCTACGCCCTGCGAGAGCGGACGCTCGACGCCTTTCGCCACAGATTCCGAAACATCGACGTCCTGCTCCTGGACGACATGCACTTCATCGCCAACAAACGCGCCACACAGGAGGAGTTCCTCCACACCTTCAACGCGATCGACGCCGGCGGCAAGCGCGTGGTCCTCGCGTCCGATGCGCACCCGAAGATGATCGGCGATCTCTCGGAATCCCTCGTCAACCGCCTCATCGCCGGCATGGTCGTCCGCATCGAGCACCCGGACTTTGAAACAAGGTGTGAGATACTCCGACGCCGCGCCGTCGCGACGCATCATCAGGTGCCGGAACCCGTCATCCACTACATCGCCAACAAGATCCGGGCCAACGTCCGCGAGATCGAAGGGTGCCTGCTCAAGCTTCTCGCCTACGCGTCGCTGACCAAGACCCCGATCACGCTGAACCTCGCGCGGCAGACCCTCGAAGAGCACCTGACGCAGACCGGCAAGATCCTCACGGTCAGCGACATCGAGCAAAGCGTGTCCACGTTCTTCGGGCTCACGCCGGCCGACCTGCACACGTCGCGGAAGTCACGCACCGTCGCACTCGCCAGGAACATCGCCATGTACTTGGCCCGAGAGCACACGGAGTTGAGCTTCCCCGAAATCGCCCGTCTCATGGGCAACAAGAACCACACCACGGTGCTGCTCGCGTGCCGTCGAATCAAGAAGTTCGTGGACGAGGACGCCGAAGTCACCTGGCAAGCCGCCGCCGGCCCCCAATCGCGGCGAATCCGAGAGTTGATCGAGAGCCAGGAAGACCAGCTCCACTGCTCGACGGTGCCGTAGTCGTTCCGGCGACCGCCCGTGGCGTCGGTGAGGCAGCGGGGCTTCTTGCCTCCACCGGCGAGACGCCGGTGCCACACTCCCGGTGCACTCAGTTGTCAATTGCCCTAGCGCAACACGATTGAGCCCGTGCCCGTGGAGATGTCGTACGTCGGCCCGCCTTTGCCGACCGTGCCTTCCGCACAGCCGCCGACCAGAGACCGCTTCACGGATACCCCCTCGTGCCCCGAAACACGAATCGAACCCGTCCCGGTCGCCATTCGGAAACGCCCTGCAGCCCCGGCCGGGAGAGACAAGTCCACGCTGCCGGTCCCCGTGCCCAAGTGAACGTCCTTGCTCGGCGGTGTGCCCGTAACCTGCAAGGAGACGTCACCGGTTCCGCTGGAGGCCTTCACACTGCCGAGGACATCCCCCACTGTAACCGAGATGCCTCCGACGCCGGATTCCGCGACGATGCCCGCCGTCGAAGGCGACCTCAACACGATGCCGCCCACGCCGGTCGAGAGCTTGGCGATCCCCGACGCACCCTCGACGCGCAGCATCCCCACCCCGCTGAATGCGTCCACGGTCGCCAGCCGCCTCGGCAACCGAACAACCAGCGACACACCCCAATCCTCGTGGTCCGGCTGCCCGGTGTGGGCGTCTTCGATAATCAGCCGCCGGCCCCGGACCACCATGTTGACGTGATCCGCGAATTCGCCCTGGTCATCCACCGCAGAAGCGTGCCCTGCCCGGATTCGCACGTCGGCCGTCACGGAAACGCACTCCTGGGCACCCCCTATGATGGAGATGTCCCCCACCCGCGTCCTCACGCGGACCTCATCGACCTCCGCGGAGATCGCCTGCTCGCCGCAGACGGTGGCGAACTGGACGAGCGAGCCCCGCGCGCCGGCGTCACAGCCCGCCATCGGCAATATACACCCCGCAGCCAGCATCCAGATCGCCGCACGCTGACGACCCGGGAACACACACCGGCGAAACACCGATGCACCAGTCTTGCAGTGGGTTCCTGCCACAACACGAATCATGCCGGCGACTCCCTCATCTACAACTAGCCCTTGTTGATCACCCCGCTGGCCGTGATGACTTCGAGATCACCCGTACAGCCGCGATAGGTGATGTTGCCCGAGGCCGAGTGGACGTTGACATCGCCGGACACGTCCGCAACCGTGACGCTGCCGCTTGCTGTGCGAATGGTCACGTCCGACTTGATGTTCTCAACCACGACCTTGCCGGAACTCGTGTCCACGCCGACCGCTGCCTTCAATCCCTTGACCTGGAGTCCCCCCGACGAACTGCTGAAGTCCACCGCCGTACTGGCCGGGACAGTCAGGGTCCACAGCACACGGCCCGTCCCGCCGCCCTTCCGCCATTGCTCGTTCAACACGAGCGTCCTGCTCGATTCATCCAGGGACATCCTCGGTTCCATCGCGCCGGCAGGCCGCACGTTGTATTCGACGTGGACTGCCACCGCCGGCGAGTCAGACACGGAAACCTGGCATTCCCCGCTGACAGAGTGGATTTCTATCTTCTCCACGTTCTCGAACTTCTCGCGGATATGCCCCCTGCAACTGTACCGGCTGTCCGTCGCGTTCACGGTTGTTGTCGTGTCCGCGGCACAACCGGCTGCAAGCGCACCCAGCCCCGCGAAGATCATCAGGACAACCGATTCGACGGGATGTTTCTTTCGACTCTCCATGACATCGACCCTCCAGTGCAAGACCTGTCCTCCGCGCCACCTGTCGCACAGCCGGTGCGACACCCGGTGCCACTGGCGGCTCGCCCGCCAGTGTGTTGTGCCACACTTGGCTGCGACGCATAACCTCGCGCCGGATAGGGTACCTCGGAATGGCGAACGGTGTCCAGCCCCGCAGCCGTGTAGTCCGAAAAAAGCAGCCCGAGAACCCGACGCCACTGTTCCTCTGGCGAGGAATCGTCGCAAACCACCGACTATAGTAACCGAGAATGACCGGCATCAACGAACTCATGGCGACACGCCGCCGCTGACCCGATCTATGCGATAGCACGCGCTTTGCACGCGCAGCAGGGGAATCCGAGGCCGCCCCGGCGCTGGCATGACGCCGGGCGGCTTACGCCGGGCGATGTGGAGGATCAACTGTGGCTTGGAACAGAAGGACACTCGCCCGCACCACGGCAGCCCTGTCCCTGGCAGGCCTACTCGCGGTCTCCCTCTCTCACGCCAACCTCGCCCGCCGCCTCGCCTATGCCGTCGAACGCGGCAGGCTCGACGCCGAGTTCGAACACATCGACAGACTCAACCTCGACGAAGTCGCCACGCTCGAACAGGTCTCGCACGGATTCAGCGTAATCGCCGAGGCCGTCAAGCCCTCCGTCGTCAACGTGAGGACGGTCAAGACAAATGCCGCTCTGGCCGAGGAATGGCAGAAACTCTTCGGAAACACCGAAATCCCGATCCAGCCCATCTCCGGAACCGGCAGTGGCGTCATCATCGACTCCGATGGCCACATCGTCACCAACCACCATGTCGTCGACGGAGCCGAGGTCATCCACGTCACACTGGACGACGGGCGTGAGTACCGTGCAAGCTTCATCGGCTCCGACCACATGACGGATATCGCTGTCATCAAGATACAGGCCGACAACCTCCACCCTGCTCGACTCGGCGATTCCGACCTGCTCCAGGCCGGACACCTCGTCCTAGCCATGGGCAGTCCCTTCAGCCTGGCTCACAGCGTCTCACACGGCATCGTCAGCGCGCTCGGCCGAACGGACGTGAACGTCGACATCGACTACCAGAACTGGATTCAAACCGACGCCTCCATCAATCCCGGCAACTCCGGCGGACCGCTCATCAACACACGAGGCGAGGTCGTCGGCATCAGCGTCGCCATCGCGACCCATTCCGGCGGCTATCAGGGTGTGGGCTTTGCAATTCCCGCGAACGCCATCGCCCACATTGCCGACATCCTCAAGTCCGGACGGCCGATCGTACGCGGCTACCTGGGCGTCGAAATCGTCCAAGTCGATCCCAAGATCGCGAGCGCCTACGAACTCGAAACGCCCGGTGGCGTCTTCATCCGGTACGTCGGTCGGGATTCCCCGGCCGCCAAGGGCGGCCTCTTGCCGGAAGACATCATCCTCGAAATCGAAGACGAGCCCATCAAGTCCAGGGAACGCCTCCAGGAGTACGTCGCCAACTCGCCGCCGGACACATCGCTCCGTTTCGTTGTCTGGCGAAACGGAAACCGCAAGACGCTCAACATCACCGTGGGCACGCAACCGGAGGACTTCTCGAGCATCGGCTCCATCCGACAGCTCGACCTGACACAGGCAGAGGAAGGGAATAATGCTGAGAAGCCGGCGCAACAAACGCCGCAATCCAACGAGACCATTGAGCCGAGTTCCGACGACGGAGAGGACCGCGTCGAGTTCGATCGGGTCGGCTTGGTCGTCAAAACCCTGACGCGAAACCTGGCACGGCAACACAACGTCCGCAGCCGTGTCAAGCACGGCGCACTCATCGTGAAGGTCCGCCCGGCAAGCGAGGCCTATGACGCAAACCTTCGCCGCGGATTTGTCATTACGGAAGCAAACGGCTTGCCAATCACCAAGGTCGCGGACTTAAGCGACGTCTTGACGCCCGCCAACCTCGCCAAGGGCGTCCGCCTGAAACTCGAACGGCGAGATGAAACCCTCTACGCCGTCCTCCAGGTGCGCTAGAAGGAGCAGGAGAGGAAAGAGGACAAGGGAGTAGGGAGTAGGGAAGACAAGCCCACGGATCGCAATCCGTGGACTTCAAAGGAACACCTCGTGTTCCTTTGACCATTCAACCCTCTCTAGAACGCTCACATGCTCGTGTGCCACTGGCGGCTTGCCCGCCAGTGCGATGCTTGACATCAACCCACCGACTGGTAGAAACACACACGATGTCCCACAAGGTCCTACATCTGCTCTCACAGCGTCCTTCCTATACGGGTAGCGGCGTCTCCCTCGACGCGATCGTCCGCGCCGCAGCCAAGGCTGGCTGGGACCAACGCGTTGTCGTCGGTACGCCCCGCGACGACCCTGCACCCTCTATCGGCGGCCTGAATCCAACGCACGTCCTGCCGCTCGTTTTTGGCGATGGTGACCTCGACTTCCCGCTCCCCGGCATGAGCGACGTCATGCCCTACGAGAGCACACGCTGGGCCGACATGACGCCCGTGCAGCTCGACGCCTATCGCACCGCCTGGCTGCGACATCTCGAACCGATCGTTGCGCAGTTCAAGCCGGATGTCATACACAGCCGTCACATCTGGCTGCTCAGCTCGCTGGTCAAGAACGTCGCACCGGACATCCCGGTCGTCACGCATTGCCACGCGACCGGGCTGCGGCAGATGGCCCTCTGCCCCCACTTGGCGGACGAAGTGCGAACAGGCTGCGCCCGTAACGAACGCTTCCTCGTCCTCCACGAAGGGCACGCCGACGCCCTGGCGGAGACACTGCAAATAGACCGCACCCGAATCCACGTCGTCGGCGCCGGATACAACAGCACGGTATTCCACGCACGCGGCCGCACGCCCTCGCCCAACGCAACTGGCCGCACCCGCCCGCCCCACGGCGCAGGCGACACCCCCCCCGCTCGCGATCTCCTGTACGTCGGCAAATACAGCCACGCCAAGGGAGTGCCGCAGTTGCTCGACGCCTTCGAACGCCTCGCCCGGCGGCAACTCGATCTGCGCCTCCACATCGCCGGCGAAGGGGCCGGTCCCGAGGCTGAAGCTCTGCGAAAGCGCATGGCCGCCATGGCGCCGCGCGTGGTCATGCACGGACAGCTCGACCAGCCCGCGCTGGCCGGACTCATGCGGCGCTGCGCCGTGTTTGTCCTGCCGTCGTTCTACGAAGGGTTGCCGCTCGTCGTGGTGGAAGCGCTGGCGTGTGGATGCCGCGTCGTCTGCACAGACCTGCCCGGCCTGCGAAGCGCTTTCGGCAATGGCCCCGGCAGTGGCATCGGCGCAACCCCCATCCCCGCCCTCGATCGCATCCCCCTGCCCCGACTCATCGGACCCGACGTCCCCCACACGTCCGACCTCCCCGCCTTCGTCGATCGCCTCACGGCCGCCCTCGACGCCG
>JBDRKQ010000186.1:0-8780 GCA_043813895.1 Planctomycetota bacterium
GCCGGTCGAGAGGTTGTCCAGGGCAACGACCTCGTGACCTGTTTGGAGGAGTCGCTCTGCCAAGTGAGAGCCAATGAAACCCGCGCCACCGGTAATCAACGCTTTCATGGTTTTCCCAGTATCCTAATCTCGGCCAACGGAATTCCACCGCGGCCTCGCCTGTCCAGGCGCATGGTACCAGCATCCGCCACACCGACTCGCGTTTCGCTCTCCGGTCCCACAGCGACTCGCGATTGTAGAGTGATCCGGTGGCCGGCACCACCTGCAGCGTTTCAGGCTTGAGCGTGCCGGGTGCCTAATCCGAGCCCCGAGCGCAAGCGAGTGGGTGTGACGACCTATGGTTCTTCCACGAAGACCCCGCGCTCGCGCTTGGGGCTCGGATCAGCCTCGCCTACCGCTTCCTCACGGGCGCGGCTCTGATCGGGCGCGGCTCTGATTGCGGCCGGTCTCCAGTATGTCGAGGAGCTCCCCGACCGCCTCTCGCCACTCGGAGGCGTCTGGCGTTTCTTCGAGCCGGCGGGCGATTTGCCGCACCATGCCGGCATCGCCTGCATCCGCCATCACTCGGGCCAACGCGTACAAACCTGGCGGCGTCTGTCGAACCTCTTCCGGCAACGCTGAGAGGGCGGCGACGATGACCTGACGGTGTTCGTCTGCCAGAGGCGCGGTCGAGGCAGGATCGACAGGCCTGCCGAGAATCCGCCGGAACGACGGGATGTCGCGGTTGCGAAGGGCGTCGTATGCCAAAGCCCAGCGTGCGAACCGGTGCTCGTCGGCGTCGACCGGGATCGATTCAATCACTTTCGCCGCCTGCTCCGGCTCATCGTTCAAAACGTAGGCCCAGGTCAGCCACGCACGGGACTCCGCGGTTTCTCCGTTGGCCTGCTCACGCGCCAGCCACAGGCGGACCAGTTCGCCGAAGCACCGGTCATCCTGAAGTACGCGATGGAGCCCGATGGTCGCGTCGCGGTGTCCCGGATGCGTTGCCAGGATCTCGCGATACTCACGCCGGGCCTCTTCCGCCCGGTCGAGACTCGCTAGCAGGGCCGCACGGTTAAGCCGGGCGACGACCGCCGCCGGGGCCGTGGCGATCAGGCGATCGTAAGCTGCGAGCGCCTCATCCGTCCGGCCCAAGTGGGCGAGTGTTACACCGTAGTTCAGCATGGTGGGTTCATCGTTGGGCGACATTTCGAGAACGGATGCCAGCAACTCCCTCGCGCGCGCCCACTCCCGTTGTTGAACATACAACATCGCCAATTCAAAGTGTGCATCGCGGTGAAACGGGTTGATGACAATCGCGCGCTCGAACCACGCGACCGCCCGATCCGCATCGCCGCCCGCGCGATAGCTCCGGGCCAGGGCGGTCGCGGCGGGCAAGAAGTCCTCCCACCTCTCCAGAATGCGGTGATAGAACGTCCGAGCCTCGTCCTCTCTACCCAGGTCCGCCAGGGTCAGGGCATAGCCGTATAACGCCCTGGGATAGTCCGGCATCTTCTCAACCGCATCGCGCAACTCGGCCTCCGCTCGAGGCCAGTCCTTCTTCAAGCGATAGGCCTCGCCCGCCCAGAGCGCCAGCCGCGCGTTGTCCGGCCACCGCTCGCGCGCGGAAGCGACCACGTCCAGCGCCGAATCCGGCTGTCCCTCGAACACATGTGTTCGTGCGAGCGCCGCCCAGACGTTCGCGTCGTCCGGATAGACCTCGGCGATGCGGCGGGCCCGATCGATGCTGCCTGCCCAGGCGGGTGCCAAACTCCAGGCTGACACCGTCCACGCCGTCACCAATGCCAGACACGGCGCGCCGACGCCAACCAGCGAAGCAGTGGACCCCAATCGTTTCCGGATGGCTTCCGCAACCTGCACGAGCACGGCGGAAACCGCCAAGTGCAAGCCGAAGATCGGCAGGTACATGTAGCGATCGGCGGCCAGGATGCGACGCGCCGTCGTCGCCGCCAGAAAGGGCGAGAGCAGCACGACAAACAGGCAGAGGCCGAGGAAGCTCGTCCGACTGTGCCGCCACGCCAGGCAGCCGACCGCAAACAGCAGGCAACATTCCAGAAGTGCCACTCCTGTGGCACTTGAAAAGAAGCCAACATCCCTTGCCGGCGGGGACCACCCGGACAGCCGGGTGGGCCAAACGTAATTCTCCAGGTAGTAGCTCACGCCCAGGAGCAATCGAACCGGCGGGGCGGTGGTGGATTCCGCCTGCGTCGCCTCCATCAGTTCGGCCGTGCCGGAGGTTCGGGCCGCCACAACCGTCGCGGCGACGCCGAGGGCCAGGAATACCGCATAAGTTGCCCAACACCGCCGGGGGAAACGCCTGTGGACGTGCGCGTCGCCGAGTGCCGCGGCAATCGGCACGCTCGGCAAGACCTTCGACAAGATCGCCAGAATCCACGCGAGGCCGGCCGTCAGGGGCCAAATGCCCCGGCCGTCGGCGGGCCTCCACGCGCACGCCAGCAGCACCAGGAGGCTAAACGTCGTCGCCAGCAGGACCATGCGGCCGCTGATCCAGGCCACGGGCTCCAGCGCGAACGGGTGGCAGGCGAACATCAAGCCCGTGAGCAGACCGACCGGCAGCGCGAGCGGACCGTTCGGTGCCAGGCTGCTTCCGCCCGTAACTGAACAGTCTGATCCGTCCCCCACCCCTGGAAGGGGCGGGGCACCCATACCGTTCATTCTCATCACCGATCTGCTCAGCCGCATTGCCAGCAGAAACGCCAACACGGCGTTCAGCACGTGCAGCAGGATGTTCGTGAGGTGGAATCCGAACGGGCTGACCGGGAACCGACCGCCTGGATCCTCGCCCGCCATGGCGTAGTTCGCCTGAAAGCTGAGCATGGGCAGAGGCTGGTAAAGGTCGCCGTGAACGATCGTCAGAAGCTTGCCCGCGTGTGCAAGCGAGGGATGATTGACGAGCGCGTGATCCAAGACGAAGTGATAGTCATCGCCGCACGAGAAACCGCCGCCGCGCGTGGGCCAGCCGAACGCAAACGCCGCGATCGCTACGACGACCGCTGCACAGAGCGTCGTCAGCGCGGGCCGGCCGCGCGGTCGCTCGGGCTGTTTGGCGAGTCCGTTGCCGTCATGCTCGGCGATGTCAGCCATTGTGATCTGCGTCTCACCGTCGTCCGAGGAATCCGTGCGGTCGTTTTACGGCGCGGGGCCGCCAGCGTATCATTCGGCCATGCCGACGGGAAGCGCTCATGTTGAAAACGGCGACACGCTCCACAGTTCGCGCCGCAGTCTGAGTACGTCACATGGAACGCTGGCGTTCGGCGAACGTTGCCTCATCATGGGGGTGATCAACATTACGCCCGATAGCTTCAGCGACGGGGGAGAGTGCCTGGAGCATACCGCTGCCGCGGCCCGCGCACGGCAAATGGTCGCCGATGGGGCGGATGTTCTCGACATCGGCGGCGAGTCCACACGGCCCGGCTCCAGGGAAGTGTCGGCCGAGGAGCAGATTCTGCGTGTGATTCCCGCCATCCGCGAGATCCGGGCTCAGGGCGTCTCGGTACCCATCTCGATCGACACGCGATTCGGGGCGGTCGCTGCGGCAGCGCTGGACGCTGGGGCCGACATCGTCAACGACATCTCCGCCGGACGGGACGACCCGGAAATGCCGAGCCTGCTGGCCGATCGATGCGTTCCGTTCGTGGTGATGCACATGCTGGGCGCGCCGGCCACGATGCAGGCGGCTCCGCGCTACGACGACGTTGTGGCGGAGGTTGGCGCGTTCTTCATGGCGCGTGCCGAGACCCTGGCGTCGGCAGGCGTGGACGTCAATAGGATGATCGTCGATCCCGGCATCGGGTTCGGCAAGACGCTGGAACACAACCTTTCGCTCCTGCGGTCCGTCCGCGCGTTCGGCGTCCGCTGGCCCGTGCTCGTCGGTCCTTCGCGCAAACGGTTCCTCGGAGAGATCCTCAACGAGCCCGATCCAAAGCAACGCGTGTTTGGCACGGCGGCCGTAGTGGCACATTGCGCACTGGCCGGCGTCGATATGGTCCGCGTCCATGATGTTCAGCCAATGCGGCAGGTGGTTGAGGTGTGCGACAGAATCGCTGAAGCACCATGAAACTGACGAAGGTGCGAGGATGAAGTGGTTTGCCCTCCTCCTGACTGCCGTGATCTACGGTTGGACGTGGGTGCAAATCTCGCCGCCGGAAGCCGACCTGCCGCCTTGTCACATGATGCCCCTTCTGCTCGCATCGAGCATCTGGACGGCCTACCTGTTCCTCTGGCGCAAGAGGCACCACCCGACTTGTCATTGTCAGACCTGTGGTTACAGCCTTACGGGCAATGTCAGCGGCAGGTGCTCCGAATGCGGGGAGCAGGTGCCAGGAGAGGATGGTCCATAGGGAGTAGTAAGTGCCGTGGGCATTGCCCGCCAGAGTCTGCCAGGCTCTCGCAATTACAGCCGGACGCGAGGTTTATAGTAGCGGCCGTGGCAGGGCGTTGTACACTTAGAGTGCGTTCCAGTAATGAGCGCGGGGACGCAGAGAGCCGCCGCGCCGCGGGGGCGGGAATGCAGGTCAGGTGACTGTTGCTCGGGTCGCCCGGCGGATGGTCCGATGTGCATAGGGACGAGATGGGAATGGCGTTGATCTGTCCACGGTGTTCGATACGCAATCCGGCGCGTGCAGTGTTCTGCAGGCGATGCGGCGCGGGTTTGCGTGGGCCGGCGGGGATGGCCGTGACCGGAGAGACGCTGGCTTCGGCGAGCCATCCCGATCCGCTCGATCCGCCTGCGGGTTTCAGGGCGGTCGGCGGGATGCCCGGGCTGTTCTACCGCTGGGAGGCTGCCTGGGGCGGGGCGATGCTATTGGGGACGGAGACGATCGGCGTTGCGGTCTTCAATGGCGGGTACGCGTTGGCGGACGTCGTGCTGAGGATCTGTGGGTTGGACGCGACAGGCGAGGAGGTGTTCTGCCTTGACGTGTCCAGGGATGCGTTGCCTCGCGGCCGGGAGACGACCATCGAGGTCCCCTCATACGAGGTGCCGGCGCCTGCGAGTGGTTTGACCGTGTCACTTGTTTCCGGGAGGTATGCTTCACCGGAGTAGGACCCGCCCCGTCGCGGGAGAAAGGAACGGACCGATGCCATTGATCGTACTTGGTGTTGTCGTTGTGATCGGGATGATCCTGCTGCTCAGCGGCTTGTTCACCGTGGAGCAACAAACAACGGCGGTCGTCGAGCGGTTCGGAAAACTCAACAAGCTCGGTCACCCCGGTTTGAATTTCAAGATACCGATCTTCGACCGGGTCGCCGGGCGCATCACGCACCGCGTCCGCGAGTTGGAAGTGGACGTCGAATCGAAGACCAAGGACGACGTCTTCGTGAACCTGAAGATCGCCGTGCAGTTCTTCGTTCGCGAGAATCCGGATGATATCCGCGCCGCACAGTACAGGCTCATGAACCCGGCCGAGCAGATTCGGTCGTACGTGTTCGACACGGTGCGGGCCCTCGTGCCGGAGATGCCGGTCGACAACGTGTTCTCGGAGAAAGAGAAGATCGCACACGCGGTCAAGGAACGGCTCGAAGTCACGATGCAGCAGTTCGGCTACACGATTCTCCAGTCGCTGGTGAACGACATACAGCCGGACGCGAAGGTCAAGGCGGCCATGAACCATGTCAATGCGACGGCGCGCATGAGGGAGGCCGCGAAGAACGAAGCCGAGGCCAAGAAGATCCGCACGATCGCGGAGGCCGAGGCGGAGGCCCGTGCGAAGGAGTTGCAGGGCGTGGGTATTGCGCGGCAGCGACTCGCCATCGCCAACGGCCTGAAAGAGTCGGTCGAGGCCTGCTCCGAGGCGGGCATCTCGCCGGAAGAGGCCACGAAGATGGTGCTGTTGACGCAGCACTACGATACCGTGACGGCCGTCGGCGCGAATAGCAAGGCCACCATCATGATGGTGCCCTATACGCCGGACGGGATGAGGCAGGTCGGCGATCAGATCACCCAGGCCCTGATCACGACGGCGGAGGCCCAGAAGCCGCCGGTGGTCAAGCCCGAAGCGGAGTATCCGCCTGTGGCGCACGCGTGACGGCGAGAACTGAATGCTATTAGCTATTAGCCGTTAGCTGTTAGCTGATTCGCGAGTTGGGATTGCCCGACGGGGCGCGGTCGCGGGAACGCGGTTGTGCCCCGTTTGTGCAGGGTGTGGCACCGTCGTCTCGGCGGTGGAAGCGAGGAGGCCGAGTACCGTCGCCTCACCGGCGAGACGCCGGTGCCACAGATGACACCGATGCCACAGGGAAGCGGGATACACTCAAAACAGGGCGATTCGAGTTTGGTGTTCAGAAATCGGTGGAGTTCCCCCCGTTTGGTGCTGTAGCCTGTGGCCATGTGTAAGACCCCTTCGACAGCCGAGATGTTGCGGGCCGTGCAGAATCGTGACGCGTCCTATGACTGCGTGTTCTTCCTGGGCGTTCGTACGACCGGGATCTTCTGCCGGCCGAGCTGTCCGGCACGCAAACCGCGGCCGAAGAACGTGGAGTTCTTTCCTTCGGCGAAGGAGGCGCTCCTGGCGGGGTACAGGCCGTGCAAGCGGTGCAGGCCGATGGACACGGACGGTCGTCCGCCCGCCTGGGTCGAACGGTTGTTCGCCTACGTGGAGCAGACGCGCGGTTCGAGGATTCGCGATCGAGACCTGCGGGCGCAATCGATCGATCCCGCCCGGGCTCGTCGCTACTTCAAGAGGCACTACGGCATGACTTTCCAGGCGTATCACCGGGCGAGGCGTTTGGGCGAGGCACTCGGCAAGATCAGGCGGGGTGGCGATCTCACAGACGTGGGCCTCGCGCAGGGGTTCGATTCCGCCAGCGGGTTTCGCGACGCATTCGGCAAGACCTTCGGCGGTACGCCGGGCCGAAGCCGGGCCGGCGACTGCGTAGTCGTCGCGAGTGTCGAGAGTCCGATCGGGCCGCTGCTGGTCGGCGCCAACTCCCGTGCGGTCTGCCTGTTGGAGTTTCCAGATCGCCGGGCGTTGGAGACGCAGATCGCCGCGCTGCGCACACGGTTCGATTGTGCCATCGTTCCCGGCGAGAACGGGCGCCTGAAGCAGTTGCGGGCAGAGTTGGCGGAGTACTTCGCGGGCAAGCGGCGGCAGTTCAGCGTGCCGATCGACTATCCCGGGACGCCGTTTCAACAGGCGGTGTGGGAGCGGCTGCTGGAGATTCCGTACGGAGAGACGCTTTCGTACGCACAACTGGCGGTCGATGTCCGCAGGCCCGGGGCACAACGGGCGGTCGGCACGGCCAACGGCAAGAACCGAATCGCAATCATCATTCCTTGCCACCGCGTGGTGAACAAGAGCGGCAAGCTCGGCGGCTACGGCGGGGGTTTGTGGCGTAAGCAGTTTCTGCTGGATTTGGAGCAGGGGCGGAATAGCGAATAGCGAATTGCGAATAGCGAAAGGCGAGGCGGGGGGCTACAGCCCGTCGAGAACACCGCAGCGTCCGACCCCCGCGTCTGTGGCACAGGCGTCTCGCCTGTGTCCTCGCCGCCGGAACGGCGGTGCCACAGGTAGCGTCGCCCCCGCGTGGCCGACGAGTCCACGCCCACCAGCCGCGCCCGGCCCCGCGGCGTCATCGGCGCGGAGGTCTGGGTCAAAGTCGCCGCCCCCGGCGACCCGCCGCCGACACCGCTCGCTGGGCCGAGGACCCTTTCTCGGCCCCTGTCGCCACAGGAAAGGATTCCTGTTGAAGATGGGTGCGAGAAGGGATTCTCGCACCAGCCCCAGTTCCTGCTGCTGAGCACCCGCAGCCCCGCCGTGGCCGAGTTCGACGGTCCGGACGGTGGGAAGAACCGCACATTACATGCTACGATGGCTCAGCACCCGCGGCGAAGCCGGGCCGTGGAGCGAAACGGCCAGCGCGACGATTGGGGCGTAGGTGCGTGGCCCATGTCCTCTGAACGTGCGGGCGTCGACGATGCGCACGTAGGATGTCCCGATCAGCGTGTCCCCCATCTCCAAGGGAGACGGGCCACCCGGCCAAGATCAGCGGAGATGTACGATGGTCGTTGTTGATTGTCAGGCGAATACTCTCAGGCAAGTCGCAAGGGACGGCCTACGTGCGGCGAGGGCAGAGACAGACCCGAAGAAGCTCAAGAACGCTGTATTCATGTCTGTCGTCTTTGCTCATATGGCCCTTGAAGCATATGTGAACGAAATCGAAGTGCACTGCAAGATCGCCACAGAGAACCCCGCTCTGGGCCGCGAGGATCTGGAGCCGCTTGTCACCGTACTTGAAGAGCTGGAGGGACGCAACCTGCCGCTCTTGGCTCGGCTTCATCTCGTCGCCAGGATAATGAACAAGGCGCGGTTTGACGCCTCAAATGAACCGTTTCAGAGCGTGAACGACCTCAACAACATCCGGAATCAAATAGTCCATCTCAAGCCCATTCGGATGGTTGACCGGAAAGTTCTCAAGCGTCTTGATGCCAGAGGGCTCCTGGACCCGGAGCGCGACGGTGTGCCAGAGATGTGGATTGATCGATTCGCGACTGTCAAGGTGGCCGAGTGGGCAGTCAACGCTGCAGGGCGCATGATCTGGGAGTTGGAGGGAATCCTCGGGTTCCGCAAGGCAGACGACTCGTTCAAGCCCGTGTGAGGAAGTCACGAGCAATCCCACCACTGTGGCGTTCGGCCCCGCGCCGTGGCCGAATTCCAGCGGCCTCCGATGCACATAACGGGCCTCGAGTAGCTCCCCTTGCAAGCGGGCCTGTTCTCGGGCGACAGCTTGAACCTCAAGAATGGCAGCATTATACGCCGGGG
>JBDRKQ010000187.1:0-27167 GCA_043813895.1 Planctomycetota bacterium
GCTGCCGCCGAGTGGGGCATCGATATCACCGGCGGGGACGATGGCGACCCAGGCGGACTATCAACTCGCGAGATCGCCGCAAGGCTGGTCGAGGTTTTCCAAGGCGAGTTCTCTCTGCAGGAAGGCAAGCTCAAAACGCTCTCGCTCGCGCCGGTCCCGCGGCAGAGCGTGTGGGATCGTCTCGGCATTGCGCCGCGCGGCATCGATTCTTCCATCGTCGAGGCCATGCACCGCACGCACATGGGCGTGGACCACGACTACCGCAATCTGGTCCACGGCGCACTCAAGACGGCGCTGGCCGATGGCTGGGGCGGGTCGATGATCGCCACGACTGTCAGCGACATCCTCTTCGGCACGCCGGAGCCCGTGCGCGGCGCGGCCAACCTCGGCGTCCTGGAAGAAGGCAGCGTCAACGTCCTGGTCCACGGGCACGAACCGGCGCTCACGGAGATCCTCGTCGCAGCCTCGCGCGATGCGGAGATCGTGGCTGAGGCACAGGCCGCGGGAGCAGAGGGTATCAACCTTGCCGGCATCTGCTGCACCGCGAACGAAGTGCTGATGCGACACGGAGTCCCGGTCGCAGGCAACTTCCTCCAACAGGAACTCGCCATCGTCACCGGCGCGGTCGAGCTGATGATCACCGACGTGCAGTGCTGCATGGCCTCGCTGCCGTCCGTGGCGCGTTGCTACCACACGAAGATCCTGGCATCGAACCCGATCGCCCAAACCGTGAATGCCGAGCCGCTGGAGTTTGAGGAGTCCGACGCGATGGAATGCGCCAAACGCATCCTGCGAAAGGCAATCGCAAACTTTCCCAATCGCGACCCCAAGAAGGTGGCAATCCCGGACGTGAAGCACCCGCTCGTGGCCGGCTTCAGCAACGAGACGATCTTCAACATGCTCGGCGGCAGGTTCCGCCGCAGCTTCCGCCCGCTCAACGACGCGATCATCACCGGCCGTATCCGGGGGCTGGCCGGCATTGTCGGCTGCACGAACGCCCGAGGGCGGATCGACGACTACATCGTCACACTGACGAAAGAACTGATCCACCGGAACATCCTGGTCTTGCAGACCGGCTGCGCGGCCGTCGCCTGTGGCAAGCAGGGGCTGCTGACGCCTGAGGCGGCGTTGGAATTGGCCGGGCCGAGTCTGCGCGAGGTGTGCGAGGCGGTCGGCATCCCGCCGGTCCTGCACATGGGCTCCTGCGTAGACAACTCGCGAATCCTGATGGCCGCCACCTACGTCGTTGAAGAGGGCGGGCTTGGCAACGATCTGTCGCAACTGCCGGCGATCGGCGCGGCGCCCGAGTGGATGAGCGAAAAGGCCGTCGCAATCGGCCATTATTTCGTCGCTTCCGGCATCGACGTCGTACTCGGCAGGCCGTTCCACACGTCCGGCTCCGAACCGCTGACGCAGTACCTCTGCGGCGGCTTGCAGGATGTCGTCGGCGCGAAGTTCCATTACATCCCGGAGGTCGAGCAGGCGGTCGATGTCATGTGCTCGCACATCGAGGCCAAGCGCGACGCGCTGGGCATCAACCGCAAGACCGAGCGGAAGCTCTATGACATGAAGGATCGGAGGGAGCTGGATGTCTAGGGCGATTGCCACTGACGCGATTGTGGGTGCCAGGGAGGTCGTCGCCCGGGCCAAGGCGATGTTCGCCGACACGATCCGATCCAAGGGCGAGGATCATCCCGTCGGCTTCCCCGATACGGCCTACTATCTGCCTGTTATCTATTCGATCCTCGGTGAGAAGGTGGAGCGGCTGTCTGATCTCGGGGCCGTCCTGGATCATTGCGACCGACTCCTGCCCGAACCCCCAACCGATAAGGTCTGGCTGCCCTACCTGGGCGACGCGCTCGATGCGGGCATGGCGACGCTCTTCGCCTTCGAAGTGATTGAAGCCTGCAAGATGGTGATCGGCCCGAACCCGGTCCACGGGCTTTGGCTGGGGGCGGCGGACGACGTGATCATGCGCGAGCGGGGCATCGAGTTCGTAGACGGGACCGCGCCCGGGTTTGCCGCCGTGGTCGGCGCCGCGCCGGACTCGGCCACGGCAGTGCGCATCGCCACCCAGTTGCAGGAGAAGAACCTCTACGTCTTCATGTCCGGCAACACGAACGGAACGACGTTCGCCCAGCAGCTCCACGCGGAAGGCGTGCAGCTCGGTTGGGAGACGCGGCTGGTGCCGTTCGGCCACGACGTTTCGGCCACAATCTATTCGCTGGGCTTCGCTAATCGCGCGGCGCTCTCGTTCGGCGGGGTTGCCCCCGGCGACTTCGTCAAGAATCTCCGCTACAACAAAAACCGTATCTTCGCCTTCGTCCTCGCGCTGGGAGAAGTCACGCAGGAGAAGTACGCCGCCGCCGCCGGCGCGATCAACTACGGCTTTCCCACGATCGCCGACACCGACATTCCCGAGATTCTCCCGACCGGTGTATGCACCTACGAGCATGTCGTCAGCAACGTCCCGCTCGACGCCATCGTCGATCGCGCCCTGGAAGTGCGCGGCTGCAAGATCAAGGTCGCCAAGGTGCCGATCCCGGTTCCGTACGGCCCGGCATTCGGGGGAGAGCGCATCCGAAAAAACGAATCACGCGCCGAATTCGGCGGCAACATCACGACAGCCTTCGAGTTCGTGCAGATGCGAGAGATGGACGAGGTCGAAGACGGCCGAATCGACGTGATGGGCCGCGACGTGGACGAGATCGAGGAAGGCGGCGCGCTCCCGTTGGCCATCTGGGTCGAGGTGGCCGGGCGGAAGATGCAGCCGGACTTCGAGCCGATCCTCGAACGCCAGATTCACCACCTGCTCAACGGCGCCGAAGGCATCTGGCACATGGGCCAGCGCGACATCGTGTGGACCCGGATCAGCAAAAAGGGCTTCGACCGCGGGCTGCGGCTGAAGCACTACGGCGAAATCCTGCACGCGAAGCTGCTGTACGATTACCCCGCCATCGTCGACAAGGTGAAGGTGATGCTCATCACTGACGCGGACGAAGTCGAGCGGCGTCTCGCGATCGCCCGAAAAGTGTACATCGAGCGCAACCGCCGGCTGGAGTCCATGACCGACGAATCGGTTGACACGTTCTACAGTTGCCTGCTCTGCCAGTCGTTCGCACCGAACCACGTGTGCATGATCACGCCGGAGCGGCTCGGCCTGTGCGGCGCATACAACTGGCTCGACGGCAAGGCCGCCTACGAAATCGACGAGACCGGCCCGAACCAGCCGGTCGCCAAGGGCCATTGCGTTGACCCGGTCCGCGGCATCTGGGAAGGCGTCAACGAGTACGTCCACAAGAACTCGCACGGCACGGTCTCCTGCTACACGGCGTACAGCCTGATGGACCAGCCGATGACGTCGTGCGGCTGTTTCGAGGCGATCATCGGCTACGTGCCCGAGTGCAACGGCGTGATGATCGTGAATCGGGAGTTCACGGAGGACACGCCGATCGGGATGCCGTTCAGCACGCTGGCCGGTTCCGTGGGCGGCGGCGTCCAGACGCCCGGCTTCATGGGCGTCGGCAAGGCCTTTCTGGGAAGCCGGAAGTTCCTCGCCGCAGACGGCGGTTTTCCTCGTGTCGTGTGGATGACGAAAGAACTCAAGGACCTCGTGAGGGAGGATTTCTCCAAACGGGCCGCCGAGGCGGGTCATCCCGACCTGCTGGACAAGATCGCGGACGAGACCATCGCGACCGACCCACACGCGATCCGCGAGTACCTGGAGAAGGTGGAACACCCCGCTCTCGACATGCCGGATATGGCCTCGCTGTGGACGGATTCGCAAGATGCTGCGACACGGCCGACGGGAGCGTCGGCCGCTACGGAAGACTCGCAGGCTACGTCCGACACGTTGTCGGCAGCCGGCGAAGCCGCGCCGGCCGCCTCAGAGGCGCGACGCGATCCGCCACCTGCCGCGCCGCCGGTAACGCAGGCGGACAAAGAAGCCCTGGTCGCCGAGCTGAAGGCCCAACTCAAGGCTGAGTTGAAGGAGCAGATCACGCGCGAGGTTGTCGACGAGCTGATTGGCTCGTTGCAGGAGAGGTTCCTGGGCGGACGCAAGCCATCTGACAGCGGTACGCCGCCACACGAAGCCGAAGATGCGCAGCCGGAAGTGGAGGCCAAGCCGGCCGTTGACGAGCCCACGCCGCCTACTCGCTACGCCGCCGAGAAGTTCGCAGAAGTCACGGCTTTCGAGATTCCCAGGACCAAGCCGATCGAGACGATCGAAGTTGTGACGCTCGGCGCGACGCCGGACATCGGTGGCACGCGCGGGCGCGTCGTCACTATTGGCGGCCAGGATTGCTTGCCCTTCCACTTCTTCGAGGGCAACGTGCCGAACGCGCCGGTGCTGGCGATCGAGGTGTTCGACAAGGTTAGCGAGAAGTTGTCTACCGTCCTGCGGGAGGCGTGGGGCGATCTGCTCGAACGGCCCGCCGACATGGCGCGCAAGGCGGTCGGCGACTACGGCGCGCAGATGATCTCCGTGCGTCTCGAAGGCACGCATCCCGAGAAGGGCAGCAGGAGCCCGGACGAGTCGCTGGCCCTCGTGAAGGACGTCCTCGCCGCAGTGGACGTGCCGCTCATCATCACCGCGCACAGTCACTACGAATCGGCAAACGATGTCATCAAGAAAGTGGCGGCTGGATGCGAGGGCGAGCGGCTGCTGCTCAACTGGGTCGAGGCGGACAACTATCGCACGATTGCCGGCGCCGCCCTGGCATACGGGCACTGCGTCGTCGCTCAGTCGCCCATCGACGTCAACCTGGCCAAACAGCTCAACATCCTGCTGACCAACATGGACCTCCCGCGCGAGCGGATCGTGATGGACCCGCTGACGGGCCCCTTAGGCTACGGGCTGGAGTACACCTACTCCGTCATGGAGCGAATCCGCCTGACCGCGCTCAGCGGTGACACGGCGTTGGCATTCCCGATGATCGTCCACGTGGGGCAGGAAGCCTGGAAAGTGAAAGAGGCTTCCGCGCCGGAGTCCGCATTCCCCACGTGGGGAGAACCCGCCAGGCGCGCAGTCGGATGGGAGGTGCAAACGGCGATGCCCCTGGTGCTGGCCGGGGCCGACATCGTGATCCTCCACCATCCGGATTCGTTGGACGCGATCCGGCGCAATGTGAAGCGGCTCGGTGCCCACAGCCGACCCGTGGAAGGGGCATGACCAATGGCTCTCACCGGACTGCAAATCCAGAAGCTGTTGCCCAAGACGAACTGCAAGGAATGCGGCTGCAGCACGTGCCTGGCCTTTGCCATGAAGCTTGCCGCCAAGAAGGCCGAGTTGGCCGAGTGCCCTTACGCCTCTGATGAAGCCAAGGAAGTCCTCGGCGCCGCCGCCGAACCGCCGATTCGTACCGTGACGCTTGGCGAGGGCGAGCACACTTTTACCGCCGGCGGCGAGACGGTCGTCTTCCGCCATGACAAGACCTTTGTGAACCAAACAGGCATCGGCCTGGCACTGAGCGATACGCTGACCAGCAGCGAGATCGAGCAACGCGTCAAGGAGCTGTTCGACTACGAGTTGGAACGCGTCGGCGAGATGCTCCGGCCGGACGCGGTCAGCATTGCACGCAGCAACGGCTCGCCGGAGCGGTTCGCGGCCACTCTGGAAACGGCGGCATCCGTCTGGCCGCGCACGCTCGTGGCCCGCAGTGATGATCCCGCCGCGCTTCGTGCCGCGGCCGAGAAGCTCCGCGGACGGCGGCCGCTACTGGCATCGGCCACGCCTGCGACGGTGGCCGAGTTGTGCGAAGTCGCCAAGGACACGGGTTCCGCCCTCGCGGTGGCCGCCGATAACTTCAACGACCTCGTCGCGATGGTCGAGCACCTGCACGACCGTGAGTTTCGCGACATCTTCCTTGAGTTGCGTGCCGACAGCCTGTGCGAGCACTATCAGAACAACACGATCATCCGCCGCGCCGCTCTGAAGTCCGGATTCAAGAACCTCGGCTATCCGGTCCTGACGTACATCGACACCGGCAACCCGCTTGACGACGTCGTGGCGGCGGGGATGGAGATCGCCAAGTACGGCGGGCTAACGTTCCTCCCTGCGTTCGATCCGGCCGACTTCACGCCGCTGCTTACGCTGCGGCAGAACATCTTCACTGATCCGCAGAAGCCGATCCAAGTCGAGCCGAAGGTCTATCCGATCGGCGAGCCCGACGCGAGCAGCCCGGTCTTCGTGACGACGAACTTCTCGTTGACCTTCTTCATCGTGTCGGGCGAGATCGAGAACTCCGGCATCTCGGCCTGGCTCGTCGTCCCCGAGTGCGAAGGCCTCAGCGTCCTGACAGCCTGGGCGGCCGGAAAGTTTGGCGGCGACAAGATCGGGGCGTTTGCCAAGGAGCAGCAGCTCGAAGGGCAAGTCCAGAATCGGAGGATCGTCATCCCCGGCTACGTCGCGCAAATCTCGGGCGAGCTGGAAGAAGCGTTGCCGGGCTGGGAGGTGCTTGTCGGCCCCCAGGAAGCCGGCGACATCGAGAGTTTCGTAAAGAACGTGCTGGGCTCCGCCTGACAATTCAAAGCGTCGGCTCCCGGCGGTTTCGACGACGGCAGCGAGCGAGATGGCTGCGAGAAGGGATTCTCGCACCGGCGACCCCCCGCAACCGACGTCTGCTGACACCAGCCCGAAGCTCAAGCGACGGCATGACCGTGATGCCCCCCCGGTCTCCCAGCCGGCAACTCCCCCACGCCACTCAAAAAACGCAACCGAGCCCGCTGTCTGGGCCGATCTACATTGTGTAGCGTTTCGCGATTGAGCATGGTGCCGGCACGAAAGTCGGCGAAGGTCAGCGTCTTCCGCGGCGACGGAGCGAACGGAACATGGTCAAGCGGTCTGTCTTCGGCGATTTCCTCGTGTTCCTCAGGCACGAGAAGAAGTGGTGGATCATCCCGGTGGCAGTCGTTGTGCTGATCGTCGGCGGGCTGCTTATCCTGAGCTCTTCATCAGCAGCAGGCCCGTTGTTGTACCCACAAATGTGATCGACTGTTCGACTAAAGCTGCGGTCATCAGAACAGCGTGATCGCCGCAACGCCCCCACTCACGGCTGTTCCCGCGAACTATTCAATCGACAATCCCCGCCCGAGCGGCGTTTTTCGGCCTTCTCGCTGCCGCCCGCGTCTCCGCTGGAGCACCGAGGAGCGTCGCACGGACACCACGGCTGTCGCCGCCGCACCGGGCGTGCTGTATCGAATGCGATGCACAAGCGGTGGAACAGCGGGCACACACCCTGATCTTGCATTGGCGGGCAGCTTGAGGTAGAATCCAGGAATCGGAGTATCCGGTGGCAGCAAGGCCGATCATCCGACCACCCCCCCGAGGCCAACTGCCGCCGCATGGCGGGCGTTTGTTGAGCGGCTTCGGCGGCAGGTCCGCCGTTTCCCTATGAAAGGTGTCGAGTATGAACAACGCCCGGTCAGCTACTACCTTGATCGCCTCAGCGATTCTCTGTTTAGTGATTTCAACCAGCGCGCCCGCCGATCCACCGTCCTATTATGATCTGCGTAGCTACGGTCTCGTCACATCGGTCAAGAACCAGACCGGCGGCACGTGCTGGACGCACGGTGCGATGGCAGCCATGGAGGGCAACCTCCTGACCACCGGCGCCTGGGCCGGAGCGGGGGAATCGGGTGAGCCCAATCTCGCGGAATACCACCTCGACTGGTGGAACGGTTTCAACAGCCACAACAACGACGACATCTACCCGTTGACGGGAGGCGGCCTGGTCGTGCATAACGGTGGGGACTATCTCGTCACCGCTGCCTATCTGACGCGCGGAGAAGGCGCCGTCCGCGATATCGACGGCCAGTCCTACACCGATCCCCCCCTCCGGAGTGATCCGAGCTTCCACTACTACTATCCCCGACACATCGAATGGTACGTTGCGGAAACCGATCTCAGCAACATCAACACGATCAAGAACGCCATCATGACCTACGGCGTGATGGGGACGTGCCTCTGTTCTGACGGCCAGTTCATATCATCTTACGAACACTACCAGCCCCCCAGCAGCTCGCTCTTGCCGAACCACGCCGTGGCAATCGTCGGTTGGAACGACAATAGAACGACCCAGGCCCCCCAGAACGGCGCGTGGCTATGCAAGAACAGTTGGGGATCATCCTGGGGGTACAGCGGCTACTTCTGGATATCCTACTACGACAAGTGGTGTTGCCAGCATCCTCAAATGGGCGCCGTCAGTTTCCAGAACGTCGAACCCATGGCCTACGAGCGCGCCTATTACCACGACTACCACGGCTGGCGAGACACCAAGACCGACGCCGACGAGGCGTTCAACGCCTTTGTCGCTAACAAGAACGAGAAACTTGCCGCCGTCAGTTTCTTCACTGCGGCAGAGAACGTGTCCTACACGGTCACGATCTATGATCGTTTCGAGGGCGGCTTGCTCCTGGACGCCCTCGCTACGAAGTCAGGCAGTTTCCAACATTTGGGTTTCCACACGGTCGATCTGGACAGCCCTTTTGTGCTACTGCCGGGCGACGATTTCTACATCCACTTGTGGCTCTCACAGGGTGGGCACGCCTTTGACCGCACCTCGGTGGTCCCCGTGCTGCTGGGCGCGTCATCGCGGGTGACCGTCCAGTCCTCGGCCGCTCCGGGAGAGAGCTTGTACAAGAGCGGTGCGACTTGGCTCGATCTCACCGATTTCAACAGCACCGCGAACTTCTGCATCAAGGGCCTGACGATCCCGGCCGACCCGGATGACTGCGATGACAACGGCACGCTGGACATCTACGAGTTGGCGGGCAACGACTGCAACGGGAACGGCGTGTTGGATCGTTGCGAGTTCGGCGGCTCGATCGACTGCAACGGAAACGAAAACCCCGATCTGTGCGATCTCTTTCAGGGTCTCAGCGAGGACTGCAACGGCGACCTTGTCCCGGACGAGTGTGCGCCAGACGCCTGCTGGCCAACGCCGGACCCGATGTCGTTCGCTACGTATCCGAGTGGATTGCCCACTCCGATCAGTACGACTGAAATCACCATGACCGCGACCCAAGCGGAAGACCCGTCCGGTATCCAGTACTACTTCCTGGCCTTCGGCGGAGCCCACACCAGCGGATGGCAACCTTCACGGACGTATGTGGACCAGGGTCTGGGGAAGAACTCTCCCTATGTCTACTACGTTAAAGCGGCTGACCTAGCCGAACCGACGCCCCATGAGACGGAATTGTCGCCGCCCCACTACGTCTCCACTCTCATCGAAACGCCGGCCGAGATTACGTTCGGCACGACCACGGAGACAACGATCGAGGTTTTCGCGTGGCACGACGAGGAGTTGGGCGGCATCTTCACGGGTCTTACGTCCTACGACTCCGGGCTTTTCTTCGACGTCACCATGCTTGACGGCACACCGGTCGGCGGCGGCGATGCCAACACGTGGATACAGGACACCTCCCAATCCATAATAGCGACAGGGCTGTCAGAAAACACGACATACAGATTCCGCGTGAAGGCCCGCAATCAGCGGGCGGTCGAAACCCCCTGGTATCCCCTCGATGATCCCACCCCCGAATTCGTTGAACAGGCAACGGCAGGCACTGCCACGTGCGGTTACTCGTTCGGCGACATCAATGGAGATACACTTGTGAACGGTGACGACATCGGTGGGTTCCTACGCGCCACGTTGGAGCTGCCGGAAGAGCCGGGCGAGGATGCCCTCTGCGCCCACGCCGACGGCAACGACCTGCAGGCCGATATCGACGACTTCATTGCCGCCCTGCTGAACTAGCGTTTCACAGCAGAATGATAGGTGCCACCGGCAGCTTGTCTGCCAGTGTTTCATGCGTGTCAGCGGCCAGGATCGCCCTGGCGGACGAGCCGCCAGTGGCACCCTCGAGATCCCTTATTCCGATGTGCTGCCGGGGGCTGGTTCTCATGGGCCGCCGTTGCCGGGCCACTCCGGCGGGCGGACCTGGCCGAGAATGTCTCGCGCCGTCTTGGCTGATGCATTCTCAAATGTGGCGCGCTCGTTCGGCGCGCTGAGCACGAAATCGCCCGCCACCTCAAAACCGCCGACCAGCCCTTTGCCTTCCGCCGTCGCGCGGCGCTGATCTCTGGGGAAGACGAAGATGCGAGACGTGCCGTCCGTCGTGGTAACGAAGATGTTGATGCTCCGATGCTCCTTGCCGCCGCGGAGCCACTCTTCGGCGGCTGCATGCGCCTGCTCGCGTCCCGCGTCATCGAATGGGAACACACGAACGGCCGTTGGGTAGTGGGATTCGGAGCCCGGCCGGATTCGCTCGATCGGCATCTCGGCGGTCGTGATCTGGAAGTGTAGATGCCACGGGATCGTGGCACCCGCGCCGGTTCCATTGAACAGCACGCGGAAACGACCGCCGCTCTGACTGTGCAAACCGCACATGGCGTCCAGTACATGCCGCGAGTACGTCTGGTCCGTGTGCTCGGCGGGCATGACGGTGTAGTGGTCGGGTTCGATCCAGGCGAAGTTCGCCCCGGCGAAGTACTCCCGGCCGGCGAGCGTCAACGGTACGAGCACTTCCATCGGATGACACTCGGCGATGTTCCTTTCGCAGAGAAAGCAATGACGCCCGTGTGGATCGCGCGGATCGCGGAACAGCCTGGACTGGTCACGGTTCGGGTTGAGGATGCCGCGGGCTTCGAGCTTTGCGATGTCGCCCCGGAGTTCTCGATGCGGCATCCAACGAAACCGGAACCCAATGCCGCAGATGTCGTCGGCCGCTTCCCGCGTGGCGATCTCCGCAGTCTGCGGATCGCTCAGGAGAAAGCCGTCGCGCCCCTGGGCGGCCCACGTATCCAACAGTTGACGGGCAAGATCTGTCGTATGCTCTGTCATGCTCGAATGATGTCCAGCCGGAAAGTGCTTCACTTACGAGGCGTGATGCTGAGGTCCTTCAGCAGATCCTCGGTCATATGACGCCAGGTGAAATAGGGAACGGTGATCTCGAGCGCCCGATCCCCCATCCGCCGACACTTGTCCTTGTCACTCAGCAGGCGGACGAGGGCCTCAGCGAAGCCGTCGACGAAGTCGGCCGGAACGACAACGCCCCCCTGGCCGAATAGCAGGTCCTTCTCACGCCCCTCGCCATTGAGAGAGACTCGCTCCGGCTCCGGTCCGATCAGGTATTCGCAGACGAAGGGCACAAGGTTAGAGGCGACGACCGGCTTGCCCGTGGCGGCCGCTTCCTGCGCGCTCATGCCGAAGCCCTCCATAACGGACGGCGTGCAATAGACGTTCGTGGCATTGTAGAGGAGCGGCAACTGGTCCCAGACCGAACCCAGGGGAATGACGTCCTCTTTGAGCCCCTTTTTCTCGATGAGGGCCATGAGAGATTCGTGCAGCGCCTTCGCGTGGGGGTCGATCGCCACTACCAGCAGGGCCTCGGGGACACGCTGCTTCACTTTTGCGAAGGCCTCGATCAGAATGTCCTTCCGTTTGGTCTCATCCGTGCGACTGATTTCCGTGATGATCTTGCGTTTCCGAAGCGAATCGGCGGACAAGGACGAGTGCGAGGCAAGGAACTCCCAGACCCCATTCGCCGCCTCACCTTCCCGCGGCCGGTATCGCTCTTCATCCACGCACGGCGGAAGGAAGTGCTTGGCTTCGAAACCGTAGTCGGACTTGAACGTGTCGCGGATCGCGGTCGAAGTCGCGACGCCCCCATCGAGGTCCTCCAGAAGTTCCTTCTCGTGCGTGATGCGCTCGTCGATACGGAGATCGGCCCACGTGGAAGGATCCATGTTGCGCTTCTTGAGCGCTCCAAGCGAGTGCGGAACCCAGACATGAGGCACGCGCCGCGAGCTGGAGCCGTTGAGGAAGACGCCCAACATGCCGGCGTCCCAGTAGTGCGAAATGATGAGGTCGCAGGCGTCGTCATCCACTGCGAGTCGTTGCTTCAAGTCCTGCACCAGGGCGAGGAGCTGGTCATACATGTCCTCCTTGCGGACGAACTGCTCGCAACCGTCCTCGATGTACATGATCCGGGCGTGGCCCGAGGGGTGGTACACTACGCCCCGTTGCATCTTGCCGGTCTTCGGGTGGGCGTATCCGCCGCGGTTCACGATCGTAACCCTGTACCCGAGTTCGACCAACGCCTCGGTGAACTGATTGACGTATACGTTCTGCCCGCCCGTGTCCGGCAGGCCGGGAACGACATTCCACTCGTGAACGCCGTGGTTCGTGATTTGCAGAACGTGCGTACGTCCGCTCCTTGCGAACGCCCGGTGCATTCCTTCGTCGTGCGGCATCTGATGTGCTACCATTAGGTGTGCTCCCTACCTCAACCATTCCGCCGGACCCCATCGACATCGCCCCGCAAAGCTCAGCGGGCAGACGGGGTGTTCCCCCGTGCGGAGTCACGCATCGCAATCATAGTAGGCCAAACGCCTCAAGACCTTCCCTTATTCCGGCGGCGTAGGCCGCCTTGGCGTGGTACACGCGAGGCCCGCCGAATCTTTTCAGCTCTGCCTCGGCGTTGCCCACCACGATGCTGCGAAAGCCCAATTCCTCACGCATCATATCCAAGTCGTTTCCGGTGTCGCCGCAGGTGACCACATTCTCAGGAGTCGCGCCGACTTTGGCCGCTACGTACTTCACCGCCTCCCCCTTGCCGGAGCGTATCGGTAGCAAGTCGAGAAACTTCCCGACTGAGTACACGACCTTGGCCTGTAAACCGACCGAGCCGAGCCGCTCATGGATTTCCGCAAGGCGCGCGTCGGCGTTCTCCTCCAGGTAGTAGCTGCTCTTGAAAGGCGACTGCCACTGCTGATCTTGCAGGCGAGCCTCCGGGATGGAATCCACAATCTTGCTGACCTTCTGCTTATCCCAGGCGTGTCCGATAATGTCGTGCCATCCGGCATCGAGATGGTATTCCTCACAGCGTCGGAAGTGGATGTCTGTGCCAACCATGCAGACGCAGACGTCGGCTCGTCGGGCCGTCTGCTTCTCGGCGTAAAAGCCCTGAATGGACTTCAAGTGCCGGCCGGTGGAAAACCCTACGACGTAGCCCCGCTCCTCCAGCGACTTCCACAATGACACCATCGCCTCGTCGTCGCCAATGAAGGTCCCGTCGAGATCCGTGGCGATGAGCGTTGTCTCCGTCATACATCGATCCTCAAGCAGCGCTCTAATATCGACCACGTCCCAATGCGGATCGGACCCAATTCGGACCGACACGGCATGAAGAAACGCCGGCGGCGGTCAGCCCGCCGCTCCTTGACGTCACACTGGACTACTGACGCCGAGAATCTCCGCCGTTTGCGGAGGAACTTCCCCGCAGATCCCTCCATCCCTCGGTCCCTTGGCGCCTTGGTCCCTTTCGCCGCGGCCGAAGGCCGCGGCGAGGTACTAGGTCGTGGACGCGGGGGCCTTCTTCTGTGGAACCGTGAAGGCGACGCCGCACGCGTTACACTGGTGAGCCTTACCACGGCTGGCCTCGGGCACGGCCTGCGCATGATGACACTTCGGACAACGCATTCCGATCATGCCCACCATGGCGTTCGGCGCGGCCGGAGTACTACCAGGCATCACAGGCGCGGCGTCCACTGCCGCCGGACCGCCGTTCGCCGAGGCCTGCGGCACAAGGAACTTCGCGCCACAACTGCTGCACTGGTGTCCCTGGCCGCGCGCGCTCACGGGTAACTGCGCCGGACTCTTGCACTTGGGACACGTAACCATGATGGCGTTGGGAGTGGGCGTCGGCGCGCGCGGCGTCTGTTCAGGCGAATCCGCCGTCTGCTCCCGAGGCGGCGTCTGCTTTACCGTCTTGCTCTGCGCCGCGCGGTGCTTCTCGGCCAACTCCCGCGTGCGTTGCGTGTCTATCTTCCCGGATTGCGCTGCGGCCTTCGCAACGCGGCCCATCGCCGCTCCGGTGGCCCGCTCGTAGCAGTGTCTGAAGAGCAGCGTGAATTCGGCCGACTGGAGCGAGCGAATGATCATCTCCTCGTCTTCGCTGAACTTGCCGGCCAGGGCCTGCTGGAATACGTCGACAAAAAGGAACGGTTCCCAAAGCTGGTACTGCTGGACCGTTTGTCGGAGCCTGACGAGTATCGGGTTGTTTCCGTTCAGGCATTGCAGCGCGTGGATCGCCAAGACCTTGAAGATCGGATGTGCGCCCACCTGGCGGAGAGACGCCTTGGCCGGATCGACGTTGCCTGCCTGCCGTTCGACGATCGCGTCGATTAGGAATCGCTCCAACTCGGGCGCGCCCCGCGTCTGCTCACGAGCCTCACGTGGCCAACCGTTCCACAGATAGAGTAACGACCGCACAGAGCAAACCTGCGCCTCGTTGGCGAACACCTTGCAGTCGAGAAGCTTGGTGTTCTGGATGTCGTCAAGCGTGTTTGCCGCGATGCGGTTCGGACGCAGATTCCACTGCAACGGCGGAACGCCTTGCCCCCGCGCAACAAGAAGGGCCTTGACTTCAGGAGCGAATCGGGATGTATCTTGATCGAGCATGGCACCGTTCGATAATCGGCGAGGTTCAGCCTGAGTCGGGCCTGCCTTCCGTATCGACGCGGTGGGGCCTTCACTTGGGGCTGCAGTCGGGGAGTTTCCGAGGCGCAGTCCTCACGGCCTCGTCCTTTTGCGAGCACAGTCGCACAAGCCCGGCGTATCTCTTACGGCGGCGTGGATTCCCGGACATATCGCGACGCGGAGAGCAGTGGGGATTGTGTCCGAGAACCCTTGTTGCACAACCATCCCGTAGCTCGCCAGGTGCAGACGCTACGCGAGTCCTCAGACAGAGGCTAATCCGTGGGGTCAACGATCTGTCGATTGTATGCGGCGATGATATCGCCTCTGCTCAGCGTGCCGATGATCTCCCCCGGGCTCTTTGCATCCACGACAACGAGTTCGTGCTCGCCGGTCCTGACCATATTGTTGATCGCGGAGAGCAGCGAGTCTTCCACCGTGACCGTCGTCGCGGGGTGTCCGATGTCGCGTGCGATGATCAGATCCGCGATGCCTGTTTCGGCAACAACGCGGCGAATGTCCTGCGCATCAATTACGCCGACCAACGCGTTGTCCTCGTCGACCATCGGAAAGCACGCCTGCGTGGACATCGTGTAGCGCTGCACGAGATCACGGAAGCCCATGTCCTGAGACACCAACGTTAAATCGTCGCCGAAGCGGCGAACCAGCGCCTGATCGACGGTCAGGCGTCGCAGGATCGCGCCGGCCATGTTGCCAAGCTTGCTCGGAGCATCGAGCCTCGAAGGCAACTGTTCCTCGTAAAGTGTGAATCTGCGGCAGAGCACATACGACACGATGCAGACCAGCATCGAAGGCACGAGCAGGTGGTAGTTGCCGGTCATCTCGCTGACCATAATGATCGTCGAGATCGGCGTGTTGGCCGCGCCGGCGAAAAACCCAGCCATGCCGACCAGCGCGAACGCGCCAGGCTGAATCGGCCAATCCGGAAAGACCTGCTGACAGATCAGACCGGTCGCGCCACCGAGCGCGCCGCCGATAACGATCGCCGGGCCGAATACGCCGCCGCTGCCGCCGCTGCCAATCGAAAAGGCCGTCGTGCCCATCTTGGCCAAGGCGATCAGGGCGAGGATGATCGCCGCGACCCATGCGGCACCCAGGCCGCCGGGAAGCAGGCTTTGTATGATTGACGCGGTGGGAAGCTCCATGATGGCAGGGAGCTTGCCGGCATCCATGTTGAAACAGGCCTGCACTACGCCGTATCCGGCCCCGAGGGCTTCGGGGAGGAAGAAACCAACGATGCCGGTCAGCAGGCCGCCGATCGCGGGTTTCAGATGATTGGGGAGGTGCACGCGACCGAACATAAAGTGGCGTACGCCGTAAAACACACGGACGTAGAGCCGAGCCCCCAACGCCACGACGATCGCCAGCATGAGATAGGGCAGCAGCATGACAGGTTGATCGAACACGTAGTCGGGCGTCCAGAACAGTGGATGGAAACCGAAGATTGCGCTGAACACGCTGTAGGCGACGATGGATGTGACGAACGCGGGCACGAAAACCTCGTGCTCCAAGTCCGGTCCGCGATACAACACCTCTGCCGCGAACAAGGCGCCGGCTAGCGGCGCGTGGAAGATCGCCCCGATGCCGGCCGACATCCCCGCGGCCATCATAATGCGGCGCTGGTCCGGGCTCACCGAGAACCATCGCCCCAGGATCGAGCCGAATCCCGAGCCGATTTGGGCAATCGGCCCTTCGCGCCCGCCGGATCCCCCGGTACCGATCGTGATCATCGCGGTCAGCGCTTTAATGAACGGCACGCGCTTCCGAACGATACCACTGCGAAAGTGGTAGACCTGAATCGCGGCGTCGGTTCCGTGTCCCTCCGCCTCAGGGGCAAACGTGAAGATCAGCCACCCGCTGAGCAGGCCGCCCACGGCGGGAATGATGAAGAACGCCCACCGGAGAATCCCCGTTCCACCGTGAAGCGATCTGATCTCGAAAAGCGGTTCCTCAAGCGTGGGGCCGGTGGCGTGGTAGTTAGCGAGGTACCCCATGAAAAAGGAGGACCCAGCCTCGAGCATCGTGAAGAACGCCACGGCCCCCAGACCCGCAACAAGCCCGATCAGGATACACAGTCCCAGGAGCCGAACGAGATTGCGAATCTCCGGCGTATCGCCCATGGAAAGCAGTTTCTGCAACTTCATTCCGCGCGCCTTCTCCCGGGTTCCGCTTGGACCGGCTGGGAACTACGTGCCCAGCCCACCGAGCCTACACCGGTCGACGACCTCGGTCTACAGTCAACGAGAACCGGGCCGGGAGCCTGGGGCATGACGCTTTCGGCGGGCAGCGACCGGGCTGCGAAACCGAATGCAGCGTCGGCCCCCGCGGCCCTCTTGATACGACCGGCGAGACGCCGGTGCGACCCAGGGCGTCGGCGCCAAGGGATTCTGTGCAAGCCGCAGAGATTCTCGGCGTCAGTGGTACAGGCAGCTCAGATGTGGCGTCCTCTGTAGAAACAGGCGGCGGAGAGGGGCTGGCCGCGCGCCGAGATGATTCGGCAGGCGGCGTGGATGCTCCGGGCAAAGTCTTTGATGAGTGCCAGGAGCAGTGTGTACTGGTTGCCGACAATCTTGACCCCGGCAAGATCGAGAAGCATGACTTTCGGGAAGGTGGGATCCCCACTCTGCGCCAGCAGCGCGAAGAGGCCGGCAAGCTCTTCCGGACTGAGCGTCGAGCCGATGGGCTGAACCCAAATCGCGCCCCTGTCTGAAGCCGTGAACCGCCACCGTTTCAAGAGGTAGCGGGTCTCTCCTACGGCCGTCATCAGATCCCGGCTTTCGGCGTCGCCTCCTTTACATGGCACGATGCACCCCCAACGGATCATCCCTGGCGAGGCGGGTCGGCCGGTTGCGGTGCGCGTCAGACGGCATTGATCTGCGGCGAGGCGGGGACCGAGCGGAGGGGCGGCACGCGATGACGGCCACATAATGACAGCTTCCATCTTCCGTGCCACCGCGCGGCCCGGCCGTGCTCGTCGTTGAGGCCTCCGCGCCATAACTGCCTGCGGCATTGCCTGATAGGGGATTCCTTCACCCTTCGGGATTTGGCAGCGGAACGATGTGGAGCGGCGAAGGTCGGGCAATAACACCCGATCAGGGGTGGGTGCGCCGCGGGGATTATTGTCGTCTGCAACAGCAGGTAAGCGGCGAGTGGCGCCGGGCACCAACGGGCGAGCCGCCAGCGGCGCCGGGCGTGCCCGGCGCGGGCGGTATATACTCGCGGGGATGGGATCGCGACGACTGCTTGCTCCAGTGCTCGTGATCAGTATCGTGTCGATTTCGACGGCGGCGCCGCTGATCAAGCTCTGTGATGATGCGGCGCCGGCGGTGATCGCCGCGGCTCGAATGGGCCTCGCGACCGTGCTGCTGGTGCCGATCGCCGGTGTGATGCGCGGGAGGCGGCTCATCGCCATTCCCCGGCGATCCGTTTGGCCAATCGTGTTGGGCGGGCTGTTTCTCGGGGCGCACTTCTACTTCTGGATCTCGTCGCTCAAGTACACGAGCGTCTTGAGTTCCGTGGTGATCGTGACGACGAACCCCATCTTCGTGGCGTTGGCCTCACGTGTCCTGTTCAAGGAGCGCGTCGGTCTCGGGCTGGTATACGGCATCGCGTTTGCGATCGTCGGCGGCGCGCTGATCGCATTCTCTGATGCAGGTGGAGAGAGCGGCACGCTGCACGGAGACCTGTTGGCGTTGTGCGGGGCGGTGATGGCTTCCTGCTACCTGCTGACGGGCCGGCGCGTGCGCCGCGACGTCGACACGTTTTCGTACATCCTGCCGGTATACATGATCGCGGCCCTGCTGTTGTGTGCGATCGTCTTGGTTTGCGGTGAGACCGTGCTCGGGCTACACCGCAGCACGTACGTCTATCTCGCCCTGCTCGCGATCGTCCCTCAGTTGGTGGGGCACAGCGCGTTCAACTGGGCGCTGCGACACCTCAGCGCCACGTTCATCGCGATGTGCATCCTGGGCGAGCCGATCGGGGCGTGCATCTTCGCGCACTTCATCGTGGATGAGGCGATCACGGCAATGCAGGTCGTCGGGGGCTCGCTGATACTCGCGGGCATCTTCCTCGCCGCCAGGGCGCAAACGGGGCGCTCGGCCCATGCCTAGTTCTGTGAAACGCATGGCGTGCGGCTTTCTTTCGCGTGTTGCTGACTTTTTCACCCCGCCGGCCTGCCGGACGGCCTGAGAAACTGATATAACAGGGGGCTGTTTGTGTGATACGAGTCAAAAGCGATCGGCGTCTGTGCCGCGCCGAATACGGAAAGGAAACAGTGATGATGAAGCACGCGAGCTATCTGTCGATCATAATCTGCCTTGCCCTGTTGACGCCTGTCTGGGGTGACGCGCCCTTACCACGCGATCCGAACAATGTTTACGGCCAGTTCGAGAACGGGTTCTCCTACATCATCCGCGTTCACGACAATCCGCCGGGGCGCGTCGGTGTGTACTTACACCTCGACTCCGGAGCATTGAACGAGACGGAGGAGCAGAACGGCATCGCGCATTTCATGGAGCACCTTGCTTTCAACGGGTCCAAGCACTTCGCGCCCGGCGAGTTGATCCCGTATTTGAACAAGCTGGGCATGGCATTCGGCCAACACACCAACGCCCACACGAACCGCGAAGAGACCGTCTTCAAGCTCATCATGCCGGACGTCGAAGAGGCAACGATTGAGAAGGCGATGACGATCATGAGCGACTACGCGTACGGGCTCTTGCTGTCTCAGGAGGAGATCGACAAGGAGCGCGGCGTCATTCTGGAGGAGGCCCGCGCGTCAAAGGGGGCGCGTGAGCGGATCCAGAAGGAGATGATGCGGCTGGTCTTCGAGGGCACGCGATTCGGAAAGCACGACGTCATCGGCGATGAGGAACAGATCGCCGGTTGGAACAGGGACGCCTTCTTGGACTACTACAACACGTGGTACCGTCCGGAGAACATGACGCTGATCGTGGTCGGCGAGATTGATCCGAAGCGGATCGTCGAGATGGCGAAGGCGACTTTCGGCTCGTTCAAATCACGAGCGCCCGAGCGAAAGCCGTTGGGTAGCGGCGTGGAGCCCGTGAACAAGGCCCGGGCATTCGTGCTCACGGACCCCGAGCAGGTCATGGGCCAGGTCCAGTTGTTGGCGATTAAGGAAGGCCGGCCGCCGATGCAGACCTATGACGACTATCGCTTCAATGAGACGGAGAACCTGGGGACGTGGATCGTCAGCAGGAGGCTGGAAGAAATGGTGAACAAGGGAACTGCCGCCTTTATGGGCGGCGGCGTTTCGGTCAGTTCCATCCAGCACGACGCGATCCTGCCGATCGGTTCGGCGGTGGGGCAGCCGGAGGACTGGAACAAGATGCTCGACCAGGTGGTCGTCGAGACGGCCCGGGCGATCGAGCACGGATTCACACAGCGGGAATTCAAGCTCGCCAAGGAGGCCCTGCTGTCCAACGCGGAGCGCGCCGTCGAGCAAGAACCGACGATGGACGCGCGGGCCTTCCTGTCCAGGTTCAGTTCGTCGGTAGGCTCCCAGGAACGAATCCTCTCGGCAACGCAACGGCTCGAACTCATCAAGAAGATCATCGATGACGTCAAGCTGGATGAGGTCCACCGGGTATTCGTGGACAACTTCAAGACGAGGAACTACAGCTACGTCATGGTGATGCCTGAGAAGAAAGAGGGCCTGACGCTGCCGACATCGGAGGACGTGCTGGCGGCGGCCGCCGCTGCCTGGGCGAGGAAGACCGAACCGATCGAGGAAGAGAAAGCCGTGGACGGGATCCTGGAGAAGCTGCCGGAGCCTGGGAAGGTGGCCGAACAATCGACCGACGCCGACCTGAAGATCACGACGGCGACGCTGAGCAACGGCGCGATCGTCCACCATCGCTTCATGGATTACAAGAAGGATCAGGTGATGGTGCGGATCACGTTCTGGGGCGGCGAGCTCCTCGAGACGGCCGAGAACCGTGGCGTGAGCGAGGTGGCCGGGCTGGCATTTGATCAGCCGGCGACGTCGCGGTTGAGTTCCACGCAGACTCGGGACCTCATGACCGGCAAGAAGGTCGGCGTCCGTGGATCGATCGGGCAGGACGCCGTGGTGGTGATGGTCGACGGTTCGCCCAAAGACCTGGAGGTCGGGATGCAATTGGCCTATGCCTTGTTGGCGGACGGTGTGGTGGAGGAGTCCGCCTTCGACACCTGGAAGAAGGCGACGCTCCAGGACATCGAAGAAAGCGAGAAGACGACGCGCGGACAACTGCACAAGGCCCTGCAATCGGCCGTCTGGGGAGGCGATGTCCGCCTGTCCGACCTGACGGCGGCACAGGTGGAGCGCCTCAGCGCCAAAGCAGGCCAGGCCTGGTTCAAGACTTTGACCGCGACTGCGCCGGTCGAGGTGGCAATCGTGGGCGACATCTCGTTGGAAGACGGGATGAAGCTCGTCACGCGCTACGTTGGCGGCCTGCCGCAGCGAAAGTCGAACGCCGCCGCGCTCGATGCCGTGCGAAAGGTAGATCGTGGTGATGGGCCCTATACGAAGAAGACGCTGTTCGAGAGCATCACGCCGCAGGCGATGGTGCTCGCGGGTTTTGTGAGTTGCGACGACCGCGACACGCTGGACCGGCGGCTTCTGGTCATGGCTGCCCGCATCCTGAGCGATCGAATGATTGAGGTCATCCGCGAGAAGGAGCGGCTGGTCTACGGCATCGGCTGCCAGAACATTCCCGGCGAGGCGATTCCGGGCTTGGGCATGATGTTCGGCGCGGCCCCGACGGATCCGGAGAAGGCGGACATGTTGGCGGATCGCGTGTTGGAGATGCTGCGCGAGTTTGCGGAGAAGGGGCCGACGGACGAAGAGGTCGCCACGGCAAAGAAGCAAATCGCCAACATGCTGGACACTAGCCTCAAGGAGCCCGGCTTCTGGACGAGCGCTCTTCAGGAGTTCAACTACCGCGGCAAGACGCTGGACGAGCTGAAGGAGTTGCCGGACGTGTACCAGACCTTCACCGCCAAGCAGCTTCAAGATGTCGTGAAGAAGTACATGAAGGACGACAAGATCATCCGGCTGGTGATCATCCCGGAGGAGAAGGAGAAGGCGGCAGAAGAAGCCCCTGCGAAGCCGGAAGGGAAAGCACCTGCCGAAGAGAAGGAGGCCGCGCCCGTGGGCCGGTAGTCAATTCCGCCCCGAATGGGGCGGGGAATCGCTAAGCCTGATGTTCTGACTAAGCCTCACACGATGATCGGCATCTCGTGCACATCACCGGCGTAACCCGTCTGTGGCTGCGGGTGATCATAGGTATAGACGTGGGCGAGGGTGAAAGCGGGAACGTGAATGCTCGCATCAGAACGACCCAGGGTGATCTTATAGCCCGGAGCGTCATAACGGCCCGTGCGGCAGAGGTGTACATACGCTCGCAGCGTGCCGCCGCGTTCATCCAGCGTGAGAACATGACAGAACCAACCGGGAGAGACGAGGTCTCTCAACCAGTTGTCCGCTGCCGGAGGGGCGAGCTGGTTTAACGTACTGTCGGAACACGGCCTCGAAACCACATTGAGCGAGTTGCTGCTCCGAGAGCCCGAGCTGATTGTTGCAGCGAGGGCAAACGCCCCGGAATCGAACATCACCTCGGAACTCACCAAACCACCGCGGGATGATGTGATCCCCAGAACCTCGTTGGCTTTCAAAAGCACTATCGCAGTAGATGCAGTTGTCCATCCCCGTTACCGTTTGACGGGATCGACGGCTCGTCAGGCACGACCAGCCCGCTGGCCGCGAGAAAACCTGTCCTGGCACCGCCCTACCGCTTCTGCTTTCCCCAGAGCTTCGCCAGTTCGACGAGGACCTTCACAGCCGATTCCATCTGCTCCAGGCAGGCGAACTCCAGGGGTGAGTGGAAGTTGTGCATGCCGACGGAGAGGTTCGGCGTGGGGAGGCCCATTTCACTGAGGCGGGAACCGTCGGTGCCGCCGCGGATGGATTGGAACTTCGGCGTGAGGCCGGCGTTCCGGATCGCCTGCTCGGCGAGCTTAGTCGCGCGGGGTTCCTTCTTCAGGTGTTCGAGCATGTTGCGATACTGCTTGGTTACCTCGATGTCGATCTTCGCCTCGGGGTGCTCGGCCATGATCGTCGCCGCGACGTTGCGCAAGGTCTTCGCATGGTCTTTCAACTCGGCAGTCACGAAGCTACGAAGGAGGATCTTGATCGTCACCTGCGGCACGCCGCCCTCGATGACGTAGGGATGCAGAAAGCCCTCCTTGCCCTCGGTGGTCTCGGGCGCCAGGCGTTGCCGGGGCAACCGCGCAATGAACTCGCTCGCGACGCGGATCGCGTTGGTCATCCGGCCCTTGGCAAAGCCCGGGTGGATGTTGACGCCAGTGATCTTCACGGTGGCCAGGTCCGCCGAGAAGGTCTCGTTCTCGAGGCCGGCTTCCCCCTCGCCGTCCAGCGTGTATGCGCATTTCGCGTTGATCTTCTTGATGTCCACCTTGTCGCAGCCGCGGCCGACTTCCTCGTCGCACGTGAAGACGACGCGTACGGGTCCGTGCTTGATATTCTTGTTCTCCATCAGGTGTGCGGCGGCCGTCATGATGCAGGCGACGCCGGCCTTGTCGTCGGCGCCAAGCAGGGTCGTCCCGTCCGTCGTAATCAGCGTCTTACCCTTGAGTTCGGCCATGCCTTCGGTCCGGTCGGTGCGGATAACCTTGGACTTGTCCTTGGACAGCGTGATGTCTTTGCCGTTGTAGTTCTTGTGCAGCGTGGGCTTGACGTTTTTGCCGCTCGCCTCCGGCGACGTGTCCATGTGCGACAACCATGCGATCGTCGGGGCCTTGACGTTGCCCGGTACAGTACCCATGACGATGCCGTATTCGTCGACGCCGACATTCTCGATCCCGAGCGCCCGCATCTCTTCGGCAAGCATCCGGCCGAGCTCGAGTTGGCCTTTTGAGCTTGGATAGTCCTTCGTGTCTTCAACCGCCGTGGTTTCGACTTTCACGTAACGACAGAAGCGATCGAGCAGCTTGTTCACAACGCGTCTCCACAATGCTGTTTGACAGAGGTTTCTTCTCGCCGTGCTCCGACACCGGCGGCGCTCCGGATTGTCGACCGCGGGGTGTGTCGGTGTGCCCGGGACTTGGCGCCAGTTGTAAGGTCTGGAGAGGTTTTGTGCAACACGCCGGCGCGGTCTCTTCAATCTGAGCCCCGAGCGTAAGCGAGCGGGTCCAAAGACTCACGGTTTGTCCGCGAAGACCCCGCGCTGGCGCTCGGAATGACAGGCGTGGCAGGCTCAGTCATCACGCGAGACGCCGAGCTTCTCGGCCTGCTGCCGGAGTTGCCGCAGCGCGCGGTGGCAGATCATGTGAATGGAGCCGATGGAGCGGTTAAGCGTTTCCGCCACGTCCGCCACGGATCGGCCCTCGATGAATCGCATCTGGATTACGTCGCGATAGTGTTCCGGCAGCGTCGCCAGACAGGCGGTCAACGCGCCCAACGCCTCGTCCTTACGGACGTCCTGGCTGGGTGTTCCGCAATCGGCCATCACACGGGCCATAAGGTCGATATACGTGGTCTGCTGGGCCGATTTGGGCAGGGCCTTCACTTCTCGGCGAACATCTCGGCGTTCCGCTCGTAGAGCACGGTGTTCGTCGATGAGTTTCCTGTCGAGGATCGCGCTCAGCCAGCGAAGAAAGGAGTCTTTGCCTTGGTAGCTGAAGCTGTCGATCGCGCGGAAGGCGTCCAGATACACCTGCTGAAGGATGTCTTCCGGCTCGATTTTCGCCTTCATCGTTGGGTCCATCTGACGGAGCAGCCTGGCTCGCAGTCGGGGGTGATAGAGCATCAGCAGGCGACGGACCGCCGGCTGGTTGCCGCCGACGGCCTGCTTGATGAGGCGTTGGGTTTCGGTCGGATCCGCCAAGCGAGTTTCCACCTTTCTCGCAGGGGCCGGCCCGCCGATCGACCGCGGGCAGGAATAAAAAGGCCAATTCCATACAATACACGATTTCCGGGTGGATCATAAGCCGGACGACGAGCCCGGGCCGCTCGAATTCGGGAGGTCTTTTGTAATAGGCGCTCGCCGAGAGTGTGGTAAATTAGGCGGTAGGGCTGGCGTCGGCGTCGTGTCCAAGCGTCTCCGACCTTGCAGTGGGCTCAAGAGCCCCCGACGTTGGTCGGAGGGCGGCCGTGCGAGAGTGCCCCACGGGTGCGGTCGAGGGCTCGTAAGGCCGGAACATCAAGGATGATGCCGTTTGGCCTGGGGCGGCGAATCCTGCTTGCGAGTTGTGTTTGTACCCGAGTCAGTAGGGAAAACCGGCAGACGCCAAATGGCAGACAAGCAGCCACAACCTGCGGAGGGATTTGAGGATCAGGCGCAGGAGGAGCGCCTCGGCGCTTTGATCAACGAGTTCTTTGACCGCCGCGAGAGCGGTGAGTTGCTCACTGAAGATGAGTTTCTCGCGGAGCATCCCGAGGACGCAAACGCCCTGAAGGAGCATCTCTGCGGTCTGGGGCTCCTCGAACGGCTATCCTCTACCGACGCTCAGCGGACCGTTTCAAAGGGAGGCGAAACCGGTTCGCGCGGCGGCGGCGATGGACCGGGCTCCGAAAACCACGCGCGCCTGCCCGAGATCGAGGGCTACGATGTTCTCAAGCAGATCGGCCGCGGCGGCATGGGCATTGTGTTCAAGGCGCTGCAGCGATCAACCAAGCGCATCGTTGCCTTGAAGGTGCTTCTTGAGGGCCCGTACGCATCCGTTGTGGCACGCCGGCGTTTTGAACGCGAAATCGCGTTGGCGGCGCAACTCCGTCACCCTAACATCATTCCGATCTACGATAGCGGCGCGTCGGGAGACAGGATGTACTTCGCCATGGAGCATGTCTTCGGCATGCCGTTGGCCGATTACTTCCGCGCGCACCATGTCGAGCTCAAAGGCAAGCTCAAGCTCTTCATCAAGATCTGCAATGCCGTGCGCCACGCGCACGTGCGGGGCGTCGTTCATCGCGACCTGAAGCCGTCGAACATCCTCGTTGACGGCGAGGGAGAACCGCACGTCCTCGACTTCGGGCTGGCCAAGGCCGGCGCGCTGGACGAGATGACGGCTTCGATCACGGCACAGATAGTGGGCACCCCCGCCTACATGTCCCCTGAGCAGGCTTCCGGCGACCCCAGTGGAATCGATACACGAACCGACGTCTATTCCATGGGGGTGATGTTGTACGAGACGTTGACCGGCCAAACGCCTTACGAGACGACCGGTTCGATGGGGCGGATTCTGAGCAACATCGCCGACGCCGAGCCTCCGCCGCCGAACAAGTTGAACGCCAAGATCGACGAGGATCTCTCCGCGATCATCCTCAAGGCCCTGGAGAAGCGGAAGGAGGATCGCTACCAGTCCGTGGACGCGCTTTGCAGCGACCTGAAGAGCTTCCTGGCCGGAGAGCCGGTCTCCGTGAAGGCTCCCAGCGGTCTCTACTTGCTGCGCAAGACCGTCTGGAAGTATCGCCTGCCTGTCTCGGCTGCGGCCGCAATCGTGATCGTCGTCTCGGCCATGCTGATGATGTTACAATCCATGCGCTCATCGCAGGCGAAAACCGAGTTGGCTAGGAAGCAGAGCCGCTCGCTGGAGAGACAGGTCAGTGAGGCGACGGAGGTCGTCAAGTCGCTCGAGGAGGACGCCGCTGAGCAGGCAAGACTCCGGGAGAGTGCGGAAACGGCCCTGCTCCAGGCTGAGGCCGGGCGGAAGGATTACGCGCGTCTGGTCAAGATCATCGCACCGGAAGTTGCCGAGGTGCTCGATCCCATCGCCCAGGCGGTCAGCGATAGCGCCGGCTCCGGCGAGGACCCGACAGTCGTTATGCTGAGCGCCGCCCTCGCCCTGTTGCCGGAGGGCGAGCCCCTTCCGAAGGATCGGCCCACGAAGAACCTCGGTTTCACGCTTCCTGATGAGTCCGTGCTCGACACGTCATCGGGCGATGTGGGAGCCAAGCCTGTTGTGAGTGAAGAGCGGCGCAACGAGTTACGTTCGAAGCTCCTTGAATCGCTCTGGCAGCAATTCAAGACAGGGCCCGCACTGCCGACGACGCAGAAGTCCGACGTCACTTCACAGCCGAGCGTCACCTCGCAGCCTGTCCCCGCGTCCGATTCGCTCCCTGAGCCAGTGCCGAAGCCCCCGGCTTCGACCGGTTCCAGGCCTTCGTCGGAAGCCCAAGACGCCGCACCGACCGCCCCTGCGCAAACGCATCGGGACCCGGTGGAACACAGATCTGAAAACGCCGGCCCGCGAAGCCGCACACCTCTTCGCCGCACCTGGCGATTCTGACGGTCGCCCATTCCTGTACGGCTGAGGTCGAAGCTCTCTGCATCGCATGTTATGGGGGATGGCTCGCGCGGGGTCAAAAGCCGGCATTAGCGGGCTCCCGCCCGGGCTGTGCCTGTCGCGGCGGACGCCTCACGCTGGACTTGCATGGGTGTTTCCGGTATGATGGCTTGATACGGCGAAGGGTGGACCTCTTGGGAGGCTATCGATCACCCCAAACACCCGCCCACGCGCTGTTGGGGGGAAGTGAGATTCGCCCACGGCGTGCATTGCGGCGCGCTGTGCGCGGAAGGCGAGGCGTGGCGCCGAACCGACCGTTCGGTGAAGTCCTCATGTTGGCCCCGGCGAGCCACCGGTCGT
>JBDRKQ010000188.1:0-22658 GCA_043813895.1 Planctomycetota bacterium
CTCAAGTGGTGGAATGGATCAAGCATAGCCTGTTGGCCGACCAGTTTGCGTTCAGCGTCCTGTTGATGATTGTCCTGTTGGGGGCAATCATGGGCGCGGTCGCCTACAGCATTTTGCTGGAGCGAAAGATCTCCGCCTGGATTCAGGACCGGCACGGCCCCAACAGGGCGGGTCCGCGCGGGTTGCTACAACCCATCGCCGACGGTCTCAAGTTCTTCCTGAAAGAGGACATCATTCCCAGGAACGTCGATCGAATCCTGTTCCTGTTTGCACCGTGGTTGATCTTCGCGGTTGCACTGCTCGGTTACGCCGTGATCCCCTGGGGCGGCACGTTTCGCTGGCCCTGGATGGACGCGGATGCGGAGCCCCTGAGGGCTCAGGTGGCCAGCATCGACATCGGCCTCTTGTATATTCTCGCCTTCGGATCGATGGGCGTGTACGGCGTAGTGCTCGGCGGATGGGCCAGCAATAACAAGTACTCGTTTTTCGGCGGGATGCGCTCCGCAGCGCAGATGCTGTCTTACGAAGTGCCGATGGGGCTGGCCATTCTCGTTGTCGTCATGACGACCGGCAACCTCCGTCTTGAAGGAATTGTGCTCGCGCAGAACGGCTCCCTAGGCTCGATTCCCGGTGCGAATTGGACGATCCTCTACCACCCGCTCGCTGCGTTCCTCGTCTTCGTCGCTATGTTGGCCGAGTCCAACCGGATGCCGTTCGATCTCGGCGAGTCCGAGCAGGAGTTGGTCGGCGGGTACCATACCGAGTACAGCGCGCTGAAGCTGGCGCTGTTTTTCCTGGCGGAGTACGCCCACATGATTACGGCCGGCGCGTTTCTCGTCGCGCTGTTCTTCGGCGGCTACCTCGTTCCAGGTTGGCGATGGCTGAATGAAGATACATCCTGGCTGGCGATGATCGCTCGAATGGTCGTCTTTGCAGCCAAAGTGTTCCTGGTCATCGCGTTCGTGATGATCGTTCGCTGGACGTTGCCGCGATTCCGCTATGACCAGGTGATGCGGCTCGCGTGGAAGTCCCTGGTTCCGATGGGCCTGGCCATCGTCGCCGCCCAGGCGATCATCATGTTCGCCGGGTGGTCACAGTGGGTGTCGCTATTTGCCAGTGTGCTGATCGTGGTGTTGGCCGCGGTCATCGGCGCGGCGGGTGGCACGCCGGTGACAGGCAGGCAACAGAGCCTGATGAAGCAGTAGCGTCGGCCCCCCGTGGCCGACGGGGATTGCTCGGGTGGCATGGGCCAACTCGTTTGGCCCGTGTCGAAGTTGAGAGGAGTTTGTGCGGCTGGGGTGGCATGGGCCAACTCGTCTGTCCTGTGAGCGAAGCGAACAGGCCAGACCGTGAGGCGAAGCCGAACGGTTGGCCCGTGTTGAGGCTGAGAGAAGTTTGTGTGGAGAACCACGGGTAAGCGCCGCCGAAGGCGGCAGAGCTTACCCATGCCACCCTGCACAGTGCCTAGGAGAAGAAACGACCGTGGCCGATTGGAAAGACACGGACATCATCTCGGTCGATCAGCCGGAGCTCAGCGCGGCGGAGCGGTTGTACGTGCCACAGATTCTCGGCGGCCTGAAGGCCACGCTGCGCCACATGTTTACGAAGCGGCTCCGCGATGAGCGCGTCGTGCAGTATCCCGAGCAGAAACGCGTTATTCGCGAGGATATCCATCGCGGCCTTCACCGTTTGAACCGGGATGAGCAGGGCCGGGTGGCCTGCGTCGCCTGTTTCATGTGTTCGACGGCGTGCCCGGCCGACTGCATCCACATTGTCGGGGCTGAATCTCCCTGGCCCGATCGTGAGAAGTATCCCGAGCGTTTTGAGATTGACGAGCTAAGGTGCATCTATTGCGGCATGTGCGAGGAGGCGTGCCCGGTGGATGCCATCGAATTGACGCCGGAGTATGATCTCGTCGGCGGCACTCGTGAAGAGATGATGTTCGACAAGGAGATGCTGCTGGCGGTTTTCGACCGGACGAAAGACCGCAAGCCCAGGAAGAACCCGAAGATCACGGGTTATTGAACCGGGTGATCCCGCACGGAGTGCGTGCTTTGGAAGAGGCGTTGGCATACGGAGTTTACCTGACGACAGGCGTCTTGGCCCTGTCGGTGTACGTCGCGATGCCCAAGGATCGTCGGCCGGGTCGGCCCGTGCTGTCGGCGATCGTCGGCGCGGTCGCGCTTGGCGCGCTCGTGGCCCTGCTCGGACGGTTGTTGGACGAATCGAGTAGCCGCTTTTACACGTACCTGCTGGCCCTGCTGGCCGTCCTGGGCGCGATTCGCGTAGTAACGCATGCGAGGCCTGTGTATTCCGCGCTCTACTTCATACTGGTCGTGTTGAGCACGGCGGGCCTGCTGGTCCTGTCCGGTGCGGAGTTTCTCGCGGCGGCGCTGGTCATCGTGTACGCCGGGGCGATCCTGGTGACGTATGTCTTTGTGATCATGATGGCCCAGCCGCCTGCGTCGCTGGGGGCCGGATCGTCCGCCTCAGGGTTGGACTGCGACCGAAGCGCGCGAAAGCCCGGCATGGCGGTGCTTGCCGGTTTTGTATTGATGGCCACCCTGGCGGGCGTGATTGTCGAATACGAATGGCCCAGTGAGCCCGGCTTGCCCGGATTCGTTGAGGCGGATGGCGCGGCGCGTTCGCTTGTCGCCGACGCAGAGAGTGTGACGGAAGGCAATACACAGGCGGCTGGCAACACGATGGCCGTGGGGCGGGCGCTGCTCGGTCCCACGGGTTTCGTCATCAGTATGGAGTTGGCCGGCGTGCTATTGACCGTCGCGATGGTCGGCGCAGTGGCGATTGCCCGCAGACGCCTGCCGAGGGCGGAGGATGAGATCGAATCGCCGCCAATCGGCGAGATCGGAAAGCATGTCAAGCCGTTTTAGGTGTGTAGCGTCTGGCGAGGAAGACGTGTTGTGTGCAACGGCCGACAGAGGCGTCGGCCGCTACGAGAAACGCGAATGGAAAACGCGACGGCATTGATGGTGGTGGGTGCGATCCTGTTCGGGATCGGTGTGATCGGCTTCGTGACCCGCCGCAACCTGATCATCATGTTCCTCAGTACGGAGGTGATGTTCCAGGGCGTGCTCGTCAACTTCGTCGCGATGGGCCTCATCCGCGGCAACCTGCATGGGCAGGTCTTCGGCCTGTTCATCCTGGTGATCGCGGCGGTCGAGGCCGGTCTCGGCCTGGCGATTATCGTGATGATGTACCGCCGGCGCGGCACGCTCGACAGTGAGCGGTGGAGAACGATGCGCGGCTAAGGAGTGTACGTGTTTGACGTTCAGACTGGGTGGCATGGGTTAGCGCCTGGGTGGCATGGGTTAGCGCCTGGGTGGCATGGGTTAGCGGAGTCCCGGCGAGCCGGGACGGAGCTTACCCGTGTCGAAGGGACGACGGACTATTCCCACGGGTAATGAGTGGGCCACCTTGCGAGGTGTCCCTCTCGTTACCCATGCCACCCCGTCTGGACTATTCCGTGCCCCACCCCTGGAAGGGATGGGGCACCCGGCCTGAGCAATCGAAAGCGGAAGAACACCGAAGCGATGGAACTTAGGACGTTGGCGATTCTGGTCCCCTTGCTGCCGCTGATCGGCGCGGCCTTGGTGGGCATCGTCGGGCTTCGCGGCCTGCGATCGCGATCTCACTGGTTGGTCCTGATCGGGGTCGGGCTAGCGTGGGTTGCGGCGGTGACGATACTTCGCATCGTCGCCGGCGGCCCTGGCGAGCCGGATGCGGTCGGCCATCGCGCGTTCGCGGAGACTCTTACCGTTTATGAGTGGATCAGTGTCGGCGCCGGCGCATGGCTTAGCGTCACGTTTCGGGTCGACCCGCTCACTTGCGTTATGCTCCTCACGGTCCTTACCGTCTCGTTCGTCATCGTGATGTACTCCGTCGGCTACATGCGGGACCATCACGGGCACGCCGAGCGCGGCTACGAGCGGTTCTTCGCGTTTCTGGGTCTGTTCGTCTTCTCCATGTGTACGCTCGTGTTGGCGGGGAACTTCCTCCTGCTCTATCTCGGCTGGGAGTTGGTCGGCCTGTGCAGCTACCTGCTCATCGGGTTCTACTACAAGCGTCCCGCCGCCGCCGCGGCCGCGAAGAAGGCCTTCCTCGTCAACCGAATCGGCGACTTCGGCTTCGGCCTCGGTATCTTCCTGATCTACCTGACGTTCAAGACGCTCGACTACGACGCCGTCTTCGCGATGGTGCAGCAGGGCACGATGGCCGGCGGCGCGCCGCTGGAGACCGGCCGCGTGACGGCGATTGCGCTGTTGCTCTTCTGTGGTGCGATGGGCAAGAGCGCGCAGTTGCCGCTGCACGTCTGGCTGCCTGACGCGATGGAAGGCCCTACGCCGGTGAGCGCCCTGATCCACGCGGCGACAATGGTGACCGCCGGCGTGTACATGGTTGCACGGTGCTGCGTGATCTTCGCCGCGTCGCCCGTCGCGATGACCGTCGTGGCCTACATCGGCGGACTTACGGCGTTCTTTGCCGCGACGATCGCCCTGACGCAGTTCGACATGAAGCGGATCCTCGCCTACTCGACGCTGAGCCAGTTGGGCTACATGTTCCTCGGCCTGGGCGTCGGCGCGTTCGATTCCGCGATCTTCCACCTGTACACGCACGCGTTTTTCAAGGCGCTGCTGTTCCTCGGGGCCGGCAGCGTGATGCACGCCATGGGCGGCGTGATTGACATCCGCCGGTTCGGCGGGTTGGCCAAGGGCATGAAGACCACGGCGGTGACGTTCTGGATCGGCGGCCTGGCGCTGGGCGGCGCGCCCCTGATGGCGGGTTTCTGGAGCAAGGACGAGATCATTCATGCCGCCCTCGGCGGCACGCATCCCTGGCTGGGCATCCTGGCCCTCGCGACCGCGCTGCTGACCGCGTTCTACACGTTCCGCATGATCTTTCTCGCCTTCCACGGGCGCGAGAAGCTGCCCAGCGGCGTCGAGCACGCGCACGAGTCCTGCCGGTGGATGACGGTCCCGCTGGTGATCCTCGCCGTCGGCGCGGTGCTGGCAGGCTATGTCGGTGTGACGGTCCACGGCGGCGGCTTCGTCGGCATCTTCGAGCCGCACGGCGGTTTCCACCGATTCCTCGCGCCGGTGTTCAGCGCTGCGGTGGAAGGCGGACAGGCCGAGGCGGCGCATGAGGGAAACGGGTTGATGTACTTCTCCGCCGCGCTGGCGGGGCTGGGCATCCTCACGGCATGGTTCTTCTATCGACGCCGGCCGACGATCCCGATGGCAATCATCCTGGCCGCACCGTCGATCCATCGCCTGCTCTACAACAAGTACTTCGTGGACGAGATCTACGATGCTGCATTCGTCCGGCCGCTGCGGCGGCTCGGCGACTTCTGCCACGACGTGGATCGATACTTCATCAACGGGATTCTCTGGCTGATCGCAGCGGTGCCGCGCGCGATCGGGTTTGGGCTCAAGGGTTGGCAGCAGGGCGCGATGCAGGGCTATGCCCTCGGCATGGCGGTCGGCCTGCTGCTCATTATCTGGTGGGTGTTGGCCGCCTCGTCCTGATGATGGACGGATGGCGAGCGGTCTGAGCAAGGTTCGTGAATGTCGTCGCTGATCTCTGACATCTTTCGCGGTGAGTACATCCTTTCGATGGTCGTGTTCCTGCCGATCATCGGGGCGGCGGTGTTGTTCACCCGGTCGAATTGGGATGCGGCGACGATCCGGCGTTGGGCGCTTGGCTTTTCCGCGCTCACGTTGGCTCTGACGATCGTTGCTACCGGTATGTTCTTCGCGGGACGGTCTTCAGCCTGGTCCGCCACGAGCTTCGCCTTGGTTGACCGTGCGGATTGGATCATTGGCGGGAGTGGGGGCGATACGGGCGGGATCAAGATCCAGTACTTCGTCGGCGTCGACGGGATCAGCCTGCCGCTATTGCTTATGACGGCCTTTCTGACGCCGTTGGCCATCTGGGGCAGCTTTACGGGCATCCAGGAGCGGCACCGCGAATACTACGCCCTGATGCTGCTGCTCTTCGGGGCGATGCTAGGCGTGTTCTGCGCGCGCGACTTGTTGCTCTTCTACGTCTTCTTCGAGTTCACCCTTATCCCGTTGTATTTCCTGATCGGTATCTGGGGCGGATCGCAGCGCGAGAAGGCTGCCAACATGTTCTTCATCTACACGCTGGCGGGCAGCATGCTCACCTTTGCCGGCGTGTTGTACCTCGGATGGAAGGCGTCGACGTACTGCGGTGTCTTCACGTTCGATTTCGATCAGCTCTATCAGCTCGCCGCCGCCGGCGCGCTCACGACGAGCGAGCAGGTGTGGCTGTTCCTCGCCTTCTTCGCCGGGTTCGCCATCAAGGTGCCGCTCTTCCCGCTGCACACGTGGCTGCCGTTGGCGCATACCGAGGCGCCGACAGCGGGTTCCGTCATCCTGGCCGCCGTGTTGCTCAAGCTCGGCACCTATGGTTTCCTGCGGCTCAGCCTGCCGACTTTCCCGGAGGCGACGGTCTCCCTCGCGCCGCTGCTCGGCGTGCTCGCTGTCGCGGGGATTATCTACGGCGCGCTGGCCGCGTGGGTGCAGAGCGACATCAAGAAACTCGTGGCGTATTCGTCCGTTTCGCACCTGGGCTTCTGCCTGCTGGGCATGTTCAGCCTCAATGCGGCGGGGCTCAGCGGCTCGCTCTTCTATATGATCAACCACGGCCTGAGTACCGGCGCCCTGTTCCTCGTTGTCGGCATGATCTATGAGCGTTACCACACGCGGGAGATGGGCGACATCGGCGGCCTCGGGCGCAAAATGCCCGTCATGGCTTTCTTCCTGGTCGTCTTCACCATGTCGAGCATCGGGCTGCCGGGCCTCAACGGCTTCGTCGGTGAGTTCCTCGTGCTGCTCGGCACGTTCACGTCCGGATCGCCCGGCGTGTATGAGGCCGGTCCGTTGGGCGTGTGGTATGCCGTGCCCGCAGCGACCGGCATACTCCTCGGCGCGATCTACATGCTGCACATGGTCAAGCGGGTGCTGTTCGGTCCTGTGAAGGAGCCGCCGCACGGTTGCGATTCGTCCAGCGGCCTGACGCAGGACCTGACGCGACGGGAGATCGGCATCCTCGCCCCGATCGCGGTGGTTTGCCTGTTGTTGGGCGTGTATCCCAAGCCTGTGCTCCAGGACGTGATGGAGCCGGCACTCGATCGCGAGGTGTTGGCAAGAGTGCTGGAGAAGAGCGACTCCGGCACCGCCGCCTCGCGAGCGTGGAACAGGCATTCCGACTGTGAGTCTGCCGGCGCATGCTCACATACGTTGGGTGCCACTGGCGGCTTGACCGCCAGTGCCGCCACTGGCAGCAAGCTGCCAGTGGCACACGCCAGTGCGACAATTGGCCCAGCACTGGCAGACAAGCTGCCAGTGGCACCCGCCGACGGGTCGTTGGCGATCGCAGATGCCGAGGGGGAGGACGGATGATGCTGGCGATGCATCCGATGCTGACTGCTTTGATGCCGGAGATCACGCTGGTGGTCGGCGGTTCGGTGATTCTGCTGGCCGGCCTGGTGACTTCGCGCTCCGAGTCGAGATCGCCGGCCGACACGAACCTGGGTTCTGGCGCATTCGTCTGGCTCGCGCTGCTGGCTGTCGCGGGCGCCCTTCATCTTGCCAGGGGGCTTTCAGAGAGCACGGTCGAACAGGTCTCCGGTCTGAACCAGGATAGCCTGCTGTGGTACGCACGTCTTATTGGGCTGTCGGTCGGGGCGCTGATTCTTCTCGTCAATCGGCATGTTCCCGAACCGCACGAGCGCGGTGAGTTCTTCGCGCTGATACTGTTCTCGCTTGCCGGCCTGCTGCTCGTGGCCGCCGCGAACAACCTGATCCTGCTATTCCTGGGTCTCGAACTGGTCAGCGTTCCGACCTATATCCTCGTCGGGCTTTCCCGTCGCGACATCCGCGCCCAGGAGGCTACCGGCAAGTATTTCTTCCTGGGGGCCTTCGCGGCGGCGTTGATGCTCTACGGCTTCAGCTTTCTCTACGGTGCTGCCGGCACGATGCAGTTGTTTCCCAGCCAGGCATCTCAGCACTCGATCTACACGGTGCTCTCCGAGCCCGGCGCGATGAGCGACACGATCGTCGTCATCGGTGTCCTGCTGGCCTTGGCGGGGCTAGCCTTCAAGGTGGCGGCCGTGCCACTGCATTTCTATGTGGCGGATGTCTACCAGGGCGCCGCTTCGCCTGTCACGGGCCTGTTGGGATTCGTCCCGAAGTTCGCCGGTTTCGTAGCCCTTGTGCGACTGTTCTGGCTTTGCGGCTGGACGTATGGCGACGCGATGTTCTGGCTGCTCTGGGGCATTGCGGCGGCGACGATGTTCGTCGGCAACACGCTGGCACTGATGCAGCACAACGTCAAGCGGATGCTGGCGTATTCGAGCGTCGCGCATTCGGGATACATGCTCGTCGCGCTCGTGGCCGGGCCGGGCATCAACCCAGCGAGCGCATCGCCGATGCGAAACGGCGTGACAGCCATGCTGTTCTATATCGCCGTGTACGGCGTAATGAACCTCGGTGCGTTTGCCGCGTTGTCGTTCTTCAGGAAGCAGGGTGAGGACGGAGAGGACTCCGTCGAGATGCTGGACGATCTCGCCGGCGCGGCCAGGCGTCACCCTTGGGCGAGCCTCGCCCTGGCGGTCTGCGTCATGGGCCTGATGGGGTTCCCGCTGACCGGCGGTTTCCTTGGGAAGCTCTACGTGTTCAGCGCCGCCCTCTCGGCGACGGACGGCGCCGCGGGCCACCAGGCGATGATCGTCCTCGTGGTGATCGCCGTGCTGAATTCGGCCATCGCCGCGGCGTATTACCTGCGGATCCTCGCGACGTGCTACCTGAGGAAGCCCGCGGACGACATGAGGCCATCGCGGTGTCAGGTGTTGCGCGTTTCCATGGCACTTTGTGCTATCATTGTGCTGACGGCATTCTTCAGGCCGAGCGTGTTTTTCGATGCGGCGTCGCAGGCCGGGGCGTGGCGGCCGTGGAATGTCGAGCGCGTTGCGGCGCTGCCGGTCTCCGCCGACGCCTCTTTTGATGGAGAAACAGCCGGTCGGTAGGAAGGGGTGTCCGGTTGCCGGCTTTGCGGTGACCGCGATATGGAGTTGGTTCAGCCGGGGACGAGCATGAGTAGTCGCAACGAATCCAAACCGCGGGCCGCGAAACTCGAGACCGTCGAGCCGCTCGGCAAGCGCGTCTTGATCCGCAAGGATGCAGACAAGAAGACGACCAAGGGTGGGATCCAACTTCCGGACAACATCGAGATTCCCACTCTGACCGGCCGCATCGTCGCCGTTTCGCAGCAGGTCGACCACGACGACGATTTCCCGATTCGGCAGTATGACAAGGTGCTCTTCAATCCCAAGCACGCGATCCCGGTCGATTTCGAGGGAGACAACCAGCTTTTTGTCGTGCCGATCGAGGATGTCGTCGCGGTGTTCCGTCGCGACGGCCAATGAGTCGATTCGAGTGGTCGCGCAATTGAATCGAGAGTTTCCAACAGGGGCACGTCTGATGCACCGCCGTGACACCGGCTCGGGCGTTCAAGTGACGACGAGTTGTCATTCGCGCGGCCGTGCGCGTGCATGTGTGCTGTTCTTCTCCGCGGTCCTCGCGATCATTGCGCATGGCAGCGTTGCCGCACGACTTGTCGCGGACGAAGTCATCGGCGCCAAGGACAGCAAGGTCTATCACCTCTATCCGGACGAGTGCGGTTCCGCCAAGCGGATCAGCCCGGGCAATCGAATCTCCTTCAAGTCCGCCGAGGAAGCCGAGCGCGCGGGCCGTCGGCTGTGCAAGCGATGCGAGGCGCTGCGTGAGAAGAAACGGGAGCAGACTGAAGCCGGCAGCGGTTCCGGACAGTCTGAGGGCTCGGAGCGTTCGGACGGGCCGTTCGGTTCGCCGCCGCCGCAGCCCGGGGAGCCGGGGCCGACTGTGCCGTCCGCCGCAAGTCTGCCGCAGATCGCGCGCGTGACCGGCGTCTTGCCCGGCGGAACGATCGAGTTGGACATCGGCGAAAAGGCGCGGCTGGTCGGCGTCGTGTGTCCACAGGATGGGCAGGTAGGCGCGGAGGATGCCGTGCGGTTCATAACAGAGCAGACGCAGGGGCGGACCGTGCGCCTCTTTCGCGATGCGTCTCTTGAGCCTTCCCCACATCGGGACGCTTTAGGCCGGTTGCTGGTGCATCTCACGCCCGAGCCGGACGGGCGGGACCTGGGCGGCGAGTTGATCTTTCAGGGCTTTGCGTGGCTGGATCGCGACGCGCAGTTTGCCCGGCGGCGGGAGTACACGCGTCGGGAGGAGGAGGCCTGGCGTGCGCCGCGCGGCATCTGGAAACCCGAGAAAGGGGCTGCCGGGAATCACAAGGTCGTGACGGGCCGACACGCGCACCACTATCACGATCCGAACTGCCGGCACATCGCGCACCTCACTGACATTATCACGCTGACGCTGAACGAGGCGAAGTCTCGCCGCCTGCCGCCGTGTCCGCTGTACGGCGTGAAGGACAGCGACACAAAGAAGCAGCGGAAGGACGATCGAGCGCAGCAGAAGCCGAAGAAAGGCCAATCTTGAAGCATCCGCCTTTTCAGCCACACAGACGATCAACAATGCCTGCGAACAAACGAAAGTCAAACCAAGCCTCGCGAACGCACGCGCGACTCCGCGACCTGTCGCTTATCGGGATGGTACACCTGCCGCCGCTGCCCGGCGCGCCGAACGCGCGGTTGCCGATGGCGGACCTGATCGATCGCGCGGTGGCCGAGGCGCGCGTGCTCGCACGGGCTGGCTTCGACGCGATAATCGTCGAGAACTTCGGCGATGCCCCCTTCGCAGCCGAGCGGGTCCCGCCCGAGACCGTCGCGGCGATGGGGGTGGTGGTCGATCACGTCGTCCGCGCGGTGAAGCTGCCGGTCGGCGTGAACGTCCTTCGCAACGACGCCGCGGCCGCGCTCGCCGTCGCCGCCGCCACAGGCGCCTCGTTCATCCGCGTGAACATCCTCTGCGGCGCGTACGCGACCGATCAGGGCATCATCACAGGACCTGCCCACGACCTGCTGCGGCTTCGGGCGCGGATTGCCCCGCGCGTCATGATCGCCGCGGACGTCCACGTCAAACACGCCACACCGATCAGCCAGCCGGACATCGCGCTTGCCGCCGAAGAGACGGCCTACCGAGGCGGCGCTGACGCCTTGATCGTGAGCGGCTCCGCGACGGGCTCGCCTACGGACTTCGATGCGGTCCGCCGCGTGAAGGATGCCGTTAGTGACCGGCCGGTGTGGGTGGGTTCCGGCGTGACGGCCGAGCGCGCGATGGACTATCTCGATGTCGCCGATGCCGTGATCGTAGGCACCTGCCTGAAGCGCGGCGGCAAGACGACGGCAGCGCTCGATCCGAAAAGGGCGGCCGCGTTTGTGAAGGTGACTCGCAATCGCGGATAGGCGAACGCGGATTGACGATTACAGATTGACGATTCGAGGAGGGCGTCGGGCGTCGCGCGTCGCGCATTGGGTGCGCTACTGTTACGGTCCCCGTAGCGGCCGACGCCCCTGTCGGCCGTTGTCGGGTGCCATTCATGAGCAAGCCTCCGTCAAGTAGGCAGCGGGACGGTCGGGGCGTAGAAGCTATCAGCCTTCAAGTGATAAGCTCTGACTCTTGAGGAACACCCGCTGCTGCTTGGGTCGCCTGCCACGCGCGACTCCCTGACTTCAAGCCTACCCAACCCAGCCAACCAAGGGAACCATAGAATATGAGCACGACGCTGATCGTTGTCTTAGCTTGTATAACGCCGGCGTTCTCGTAAAGATGCCTGTGTGCCTCGCTCAATTGCCAGCCTTGGACGATGCAAATGGCCAGGAAGATGGTGGCGACGGCCTTGGTGTAGAATATGGCGAAGTCGTAGAGCGCCTTGCACTTCTCTCTATCACCGTTGGCGGTTTTCAATGCGACCTCGAATTCTTCATTGAAGACAATCCTGTCTATGAACCAGAAGAGGGCAACCCAGTAGAACGAAGTTAGGAGCACCGTGAAGGATGGCCATAGCTTGAGGCCCATGATGTCGTTATGCCAAGCATCGACGCCGCAGCACAGAGGGACGAATACGAGAATTATCAATGCTGCGCGGTAAGGACTAGGATTAACTAAAACATGAATCGATATTATACCCAGGAACACCAAGAAACCCGGAAAGAAGATCAACACGTAGTGGGGAGAGGCGGACGAGAAAGACGAGGGGCCGTCAGTGAGAATCGTGAAGTCCTTCTCTGCGTTGGAGATGGCACCACGTTGGCTGTTTGTCTCCCGCCTGTCTGCTCCGTTGGTTGTAGGACTAGGCTGGCTGGCTGTCTCCTGGTTCTTTGCCTCGTTGGTGGTAGGACTAGCCTGGTTGTCAGTTTCCCCTTTCGTTGCCTTAAACAGCAGGGCATCGTACAGCTCGATCAACCGTTCGGCTTTCGCTATCGCGTTGTCGTCCAATCCTTTGTCTGATCGCGCGATCTTCTTCATCACCAGATCGTCAAGGACATTCTCCAGTTCTCGGGGGTCCTTGTAGACTACCTTCAACACTGGGGGGTGTTTCTTCTCATCAGCGAGTTGTAGCTGGACCAGTAGTCGATCAGCTTCCGACTTCAGGCTGTCGTAGCAGCGCGTGTTTGTGCAAGCTGCTCCCTCGACTAATACCCAGTAGGCACCGGCAACGTAAAGAGCGAGCCGCCAGCCTTGCTGCCAGCCAATGCGCCGGTTTTTCCACCAATCTTTCCGCCAGAATCGCCGCCGCTCGCTCTTGTTGGCCATGTCGTCATCCTTCTGCTTGTTGACTTCGGAGACATGATCATACATGAAGCGGTCGCACGCAAACAGCAGAGACCAAGAGGCCTAATGGGCGCGGCGTTGCGAGGCTCTCTGGCTTCGCGTCGTGGTCTGGCCATGAGGGCACGTTGTCAAGGGGATCGTCGCTCGCGTCCTCCCCAGACTGGCGGTATCTTCCCGGCTGGCAGGGTTTTACCTGGACCGGGGGGCACGGCATCGTCCCCTGTAACGCCGGGTGCTACTGCTCTCAAGAAGCGTTCTCCAGTAAGCCAAACAAGAAAAACACCGCCAAACCCCGAAGCGCTGAGCACGACTCTCCAACGGCCCCAATGTAACCGAACCCAAACAAGCGACACCGAGGTCCGAAGACTTTACGGGCATTTGCGGCGGTTGTCACTTTTTTCTGCTGCAAACGGCGGCGGCGGTTGGGCTGGGAGAGGGTCGGTTCGTCGGCTGCAAGCTACGCGTTGCCGGCGAGGCGGCGGAGTTGTTCGCGCTGGATGCGCATGCTGGCCCGCTGAAGACCCTCGGCCAGTGTGCCCGGGGCTTTTTGATGGCTGACGCAGTGCAGACCGTAGCGTGTCCGCCCCTTGCCCAGGTCGCGGATACTCTGCACGCAGACGTTCCCGGTATAGGTCTGGCCGTCCTCGACGATGGAGACATCGACCACATTGCCGACCGTGTAACATTTCCTGGAGATGACGGCTAAACCAGTGCTGCTGACATCCAGAACGTGACAGGCCTTTTCGACATTCAAGTCTGCCTGGTAACCCATGAGCACGGTCGAGACGCGGTAGTGCTGGCGACTTTCAGCGGAGACTGGCTCACCGGTTGTTTTGAAGCTGATTAGAAATCGCGGCCCGTCTTCGTCCGATCCTGCGTCGTCCGCGTCGATGGTATCAGCGGCTTCGATCCGCCCGGACTGTTGCGTGAACTCGCGGTTCCTCTCGAAGTAGAGCAAAACGTCCATGTCCGGCGTGACCGGAAGATCTCTTTCCTCGGATTCGACGGTGTAGATCTCGTCGACCAGTCCCACCACGCGCGCAGGATGAAGGACGCGCTGCTTGGATTCGCCGGGAAGCTGAAGGAAACATCCAGTTCCGATGCCGACCATGGCAAACCTCCTCGAATGCGGCCGTGTGTCAAGTGGCGACGGGCAGGTCCGCCGGACTCATTCACCGTATCGGCCAGTCTGTGCCGGGCAATGAGCGCAGGGACGGCCACTATAGGCGAAGTCAATCTCCGTGAGCTTGGCGTGCCCGGTCGAGTGCTCTACGGCCATGTTATAGGGCTGTTATCCGGAGGCTGAGACGCCGCGTGAGGGCCGTCGATTGGATTGAGGGTCATCCTGACGTGAATCCACCATCGGTGTCACTGGGGCAGGCTGCCTATCTCTGCCGGCGGCATGTCCCCCGGGATGACAGCGCACCCGAGATGACGGACGAGCTACGTGTGTTCAAGGATATCGACGCTCTCGGCTGCTGGCGAATCGCTGATTGTGATCCGTCGTTTCTTCGGCCCCAATCTGCCCACCAAGTTCTGGAGGCGAGCCGATCACTTCGATCGGCAACGCTGGGCGTCTTGGACCCAGGACACGTACATGGATAGGTGAACAGAGTGCAACAACCAATGCAACTTGTCCACGAACCGCACGGCGTTGATGTGAACGAACCTCCCCGCGCCACCGCCAGCAGCGTGTCCGAGGAGAAGCCCGGGATGGCCACTACCACTTGGCGGCTGCCAGTCGTTCCGTCAACACGTCGTCGAATGCCAGCAACCCGCCGAGAGGACGCAGAGGTCAACGGACAGCTCCGGGCATTTAGGTGTTCTTCTTATCTTTCTTCTGCTTTCGTTTTTCCTTCGGGCTGAGCTGGGCTTTCTTGCGTTGTTCCTTTTTGCCTTTGTCTTTTCTTCCCTTATCACCCATATCCGTTTCTCCTTGCTTGAGCCGACATTCCCCAATCGGCGTCGGCTCAGTAACATCACCGGGCTTCCTTATCACCATCGTACCCGCTTCTAACTGCCGCGTGAAACCGATTTTTTCAGGGACGACCAGCTATCGTCCTGACCACTGACGAACTGGGGGAAGTTCGACGTTCTGGCCCGGTTCAGAAACGGCACTGGGAGCTGGGGCTTGGCGAGGGTTGTGCGGCGCGGGCAAGCTGCGGCTGAGGTTCGATAACGATGCGATCTACGATCGGAAAGCGAGTTCAGTTGCTCCCGCCATATGCTCAGCGACCGGAATCACGCACTGCTCAGACGGCCATCATGCCGAGCCGATGAACAGGTGTCCGTACGGCCAAGTTCGAGCGTTTGGACGCGATTGCTGAGAGACTGGGCGACGACGACGGCACGCCGGTGATCGTTGGGTGTAAGTCGCTCGCCTTCATCGCCTGGATGGCCGCACTGCATGCACTGCAGGTCGCAGACAGTGTAGCGGGCACGATGGAGAACGTAGGCCGATGTTCGGTGAGGCAACCAGCACTGCAGAACCGCTTCGCCGTTTCGCGTCCACGCAGTGCCCGGTTACCGAACTGCCAGTGACCAGCCGGCCGGAATGGACGGATATCGTCATCGGCGAAGGCTACTCGGTCACCTTCAGTTTTATCGGCGATCGCATTCTGCATACCATCGCCAAGGGCGATTCCGCGAACCTGGACGTCGACCGCCTGTACCGCGAGCGGGACGCGGCTCTGAGGCAGCATCTAGGCGGGGAGAGCTGGTTTGTAGAGATCAAGGACTACGGACAAGTCCGTGGCTCTCCCAGCCGGAAGGTCCGCGCCCAGGCGTTTGAGCGATTCGTAAATGACACTCACTGTGCCGGGTTCGTCGGCTACGGACTTCGCCCACTACTGAGGAACGTGATGCGTGCGGGGTTGGCGTTTGCCAAGAAGACGTATCCGTTCGAGTTCTGCAGCGATTACGCCCATGCGGTCAACCGGGCAGTGGCCATGGCCGCCCTCGGTGAGTCCAGAGCGGATCTGGCCGAGGACAGACTCATTTCCAGACCCGAGTGGTGCTTCGATGGCGAAGGCATGCAAGGCCGGTACTCGGTGATCCCAGGACGTCTCGTGTACCTGAAGCTGACGGGCTTCCTTAAGTCGGATCGTGCTACGGCGTGGCTCCTTGCCACGCACAGGCACCTTCATCAAGAGGGGTTGCTCAACGGTCCGCATTACTACCGGATCGTAGACTATCGTGGGGCTGTCGGAAGCAAATGGAGTGCGCGCTGGGCCTACGCGCGGGGAATCCGTCGCCTGTACGACGAGTACGGTCCGCCGGTGGCAACTGTCGTGGTCGGGGCGAACCGGACTATGCGGGCCACGCTGGCCTCGGTGAGAGCGTTCTTAGATGTCGACTTTTACTTCGCGAGCGAGAAGGCTGAGGCCTACGCCAAGATCGTGGGATTGGAGGCCAAGAGCGCCGCGTCAGGCACAGCTGGCCAGCCCAGGCCGGGAGGCCTGCTCGCGCGATTCCGCTCACGATCGAAGCGGCGACGCGTCAGCGCTGCGCAGATCGACGAACTCGTGAAAACCCTGGGTGCCATTGCGTGGGATACGGGGAAGGGGAGCGTGCGCAAGGTAAGCTCGACGCACCCCCTGAAAGCGCTGTATGACTCCATTGAGCTGGTCAAGCAGGATGTGGAGTACTCGGTGGCGGCAATGACCAAGAGCCAGGAGGCCCTGCGCGAGAGCGAGGCGAGACTTCGCCGGCACCGTGATCATCTCGAGGAACTCGTCGCCGAACGCACGGCCGACCTCCAGGAGGCCAATCTAGAGCTGCAGAGGAACCACGCCACGATCTGCGACGCGTTGGAACGAGAGAAACAGATATCCATGCAGCTTGAGGTGGCCATACAGGAGGCCAGGAACGCTACGCAAGCCAAAAGCGCGTTCCTCGCCAACATGAGCCACGAGATTCGGACACCCATGACCGCCATCATGGGCTTCACCGAGAACATGCTCGCACCGGACCTGTCGCCCTCCGATCGCATAAAAGCGATCCACACGGTTCGGCGCAATGGCGAACACCTCCTGCAACTCATTAATGACATCTTGGACATCTCCAAGATCGAAGCGGGCAAGCTCGAAGTCGAACGCATCAGGTGCTCACCGGTGCAGTTGGTGGCCGACGTGCGCGATCTCATGAGCGTCCGGGCCCAACAGAAGGGACTTCCCTTCGACATCGCGTACGAGGGGGAGGCTCCCGAGACGATCCAGAGCGACCCCACACGTCTGAAGCAGATTCTCGTGAACCTGATCGGCAACGCGATCAAGTTCACGGACAAAGGGGGAGTCCGACTGGTAACACGTTTGGTGGGCACGGAGCCGAGCGGCAGGATGGGACCGTCCGAACCCATGCTTCAGTTCGACATTATCGACAGCGGCATCGGCATGACGCCGGAGCAGTTGGACAGACTTTTCAAGCCGTTCACACAGGCGGATTCGTCGACGACGCGCAAGTTCGGCGGGACGGGCCTGGGACTGATGATCAGCAAGCATCTGGCCGAGATGCTCGGCGGGAGCATCACCATCGAGAGCAAGCTGGGCGAGGGCAGCCGGTTCCGCGCATCGGTAGCCACCGGCCCGCTCGATGGTGTCAGGATGTTGGACGATCCGACAACAGCCACGATCGTTCACCCCGAGAAGGCCAGCGCGACCAAGCCAGAGGCCGACAGACTTGACTGCCGTATCTTGCTCGCCGAAGACAATGCCACCAACCGAGTCCTCGTCACAGGGCTCCTCAAGAAGGCGGGCGCAAAGGTCACCGCGGTCGAAAACGGGCAGCTTGCGGTCGATGCGGCGCTCGCAGGGTCAAGCAGATCGCGTGAAGATGACTCCGAGCGCCCGTTCGACGTGATCCTGATGGACATGCAGATGCCGGTGATGGACGGCTACGAGGCAACTAATCTGCTTCGACAGAAAGGCTACACCGGGCCGATCATCGCGCTGACTGCCCATGCAATGGCGAGCGACCGACAGAAGTGCATTGACGCAGGCTGTGACGACTATGCCTCCAAGCCGATTGATCGTAGGGCGATTATCCAGACGGTTCGCAAGCTCCTTCCAGATCACGCGGCGTCGGCTTCCGTCCTTGCCAATGCAGACGCCGCGAGATGACACGCTGGGCCTGCAAACCGGTGTCGAACTCCTGAACCGGCCACGGCCGTGGTGTCCGCCCATGTCTCGACGACACCCGTCCCGCACAGCTTGAACCTGCAGGCCGTGCCTGTGTCCACCCTATCGTTGCATAAACCCGGTCCCTCAGGCCGCGTGGCGGAGCGCTTTGAGGGCGAGTAGCGAGTGGGGTGAGCAGGTCAACCGGGTTTGGGTGGCAGGAGCTTCGACGGATTGGTCGAAGATCTGTGCCGCGAGTTTTGCCGCAAACGGATGGGGGGGCCGGGGACCGTCACTGGCGCCGCCGCAACCAGCGACGGTCTTCCTGCGATTCAGACTGGAGAGGAGAAGCTGCCGGCCGTTACGCTCTGGCGTCGCGTAGCCTTCCGGTCTCGGGCTGACTGGTGGTATTCAAACCCTGAGTTCACAAGGGCGAGGACCGCGGTTCAGAAAGTGGTTCCCTCGTGGCTGGGCACCGTCAAACTCTGCACAGGATGTTGAAAAGCGGAACGCGGAAAACAGGGCGATCCGCGCGCTCCCCTTGACAAGTTTCATTCGCTTGCCATCATGCGTTTCGGTCTTATTATCCGATGTCTTGGCGAGGCCCCCGGGTTTTGGCGAAGGCGCCGCACTCGCGAGTGGCCGATAAGGTCGAGTGCGCCGCTGCCCGGAGATAGAAAAGAAATCTTTCTGTTGAAACTCCGACGGCGAAGGACTAAGCTGAAGGGGTAATCGCGACCCGGTCAGGCGAACGCGGAAGGAACTGCGTTCCTGGTTTGATCAAGGATGTGGACGGCCGGTCGGTCGTCTTGGAGACAGCCGTTTCTCTTCGATGAAATCGCACCAATAGTATTGACTTTATGGCCGACGTGGTCGCACGAACGATTCCTATCTCGCACATGGGACGGTTTGGGGGAGAGCATCGAGTGAAGCTGTTGCGGTCTTCGGCACCGGGCTTCCGCTCAGGCGGAAGAACGAGAGGCGGGTCTCTTCGCCCTCGTCAGATTCGGAAGTCCTCGATGTTCGTGAGAGCAAGCTAGGCCCATGGATCAGGCAATCAGATTCGAATATGACCCGCGAGGCGTGCCAAGGCGCAAGCACCACGCCGTCGGCGGTACCCACAATACCAAGCTAAATACAGGGGATTCACGGCGTAAACACAGGAAATTGTTCTCTTGAACGGATGAATGGAAAGGAATCAGTCATGTACTCGTCACGATTCGAGAATACAGGGCGGCGACTGCCGCAGCTTGGAACTGGAGCAAACCGCTCCCGCATGGGGGCCTCGCTTCTTGCAGCCGCAGCGATGCTGTTGTTCGCTGCATCCGCACACGCGCAGGCGGTCAAGTTGCAGGTCCAGCCCGTCAGCACACCGCAGGTGGCCGGGCAGCCCTTCGACATCGTTGTGAAGTCACTCAATGCGGGCAACAACCCGACGCCCGTCCTGCTGCCCAGGGCGATCAGCCTCACCGTGCAGGCCGGCAGCGGCGCCCTGACAGGTAACATCGAGGGCGTGCTCGATGCCCTACAGGACACCGCGGTCCTGCAAGGCGTCGTTTACGACACAGCGGAAACCGGCGTCGTGATTCGCGCGTCCGACACGTTTCCCGGCAATCTCACTGCCGGTGACTCGAATCCGATCGACTTCCTCCACGGTGATCTGCAGATCGGTGAGGTCGCGCTGGCCGTTGCCGGTCCCGCGTCCGAACTCTCGATCACCTACAGCGTCGTCACCGAGTTGGCCGCTGTCCCGTCGTTCAATATCAACGTCGGCGTCGATACGGACAACAACGGCGCCATGGACACTTTCCTCGGGGCGCTGACGCCGCCGACCGTCATGTTGACGCCCGGCACCCACACCTTCACGGCCGACATCCGTTCCTTCCTCAACGCGCTGGCTACGAAGATCAAGCACTCCGACAACATCGTGGTCCGCCTCGACCCGGGCGATACGGTGAAAGAGACGGACGAGAGCAACGCCAGCAACCGAGGCGTCTCTAGCGACATCTTCGTCGATCTTCAGCCGATCAGTTTGCACCTGACCGGCTCGACGCAGGCGGAGCTTGCCTACAACGTCGAGAGCGTTGCGAATGTCGAGGACTTCACGATCGAGTTCTACCTCGATACGGACCCCGCACCAATCGGCGACGGTATCCTCGACACCGCCATGGACACGCTGGTCGACTCGTTCACGGCTACCTCGCAGGACCCGGCGAACGTCGAGCCGGGCGGGCACGAGGTCATCGGCGACTTCAGCGCCTCGCCGCCGGCGACGAACCAGTTGATCTTTGCAGTGATCGACTCGGCGGACGTCGTCGCGGAGGCGAACGAAGATCCGGCGAATACCGCCAGCACGGCCAACTCCGATGAAACGGACTTGCAGGCGTTGGCCCTGCACGTATGGCGTGGGCCGGGCGATCCCGCCGCGAGCATCTACGGCAGTTTCCGGGTCATGAGCCCCACACCCGTCCCCGTCTTCAACATACGAGTCGGCATAGATCGGGCGCCGGTGGACGGCGTAATCGATAGCCCTACGGACGTCCTGTTCGCGGCGCCGACCGCTGGACCGCTTGCCCCCGGTTGGTATGCATTCTATGTCGCAGGCGCGCTGGACCTCGACGCGCTCGCCATTCCGCTCAAGAACGGCGACCTGATCCTGATGACGCTGGACCTGACGCAGCCAGGCGGCGATGAAGGCGCCGTGGACGAGACTGACGAAGTCAATAGTAACCGCAGTTGGATAGCTGCGGGCGTGGACTTGCTGGCCAACAGCGTGGACGTGACTACGAACACTGTCAGCGGCGAGACGACAGCCGACGTCTACTACACAATCGAAAGCTATGGTGCGGTCGCGCCTTTCAATGTCCGCATCGGCGTGGACCGTGACGGCAACAACGAGATCGACAGTGCAGCCGACGTGCTTGCCGTGGAGCCGGTTTCCGGCAGCAACCTCCAGCCAGGCCCCCACAGCGTCAGCATCCCGGACTTCCGCGCGGCGCTGAACGCGCTGGCGACTCCGATCAAGCATGGCGACCAAATCGTCGCGACGCTCGACCTGAACGACGCGCACGCCCCCGAGAGCGCGTTGTTGATCGAGGCGGAAGAGGTGACCAACAACGTCGCAGCGCAGCCGCAGGCCGTGGACTTGGTCGCGGAGGCGATCTCCGTGACGATCGACAACGTGGCGGGGACGACCGATGCACACGTCACCTATGCGATCAACAGTCCTGCGAACGCGGCGCCGTTCAGCCTGAAGATCGGCGTTGATCGCGTGCCGGCTGACGGCGTGATTGATCTTGGCAGCCTGCTCGCCGATGTGGCCATCGCCAATCCTGCTGATCTGACGCCCGGATCGCACACCGTCACAGTGACCGGTCTGCGAGGTCCGCTCAATGCTCAGGCAACGCCGGTCGGGAACGGCGACATGATCCTGGCGACCCTGGATCTCCAGCTTGACGGTACGCCCGTCAACGACGTTGCGGAGCTTGCTGAAGAGTCGAACAACGCAACCGGCCAGGCGCAGACCGTGGACCTTGTGGCCCAGGCGCTGGCTGTCAGTTGGGACGCGGCAGCGACAACGGCCGACGTGACCTACACGATCATCGCGCCTGCGAATGTCGCTGGCTTCAGCCTGAAGGTGGGCATTGATCGCGCGCCGGCCGACGGTGCGATGGAGGACATTCTCGACGACCAGTTCCTCACGGGCGCGGACCTTGTACCCGGCACGCACATCATCACCGTGGACATCCGGGCCGCGTTGGAGGGCCTGGCCTCCGCGTTGCAGGACGGCGACCGAATCGTCGTCTTCCTCGATCTCGATCAGGATGGTGCGACGCCGGAGGCGGCGGTCGCAGAGTCGAACGACGTCGGCAACAACGTGGCCGGTCAGGCCCAGACCGTCGACCTCGTGGCAGGCTCGATCGCCGTCTCGACGAACATCGAGACCAGCGTGACGACGGCGACAGTGACTTACACCGTGAACAGCCCCGGTCCCGTGGCGCCGTTCAACCTGAGGATCGGCCTGGATCGCCCACTCTTCGACGACATCATCGACGTGGACCCCACGGACGTGATCGACACGATCGCGCTGACGGGTGCGGACCTCGCTCCCGGCACGCACTCGGTGCCGGTCCCGAACTTCCGCAATCACTTGAACAACACGCTGACGCCGCGACTTCAGAACGGAGACCGGATCATCGCAACGCTCGACGAGCTCGTGGCCGGCGGTGACGAAGGCGCCGTGACAGAAGCCGACGATACGAACAACGTCACGCAAGAAGCCCAGACGGTCGATCTGATCGCCAACGGCCTCGCAGTGACGGTTGATACGCTCAGCGGCGAAACGACCGCGCACGTGGACTACACGATCAACAGCATCGGCGCCGTCGAAGCGTTCAAGATTCGAATCGGCGTTGATCGCAACAATGACGGCGTGATCGACGGCGATAACTCGGACCTCCTGGCGACGGTTGATCTGGCCGGTGAGCCGGCAACGAAGTTGCGGCCGGGTGACCGGAACATCAGCGTGCCTGACTTCCGCGCCGCGCTGACGGCGCTCGTGACTCCGCTGGAGGACGGCGACCGACTCGTTGCAGTGCTGGATATTGCGCACATCAACCAGCCGTTCGAGAACGACGTGACGGAATCCGAGGAGGCGGATAACAACTTCGCCAAGCAGCGCCAGTCGCTGGATATCGTTGCCGTCTCGTTGACCTTCGACGACAACACC
>JBDRKQ010000189.1:0-14995 GCA_043813895.1 Planctomycetota bacterium
GCCCCACACCCCCCCCCCGCGGCGTACCCCCCCCCGCGGCTCGTCCTCCGCAGTATGACAGCGTCGGTGTTTCGATTCCCCGCGTCGACGCCGCGGACAAAGTCACGGGCCGCGCGCAATACACCGCGGACATCCATCTGCAGAACATGATCCATGGCAAGCTGCTCGGCTCGACCGTCGCCCACGGCATCATCAAACGCATCGACACGTCCAAGGCCAAGGCGCTCGACGGCGTCCTGGCCGTTCTCACGGGCGACGACGTGCCGGATACGCTCTACGGCGTTTCCCCGGCACGGTACGACGAACACATCCTCGCAATGGACAAGGTTCGCCACGTGGGTGATCCCGTCGCCGCCGTCGCGGCCATCGACGAGAAGACGGCGGAGCAGGCGTGCGCGCTCATCGAGGTTGAATACGAGGAGTTGCCCGTCGTACTCGACCCGTTCGAGGCCGTCGCCGAGGGCGCGTCGCAACTGCACGAACGATACAAGCGGAACATCAACACGCACGTCGATCAGAGCTTCGGCGACGTGGACAGGGCATTTGCCGAATCCCACCATGTCCGCGAGGAGACGTTCACCGGCAACAACATTTATCAATCACCACTGGAGCCGCACGCATCGATCGCCACATGGAAGCACGACGGCACGCTCGTTCTGTATAGTTCGACGCAGGTGCCGCACTACGTGCAGTACATGATGGCCCACATCCTGCACATTCCACTCGGCAGGATTCAGGTCATCCGCCCGACCGTCGGCGGGGGCTTCGGCGGGAAGGCGGCCACGACGCCGCTGGATATCAACGCCGCTTTTCTCAGCCGAGTGACCGGTCGGCCCGTCAAGATGGTCTACTCGCGCGAGGAGATGTTCCACTACGGCCGCGGCCGGCACAAGCAGCACATGAAGATGAAACTCGGCGTGGATAAGGACGGGCGGATCAAGGCGTTCAAGAGTGAGATATACCTCGACGGCGGCGCGTACTCCTCCTTCGGCGTGGCCACGGCCTATTACGCCGGCAGCATGATGCCGACGCTGTATCACATCCCGAACTACAAGTACGATGGCTACCGCGTCATGACCAACAAGCCTGCTTGCGGCGCGATGCGCGGCCACGGCGTGCCTCAACCGCGCTTCGCGTTCGAGTGTTTGCTGACCATGATCGCGGAGGACATCGGCATCGACCCGATCGAGATCCGCGGGCGCAACGCAATGACGCCGAAGACGATGACTGTCAACGATCTCGATATCGACAGTTGCGAGTTCAAAGCCACGCTCGACGCCGTCGAGAAGCAGAGCGGCTGGAAGGAGAAATACCGCCGCGTTGAAAGCCGAAGAGCCGCGGACTTCAGTCCGCGCGGCGCTGCGGATACTGAGAATGCCACGCCATGTCAAGCACCGCGCGGGCTGAAGCCTGCGGCTCGTCTATCCCAGGGCATCGGCATCGGCTGCGGCGGGTTCGTCTCCGGCGCGGGCTATTGCATCTATCGCGGCCAGGTCCAGCTCTCGCACGAGAAGGGTCGCGAGCACTTTCAGAAGAAGTCCGTCTTCCCGCACGCCAACGCCATCGTGAAAATCAGCGAGGATGGCACGGCGGCCGTGTTGCTGATCGGGGCGGCAGAGATCGGCCAGGGCAGTGACACCGTCCTGACACAGATGTGCGCCCAATCGCTCGGCATTCCCGCCGCGCGCGTTCGCATCCGCAGCGAGGACAGCGATATCTCCCCGATCGACCTGGGTGCCTATTCATCGAGAATCACCCTGATGGGCGGCCACGCCGTCTCACGGGCCGGAGAGGCTGTCGTAGACAAGCTCCGCCCCTACGCGGCAAAGCTGCTCGGCTGCCAGGAATCGGAGGTGGTCGCCCAAGACGGCCGGTTGTTCGCCACAGCAGGAGGCGAAACACAGGGGTGGCATGGGCAAGCGCAGCTCGCCCGTGAAGATAACCAGCAGCCTCCGACCCCCGACCCCCAGCCGTCCGTTCCTTGGGAAGAGGCAGCCCGCCAGTATTTTAATGATAACGGTCCATTGGTCGGCACGGGCTGCTACAAGCCGCCCGACGGCCTCGGCGGCGACTACAAGGGTGCGACCGTCGGCACGAGCCCGGCCTATTCATTCGGCAGCAGCGTCTGCGAGTTGTCGGTCGATCTAGACACCGGCAAGGTCAAGATCGACCGCTTCACCGACTACCACGACTGCGGCACGCCGATCAACCCGCAAGCCGTCCACGGCCAGGTCGAAGGCGCCATCGTCATGGGCGCCGGCGAGACGATCATGGAAGATGTGCAGTTCGACGAGCGAGGCAACCTCCTCAACCCGAACCTCCACGGCTACCTGACGATGACGATCAAGGACGCCCCGGAAATCTTCAGCGGCATCGTAGACTCTTACGAACCCCGCGGCCCCTACGGCGCAAAAGAAATCGGCGAAGGCAGCACCCTCCCAGTCCTCGGCGCAGTCGCCCACGCGATCGCGAACGCCACGGGCGTCTGGATCAAAGACCTGCCGATCACGCCGGAGAAGATACTGCGGGCGATGCGGGAGAAGGGGTCAGGCGACGAGCGGCAGTAGTTTGAACGTGCCCAGGCTCTCGGATACAATAGAAGTGATCCGGAAGTGGTATCGCTGGACTTTGGAAGGGCATGTGCATCGACCCGTTCCCTGGTGGAGGTCATCGAGTATGAAGACGAAGACCTTTGACTGCATACAGATGAAGCGCGCCACACAGAAGAAAATACGCGCCGCCGTCGCAGGGCTGGATCGCAAGGCGGAGATCGAATTCTTCCGCGCCGGCGCCAAAGAGTTCGAGCAGCGCATCCAAGCGGCGAAGGAATCCCTGACCCGGACTGAAGAAAGCGATGGACGCTGACCAGGAGACCTTCAGCGGCTTCGCAGACTCCTACGAACCCCGCGGCCCCTTCGGCGAAAGAGAAAGCCGGGTGGCATGCTCATCCCGAAGGGTGAGCATGAGAATGCCTCCAGACGAGTTGACGCTGCTGGACAGATTGTCGGGTGACGGCTCGACACCCATGCTTTCATAGCGTGTCGGCTGCGTCGAGCAGCAAGCATGCTCACCCTTCGGGCTGAGCATGCCACCCGACCGATGCAGGAGAAGCAGTAGACCCCGTGTTCGACTCGGTGCTCGATGCATCGCTCGCACCGCCGGCGTCGCCGCCGGACAGCCGCCACTGGGCGAGGTGGTACTCGTTCATGGGTACCGGCGGGAAGCTGCCTGGATTGAAGACGACGCCTGTGTCCACGCATGCTTTGAAGAAGGACTGCGCGCTCGCGGGGTCGTCATTCAGCAGGCACACTTCGCCGGCGTAGTACAGAGCTTCACACAGAGGGCCCGGCCCACCTGGCGACTGCGACTTGGCCGTATCGAGGAGCGCCTGCGGGCTGATCCGGCCGAGCAGGCAATCGACAATCGGCGCCGGCCAGGCCGTGTGTCTCACAATGCCACCTCCGCCCTCGCTGCCATTACCGCCCTCTCTACTATCACCGCCTTCGACGCCCTTTTCGTCAAGAGAACCGAGAACGCTATCGGCCTCGTCGAGTTTGTGCTGCGCCTCTTCCAAACGGCCTTGCCCGCGAAGCTCGCGAGCCTGATGCCGCAGAACGATGCACAAGCGGATGCTTGCGAAAGGGGCCTTTCCCAAGCGCTTGATCACCTCGCGGTAGTCCGCAGCGGCTTCATCCGCCTTCCCCATCATCCACAGGGGCGTCGCGCGTTTGTAGAGTTCCCATCCTCGTTCAGGCCCACCCAGTTCAGCCGCCTTTGTGTAGTCCTCCACGGCCTCTGCGTACCGCCCCAGGCAGAGATACGCCCCGCCGCGCTCCCGATACGCGGAATCGCTGTCCGGCGCCAACCCAATCGCTTCGGTCATCGGCGCCACGGCCAGCTCATAGCGCTGAGCCAACATGAGGGCGTGACCCTGGAGCATCCTCCCGCCGAAACGGTCGTCCCCCAAATCGATGAGGTGGTCTGCCGCGGTGCAGGCGTCATCGAACCGCCGAAGCAGCATGTAGGAATGGACAAGCTGCCTCCAGGCAAGTTCGTGTTGTGGGTCGAGATCGACCGCCCTCTCCGCACAACGCGCGGTCTCATCGGTTTCCAGCGTCGCATAGCTGCGAAGGTACCACGCCTCGGTCGTCTCGGGCGCTTCCCGCTCCACCCGCGCGTTCAACTGCTCGGTCTGCTTGGCGTCCCCGTTTTGCCGGCACATCCTTGCCAACAACACGTCGAACACCCACGCCGAGGGACCGTCCGCGCGTGCCCGCCGCAACCGGCTCATCGAATCGGCGATCTGGTCACGCCGCTGTGCCTGCCGGGCCGCCTGGAAGTCGATCCTCGCCAGCATCAATCTGGCCTCCGGCAATGGGAAACCGCGGCCAACGACATCCTCCAGGAGAAGTTTGGATCGCTCGGTACGCCCTTCGGCGATATCCATCAAAATGCCCGGCATCTGCGCCCGCAGCGAGGTCAGCTTGATTGCCTCCTGGCGCGCGAGTCCCCGGTTCTCCCACCAGATGCCTCCCCACGCAGCCCCGATGCTGAGCACGACGACGACCGCCGCCAGCGCGATCCTGCGGCGGTGTCTGGAGAGCTTCCTGCCGAAAAGGTACAGGCTGCTCGGCGCCTTCGCGAGGATCGGCACGTTCGTCAGGTATCGCCGGATGTCGTCGCGCATCTCGCCGGCGGTTTGGTACCGCCTCGCCCTGTCCTTCTCCAGGGCTTTGAGGAGAATCGTCTCGATTTCGGCGTCCACGCGGGACGAGAGCGTTGTCGGGCGCGTCGGCATTTCCTCCATGATGCGCTGCAGCACGGCAGAGGGGTGGCCGCGTGTATCGTACGGCATCGATTTCGTCATCGCTTCGAACAACATGACCCCCAGGGCGTACACGTCCGTCCTGGCATCGACGTCTTGCGACATCCCGGCCGTCTGTTCGGGCGACATGTAACGGAGCGTGCCCAATATCTGGCCCGGCGCCGACACGCTCGTAGCCAAGAGGCTGGTCACATCGGAATGGTCCATCGCCTTGCCAAGCCCGAAGTCCAGGATGCGAGGCTTGCCATTGTCGCCGACGAGCACGTTGGCGGGTTTGAGATCGCGGTGTACGACACCGCACGCCTGGGCGTGTTCGATTCCGTCGCAGATCTCCGCGAACAACAGCAGGATCGTCCGTGCGTCGGGCTCGTGCAGCGCGAGATACCCGTCCAGCGATACGCCGTCCACGAACTCCATCGCGTAGTACCGCTGGCCCGCCGGGAGTTGCCCGCTATCGAGAACGCGCACGATGCTCGGATGCGAGAGCCTTGCCGCGAGCTTGACCTCCCGATCGAATCGCCGCCGGGTCGACGGTGCGGCGAAGGGGCCGGCAAGTATGAGCTTGAGCGCGACAATGCGGTTCGTGCCTTCCTGCAGAGCTTCGTAGACCACCCCCATGCCCCCGCGGCCGATCTCGCGCGTGATCCTGTAACCCGGAACCGCATCCGCCGGCGGCAGCGCGCCGCCTTGTTCCGCGGTCAACTCCGCAGCCTCGATGCCGGCCGCCGCGATCAGCTCGCGATCACGTCCGGGCGTTGTCCGTTCATCAGGCGTCTTGTCCATGATCGTCCACGTAGCTTCAGGATGGGCGGCCTTCCGACTCGCTCGGCAGATCAATGCTGCGTGCTGCTACCCTGCGTCGCTGAGGTACTGCGAAGCCGTGCCCATCATCTCGTTCAATCGCCGGATCGCTCTTGCCCGAAGCATGAACACCGCGCCAGGGCTGCGGTCGAGAACCTCGGAAACCTCTTCAATTGACTGTCCGTCGAGGTCGTAGAGCTGCACGACCCGCTGATAGATTACAGGGAGATTCTGAATGGACCGTTGCAACGAGCGGCATGCCTCTGTCCTGGCGGCATCGCTGCTCGGTGTTCGGCCGGGTGAACTCAGTAGCGTGAGCAAGTTGACGCAGGAATCGACGTCATTGCCCGCGCTCGCTCTGCGACGGGCTCCGCCGCGTTTCTCCGCCTCCAGCCATCGCACAGCATCCAGCAGATTCCGCTTGGCGATCTTCATCAGCCAGGGGACAAGGCCGTCCGGACCCTGCGGGATAAAACGGCCGATGTCGAGAAAGGCGTCGACGTATGTCTGCTGCACGACGTCGTCCACCGAGAGCACAGACCGCCACCGGGCCGGAATCTGCCCGGCGATCCCTTCGCGAAGTGCCGGCGCGGCATCTCCCAGAAGTTGCGCGATCGCATCGCGGTCGCCCGCGATCGCCGCCTCCAACGCAAGCTCTCCGATGGTCGGCATGACGTATGATTGGATCGGTGCCCGAATACACTAACGCAACTCCTCATTGTATCATCAGCTCAGGACACAAGACAAGTTGCCTGCGGAACCTGCTTCGGAATCCCGCCCCGATTTCCCTGTCGCGGAGTGCCGCGCCACCTCGCCGGCGACTCGTGCATTGACTGAATCGAGGATTCTGCCCAGGATGTGGCGGCCTCGAAACCGCTGACTCTGAGAAGATCATGGACATCTGGCCAGGAAAGCCGTATCCGCTCGGGGCAACCTGGGACGGTGCGGGCGTCAACTTCGCCTTGTTTTCGGAAAACGCGTCGGCCGTCGAGTTGTGCCTGTTCGACGCCGCGGGCCTCAACCGGGAGACCGCCCGTGTTCAAGTGGTCGAACACACCCACCAGGTCTGGCACGCCTACCTGCCGCAGGTCCGGCCGGGCCAGCTCTACGGCTACCGCGTACATGGCCCCTACTATCCCAAGGCGGGACACAGGTTCAATCCGGCCAAGCTCCTTCTCGATCCGTACGCCAAGGCCGTCGCCGGGAACCTCGTCGCGGGCGACACGCTGTTCGGTTATCCGGTCGGGCATTCGGAGGCGGACCTTGCCCGTGACGAGCGGGACAGTGCCGCGGAACTGCCCAAGAGCGTTGTCGTGGACCAGGCTTTCAGTTGGGGCGGCGATACGCAACTCCGCATCCCCTGGCACGAGACGGTGATCTACGAGTTGCACGTCAAGGGCTTTACAGCGCAACATCCGGAGGTCCCGCGAGAACTCCGCGGAACCTATGCCGGCCTGGCCTCACCGCCCGTCCTCGAATACCTGCGGTCGTTGGGGATCACCGCCGTAGAGTTGATGCCCGTCCATCAGTCCCTGGTTGAACGCCGCCTCGTGGAGCAGAAACTCACGAACTACTGGGGGTACAACTCCATCGGCTACTTCGCCCCGGACGCCCGCTTCGCCAGCTCGGGTCTGCTCGGCCAACAGGTCGCTGAGTTCAAGAGCCTCGTGAAGTCGCTCCACCGCGAGGGGATCGAGGTCATCCTCGACGTTGTCTACAATCACACCGGCGAAGGGAACCGTCTCGGTCCCACGGTCTGCTTCCGCGGCATCGACAACGCCGCCTACTACCGGTTGGACGAGAAGGATCGGCGTCACTACGTAGACTACACAGGCTGCGGAAACACGCTCAACGTCATGCACCCGCGCGTGCTCCAGCTCATCATGGACAGCCTCAGGTACTGGGTGCTCGACATGCACGTCGATGGCTTCCGGTTCGACCTCGCCTCCGCCTTGGCGCGCGGTCTTCACGACGTCGATCGGCTCGGCGCGTTCTTCGACATCATCCACCAGGACCCGGTCCTTTCTCAAGTCAAGCTCATCGCCGAACCGTGGGACCTGGGCGAGGGCGGCTATCAGGTCGGCAACTTCCCCGTGCTCTGGGCGGAATGGAACGCCAAGTACCGAGACACGATCCGGCAATACTGGCGCGGAAACGGCGGTCAGGTGGCGGACCTTGCCTACCGGTTGACCGGCAGCAGCGATCTCTACGAACACACCGGCCGACGACCCTGTGCGAGCATCAACTTCATCACCGCGCACGACGGCTTCAGCCTACGCGACCTCGTGAGTTACAACGACAAACACAACGAAGCCAACGGAGAGGACAGCCGGGACGGTCTCAATGAGAATCTCAGTTGGAATTGCGGCGAGGAAGGACCGACGGACGACCCGGAAATCCTGGCGCTGCGCGCGCGGCAGGTGCGCAACTTCCTCGCAACCATGATTACGTCCCACGGCGTGCCCATGATCGTCGCCGGCGATGAGATTGGACGCTCGCAACAGGGAAACAACAACGCGTACTGCCAGGACAACGAGATCTCGTGGATCAACTGGGACCTCGATCAGCCGGCGGAGGATCTCCTGGAGTTTACCCGGTTCCTGATCCGGCTGTTCCATCAACACCCGGTCTTGCGACGCCAGCGGTTCTTCCGGGGACAGAAGGTCCACGGCTCGGAGATGAAGGACATCGTCTGGTACAGGCCGGACGCCTGCGAAATGACCGAGAACGACTGGCAGGATCCGAAGGTCTCCTGCCTCGGCGTTCGTCTGGCCGGGGACGCGATCGCGGAGGTGGACAGCCGCGGGACGCGACTCGTCGACGACACATTGCTCATCCTCATGAGCGCCCACAATCAGCCGATCGACTTCACCATGCCGACCGATCGGCCTGGTTCGCAGTGGGAATTGATCCTCGACACGCGGGCCGCGACCGGACGGCGTCACATCCATCCGATCTCTGGCGGTGCCACTTTCGGGCTCGACCCACACACTCTCGCCGTCTTCCGTCTCCATGTGCCGTAGCGACGCCCCGCCTGAGGCACCTGTCGCAACGGTCCGCCGAGGTTGCCACCATGATCGATGAAGCCATCGACAATCTACCCTTCGTGACGCTCGCGTTCGGCAGATTTGCCCTGAGCCAGATCCACGTCGCCTTTGACGACGCTCCCCGACCAAGCACGACCGAGCTGGATGAACTGATCGCCACCGAGTGGGATCGGCAGGTCCGGATGGCAAGAGAGAGCGGCGCGGTGCTCTTCGATGGCAAGATGCTCCGCTACGTGGACCACACGGTCCAAGTTGATTCAGCCTCTGGAGATCGCATTCTTGACTTGACCGTCGGCCCCACAGGCTACCGAGACTTCGTCGGAACCAACCTCTACAACAGCCACCGGATCAAGGACTTCGGCTGGCATCGCTTCTCGAACCCAGTCGGGACGACGGCGACCCTGACGAGCAGCGACGGGCAGGTTTGCTACGGCCGTCGCTCGTCGAAGGTCGCCTTCCACGCCGGCCATGTCCACACCCTCGGCGGCGCGCTGGAAGCCAAGGACCAGACCTCCTCCGGGGAGGCAGACCCTTTCGCCAGCGTCCGCCGGGAGCTTGCCGAGGAAGTCGCTCTTTATCCCCCAGACATTCTCGACCTGTGGTGTTCCGGGCTGATTCGAGACAAACAGATCTGCCAACCGGAACTCTTGTTCGAGGGGACGATCCGACTCACCGCCGACGAATTGCGGGAGCGCTGGCGACACGCCGAATCCAAAGACGAGCACGCGGAGATCGTGACGGTACCCGATACATCGGACACGCTGGTCCCCTTTATCACGAGATGCGGTCCTATCGCCCCGGTGGCTGTCGGCGCCCTCTTGTTGCACGGCCGCCACACCTGGGGCGAGGCCTGGTTCAGGCGGGCGGCGGTCAAGCTGTCCGGCCGGACCGGCCCCGCCGGCAAAGACTCGCCAGATGCGTATTGACAAGCACTTGCATCGCCTCCACACTTCCGGTGCTAGCGAGGCTCTACTGTCGGCTTCCCGCTCGGCGCCTAAGATGTTGGATGCGGAGGCGCTGGAATCTGAGAGAGGGACCGGTCGCATAGCGAGGACGGGATGCTGGAGGGGCCGGCGATCCCGACTGATTGCCAGAGAAGCTTGCAGAGAAGGACAGGCGACTGTCGCAGCGCAGGGTCAGGCGATTCGAATCGAGGGCGACACGAGCTCGAGGACCTGCCAGGCAGTCGGTAGTTTGTCTGCGCCTCGGCGGTGCGCAAGTTGAGTTGCCGTCGATGGTGTAGACCTCTTCACAGAGTTTTCACAGCGATGAATATCTTCATGCTGGGTTGGGAGTTTCCGCCGTTCATCAGCGGCGGTCTCGGGACGGCTTGCTACGGCCTGACGCGCGCGCTGAGCGAGCTGGGGCACCACATCACGTTCGTGCTGCCGCAGCCGATCGAGAGCGAGCAGTACGCGACCCATGTGCGCCTCAAAACGCCCGCCTCTTCCCAGACTGCTTCCGTGTACTCCTCCTACACGATCGACGAACTTGTCAACGTGGAGTTCCACGCGATCCGATCCTCGTTGCAGGCATACGTCTCCATGGGCGACGAAAGCGAGACGCGCGTCGTCGAGGGGCAGACGCTTTCGTCACGGGAACTCCAGGCCGTGGAGGCCACGAGGGCCTTCCGGATTGCTGCGAGCCAACGTCGCGCGAAGGGAGCGGGGGGGGGCGCCGGCGCGCACTACGGCGGCGATCTCTTCGAAGAAATCAAACGCTATGCGCGCGTCGCGTTGAGCCTGGCCCGATCCGAGCACTTCGACGCGATCCACGCGCACGACTGGATGACGTACACCGCGGGTATCGCGGTTGCCGTGGTCTCGGGCAAGCCGCTCGTTGTTCACGTCCACTCGACCGAGTTCGACAGAAGTGGCGAGCATGTCAACCAGCGGATTTACGACATCGAGCGAGAGGGCATCCGTGCCGCCCACAAGGTAATCTGCGTGAGTCATCTCACACGGAACATCGTCCTGCAACGATACGGCGCTTCGCCGGAGAAGGTCGAGGTCGTTTACAACGCCATCGACAACAACGGCTCGCCGGGTCCGCTGCCGCCGAGAATCGGCCGCCACGAGAAGATCGTCCTGTTCCTGGGGCGGATCACCATGCAGAAGGGGCCGGAGTACTTCCTGGAGGCCGCGCGCAAGGTGCTCGAATTCGAGCAGAACGTCCGGTTCGTGATGGCCGGCAGCGGAGACATGATCCGCCGGTCGATCGAGCTGGCGGCTGAAATGGGGATCGGCCACAAGGTCGTCTTCACCGGTTTTCTGCGGGGGGACGACGTCGCCCGGGTCTTCAAGATGGCGGATCTCTACGTAATGCCAAGCGTCAGTGAGCCGTTCGGCATCGCGCCGCTTGAAGCGCTCTCCCACGACGTGCCGGTTCTGATCTCCAAGCAGTCAGGCGTGTCGGAAGTGCTCGCCCACGTCCTGAAGGTGGACTTCTGGGATGTCAACGAGATGGCGAACAAGATCATCGCCGTGTTGCGGCATCCGCCTTTGCAGGCCACTTTGAGGGAGCACGGCAGCTTCGAGATCAAGAAGCTCACCTGGGGCGACTCCGCGCGCGGATGTGTTCGCATCTATGGCGAGGCAATCGCTTTGGCGAACGGAGCGTACAGGAGCTAGGCCCAAGACCCCCCGGCCTTGGGCGGGGGGGCCTCGCCTGCAATGTGACAATCGCCGGTGTGAGGGACTGACAGAACATGGCGTCCGTTTGTTTCTACTTTCAGCTCCACCAGCCGTTTCGGCTGCGGCGGTACTCCGTCTTCGACGCCGACCACAACTACTTTGACGACGCCATGAATAGGGAGATCTGCCGCAGGGTATCGGATCGCTGCTATCTTCCAGCGAATAAGTGCATGCTGGAGCTTCTACGGATGCACGAGGGGCGATTCCGCGTCGCATTCTGCCTCAGCGGGGTGGTCATCGATCAGCTCGAGATGTACGCCCCGGAGGTTATCGAGAGCTTTCAGCGCCTCGCCGAGACGGGTTGTGTCGAGTTCCTCGCGGAAACGTATCACCACAGCCTGGCGTTTCTCTACTCCCGGGATGAGTTTACCGCCCAGGTAGCGATGCACCAGCAGAGGATTCGGTCCGTCCTGGGGTGCGAGAGCACGACGTTTCGGAATACGGAGTTGATCTACAACAATGAGATCGGCGAGGCCGTGCACAACCTGGGGTTCAAGACGATTCTCGCCGAGGGCGCCGATCATATCCTGGGCTATCGTTCGCCGGACTGCGTCTACCGCCCGCCGAATGTTCCCATCCGGATTCTCCTGAAGAACTATCGACTCTCGGACGACATCGCGTTCCGCTTCGGCAACCGCGCCTGGGCCGAATGGCCCTTGACGCCTGAGAAGTTCACGAACTGGGTGAACCGGGTGAACGGGGACGGATGCGCGGTCAATCTCTTCATGGACTACGAGACGTTCGGCGAACACCAGTGGGAGGACACAGGCATCTTCGATTTCCTGAACCGCCTGCCGGGGGAGGTCCTCCGTCACGAGAGCAACGAATTCAGGATGCCGCGAGAGGTGGCCGAGGAGCACGAGCCGGCCGACGAGTTCGACTGTCCGCACCTGATCAGTTGGGCCGATGCGGAACGAGATCTTTCGGCGTGGTTGGGCAATGCGATGCAGTCGAATGCCCTCCAGGATCTGTACGCCCTGGAACAGGCGGTGAAGGCGTCCGGTGACGACGTGCTGCTTAATGATTGGCGACGATTACAGACGTCGGATCATTTCTACTACATGTGCACGAAGTACTTCGCCGACGGCGAAGTCCACAGCTACTTCAACCCGTACGAATCACCGTACGACAGCTACATCAACTTTATGAACGTCCTGGACAATGTGGCTGCCAGGGCGGGTTAACGATCGCTCCAGGGGGGGGCGTGCTTTCGAAACTGCCGGCTTGCCTCAAACGATGTCGGCAGGCGCGACCGTATGCCGGTGGGACGGCGCCTGACATTCACCAGACGCCTCAGGCAATGGGGCGCGGCGAACTGGAGAGGCGGGGCGGCCGGACCGATACAATTCGGTCGGGCGATACCGGCGGAACTTGTTTCTGAACACCAACATCCACCCGGCATCTCTTGATGATACGGCATAGGAACGATTCGTATGAGTGCGTCTAGGCTGGCTATTCTGGTTGGAGGCGGCCCGGCCCCGGGCATCAACGGCGTCATCGGCGCCGCAACGATCGAGGCGGTCAACAACGGCCTGTCGGTTATCGGCCTTTACGATGGCTTCAAGTGGGTCTCGTCAGACCGCTTCGTGTCCGAGCGGCATTCGGTGGAGTTGAGGATCTCGGACGTTGCGCGGATTCACTTCGACGGGGGGTCGATCCTCCGAACTGCCAGGACGACGCTTCTGGACGAATCCCTGCTCGGCACCTCTGTCGTCGTCCAGCCTGATGAGCGCAAGGTCAATTGCGTACTTCGTAATTTTACCGAGATGGGCGTGACGCACGTGCTGACCATCGGCGGTGACGACACGGCCCTGAGTTCGCGATTCGTCGCCGACAAAGCGGGCGGCCGTATTCGCGTGGTTCACGTCCCCAAGACGATCGACAACGATTTACCGTTGCCCGGCGACATCCCGACCTTCGGCTTTACCACCGCGCGACATCTCGGTTCCGAGCTTGTCGCCAATCTTATGGAGGATGCGCGCACGACGCGCCGGTGGTACATCGTCGTGGTCATGGGCCGTCATGCCGGGTTCCTCGCCCTGGGAATGGGCAAAGCAACCGGCGCTACGCTCACGTTGATCCCCGAGGAGTTCCCCGACATCATCACCATCCAGCAGATCGCGGATGTCATCGAGGGCTCGATGATCAAGCGCCTCGCCTCGGGACGCGACGACGGCGTGGCGATCATCGCCGAGGGACTTGCCTATCGCCTCGGCGACAAGGAGGAAATCGAGCGCCTCTTGGGTAAAGATGTGTCGCTCGATGCGGCGGGGCACATCCGCCTTGCCGAGATACCGATTGCCCGCTTGATCAGTGCGGAACTCGTCAGACGGTGGGAGGCTCGCGGCGAGAAAATGACCGTCGTCCCGCAGACCCTCGGATACATGCTTCGGTGCGCGCCGCCGACCCCGAAGGACATGGCCTACTGCCGCGACCTCGGCAACGGCGCGGTTCGGCTGCTCCTGGACAAGACGCTCGACGTGACAGGCGGGATCATGGTGACACTCCAGGGTGGCAATCTCTGTCCCATGAGTTTCTCCGACATGATCGATCCCCAGACGAATCGCACACGGGTTCGCACCGTTGACATCAATTCTGACAGCTACCGCGTGGGCCGGGCCTACATGATCCGGCTGGAGACGTCGGACCTGAAAGACCCCGTCATGCGGGCAAAGCTGGCAAACGCCGCGAAGATGAACGAGCAGGATTTTGTCGAGCGATATCGAGAGGCCGCTCGACGGCTCGGTGACACTAACGGCGATCCCCCGGCAGCGAAAGCCTCCTCGACAGATTAAGCCCGCAGGGTGCGTTGTGACGCACCATCCTCGCTACTCACCCGCCGCCGGCTCGACGGCCTGCCAGAGCAATTCAGCCACGTCAAGCTGCTTGACATCTTCCCGTTCCTTGTCCGCCAGACCGTCCAGCAACATCCGTTGGCAGAAAGGGCACGCCGACGCAAGTGTGTCCGCTTGCGTCTCGAGTAGTTGCCCGGCCCTTCGAAGGTTGATTCTCTCGTCGCCCTCTTCTTCTTCCTTGAACATCTGGGCGCCGCCGGCGCCGCAGCACATGCCGCGGTCCCGCGTCTTGGTCGGTTCAAGGAGTGAGACGCCTGGTATGGCTCGCAGCACTTCGCGCGGCGGGTCGTACACGTCGTTGTACCGTCCCAGGTAGCACGAGTCGTGGAAGGCTACTTTCGCGTCCACATGGTTGCGCAGCTTTAACCGCCCTTCGCGCACTAGCTCGGCGAGAAGCTGCGTATGGTGGAGCACGGTGTAGTTCCCGCCGAAGTCCGGGTACTCGTTCTTCAGCGTGTTGAAGCAGTGCGGACACAGCGTCACCAGCTTGTTGAACTTGTATTGGTTCAACACCTCGACGTTCATCTGCGCCATCATCTGGAAGAGGAACTCGTTGCCGGCGCGCCGGGCGGGATCGCCGTTGCAGTTCTCCTCCTCGCCGAGAATCGCGAAGTCCACCTCCGCCGCCTTGAGCAGCTTTGCCGTCGCCTGGGCGATTTTCTTCGCGCGGTCGTCGAACGAGGCGGAACAGCCCACCCACAGCAGGACATCGACCTCCTGCTTCTCGGCCATCCGCGGCACGTCCAGACCTTCCGCCCACGCCGCCCGCTGGTC
>JBDRKQ010000190.1:0-2504 GCA_043813895.1 Planctomycetota bacterium
CGCTGAGATCATCGGAGGATGAGCTTTAATTCGGTCAATCATCAGTAGATACCAACATTCTGTCGCCCTGACCTCGTTGCTTGGGAGAGCCCGATGGCTGTTGAACTTCAAGATGCACGCTACGACGCAAAAGCCCATGTACTTGTAACTGCGATCGCCGGTGGAATCTACAGCATTGCAGCAATCGTCTGTTTGGGCACACGAGCACTTACTGGTAAGTGGTTGGGGTTCCTCGGTCATGGCATTTCTGGTTGGTCAGCTGTCGCGCTCGTTGTGGGAGTGATCTTCCTTGCCGGATTATGTTTTGTGTCAAGCTGGCACATCCATAAAGGCGAAATGCGGTCTCGCGTTAGTCTGCTGGTCCTAGGGTATTTGGTTCTCATTGTTCTGGTTCTCCATTACGTCTCTTGGAAATCTGGTCTCTACGAGGCTCTGTTTTGGTTGGGAGTCATGGTAAACATCCACGTTGCTGTCCGGAGGGAGCGAGCCACGTAAGGCTGCTCGTTGACCCGGCGTTTGCCCTGGACGTGTTGCCCGGCACGTCGCGATGGAGCGACTACGACGGCGACGAGATCTACGGCGACTATGTCGTGGACGATGTGACCGGCGATGTGACAGAGACAATGGCCTACTTGCCCGGCGTAGGGCAGATGGACACGCAGACGGGAGAGATCGTGTACTTCCACGGCGACCAGATCACCAGCCTCCGCGCCGTCAGCAATGAACAGTCCGCCGTCAACGGTGTGATGGTTTGCACGGCCTTCGGCGAGCAAGTGTACGCCGATGGGACAGTCGGCACCCGCTACCAATTTGCTGGCGCATGGGGCTACGAGTCGTCGGACCGCTCGGATGCCCTCGCCGAGCTCGGCTGGCAGCACGTGGGATACCGTTACTACGATCCATCCACGGGGCGATTCTTGCAGAGGGATCCCATCGGTATTCATGGTGGTTTGAATGTCTACGAATATGTGGGGAGCAGCCCGCTCGTAGCTTTGGACCCGTCAGGTCTCGGCGGCTACATAACCGGCGGAGGCTTCAAAGGCCGGATTCGCGATGACCACTGCGATGAGGGTAGTTTTGAGAGGGAATGGGAGGGGAAACATCGGGAAGCGCAGGAGCGATGGGATAGACTGATCCACCCACCGCCAAGACCGAAACCTCCCTATAACCCACCGCCGATCATTTGGCCGTCGATCAAGACGAACCTGCAAGCGACTGGTATCGGATGTTGCGTTGCCGGTGGGGTATTCGCGGGGCCACCGGGTTGGCTCGCCGGCGCTGGAGCGATCCTCGGGGGTCACGATATTATTATAGACAACTATAAAGGAAATGCCCTCTTTGGCGCGAGCGTTTGCCTGCGTCTGAAGTACTGGGTTCTCTATTGACGACTTGAGGCTACACTGTAGCCTCAGGCTGTCGCCTAGACTTACTGGACATTAGGGCGATGGTCGGACACTACTGGTATCGAAGCTAGCCAGGCAAACCGACGGCGGCTGGCGGAATGCGACATCAGCTTCCGTTGTGGTGGAGTAAGCTGCGGAGAAACGCAATATGCGCTGGGGCATCAGTGTTTTAATGGGTCTGCATCATCGCAATGAGGAGCCTCTTGCATTCCGCGTGTACTCGCACCAGCTTCACTGCGTCAGGGTCGTCGCCAACGCCGTCGTGCTTGCTCTCGTCATTTGTGTTGTGATACGCTTTGTCCTGGTCGAGGTTCTCCGAGTTGGCAATCCTGGCCCATTACGGCTGCTGACTACGTCTGACTTCGTGCGATTCGGAGGTATTGCGTTGATGGGAAGCGTACCATTAGGCGGGCTACTCATGTACCGGAGGCAAAGGCGGCGCTTCCATAGGATGCTTGCCGAATCGAACTTTGAGTGCTGCTATCAATGTGGATACCGGCTGCGTGGACTTTCTGCGGCTGGTATCTGCCCGGAGTGCGGAGTGAGCTACTCGAAGGAGGAGCTGAGGCAGAGTTGGGAGGACTGGATGCAGCGCAAAAGGCAATAGTGAGTGACCGGGACAGTCATCTACCTAGGCGCGCTGGAAAGGGTGACTGTCCCGCGTCCCAGTATTACGACCGCGGTCGCCTCCAGCAGATTCGCCACGAGTGGGCGGGCGATCAGAGCCTGATCCTGCAATTGGACTACATGTACTTCGCGGACGGGCTCGTCCATACGATCACGGAGACCGGGCCGGACGGTCCGGCGGCGGTGACGACATTTGCCTATGACAATCGCAATCGGCTGATCGAGGAAGAGCGATGTGGCACAGGCGTCTCGCCTGTGAGCTATCACCTGACGTACACGTACGATCAGGGCGGGAACCGCCGACTGAAGCGGGACCTTCTGGCGAATCGGGACACGTTCTATTACTACGACGTGGATGACGCCGGCGCCACATACGAAACGCTGAACAACCGGCTGATGTACTACGAAGTGTATGAAAACATGACGCTGCTGGAGCGCAGGGACTATGAGTACGATAATCGCGGCAATCCCACC
>JBDRKQ010000191.1:0-18950 GCA_043813895.1 Planctomycetota bacterium
CGCCACAGGTGTCTAACTTGGGCTAGAGCGTTTTAGGGTTGAGGTTGCGTACTCCATTGCCGCTTCGGTGTGGCGTGGGGCCCCCGGGGGCGACGGGGGTGACCCATTTGCTGTCCTGCTGGGGGGGGGAACCCTGACCGCGTGCCCACCCGCGCGGCGCGGGGTGGCATGCGGTCTGCGTACCACCCCACATACGGTCAGCCAATCGGAAACCCCGGGCGGCCCCGGGGGGCCGACGCCACACCGAAGCGGCAATGGAGTACGCAACCTCAACCCTAAAACGCTCTAGCCCAAGTTAGACACCTGTGGCGACTTTGAGTCTGTTTTGCGGGTCTCGTATGCGTTGGCGGGGCCGTCAGGGGGGATCATCGGCGTCTGCGAAACGCGATGTAGTGAAGACCTTGGGGCTTGAATGCGTCTCCTGATTTTCGATTCTGGCTGTCGCCCATCCCGGACGACAGTCGCGAGGGATCGCGGATGTTTCTGCGGCGCTACGAACGCAAGAAGAACGGCAAGCGGCACACCTACTGGGCGTTGGTCGAGTCCATTCGCACCGGCCAGGGTTCGCGCCAGAGGATCGTGGCCTACTTCGGTGAACTCAAAAAACGCGAGCGTAACCGCTGGGTTCAGTTGGGCCGCCGGCTGGACCAGAAGGAGCGTCCTTCGCCGACGCTGTTCGATCCGCCGCCGCCACCGCTGCCGCCACTTCCACCGCCACCACCGCCTCCGCAGTACCCCCACGCAAGGTGCCCCATGTCTTTCACGTCCATGTTTGGCGCGTCTCGATGGAGCCACCCGATCATATCGGCGTAGCAATTCTCACCTTCCGGATCCGGCATGGGGTCCGTCTCTTCCGAGGGGCCGGCGCCCTCATCACAATCCCCTTCCAAACCGAAGGGGTCAACAAAGAACAGTGGATTGCCAGAGACGTACTTGTACTGGTTCACGCCGTCGACATACCCCAGCGGGTCGCGTTGGAGCCAGCGGCCTAGCGTCGGCGAGTACGTCCGGGCGAAGAAGCCGTACAAGTCCACGCCGGGGTCGTAGCGTTGGCCGGTCCAGGCGAAGGGGTTGCCGAAGTGGGAGGCGTTTGTCGCGACCCAGTTGCCCGAGTCCTTGTGCTCGATCAGTGTTGCGCCGTAGGGCTCGTAGGCGTAGCGTTCGACCAGCGTGTCTGACTCGTCCATCAGGCCGACGACGCTGCCGAGGGCGTCGTGCAGGTAGTGGTAGACGCACTCTTCACCGGGAACGCAATTCCCGGCCGTCGTGCGTGATCATCGCGACCGGGCCGCAGAGTTGCCCCGTTTCTTTAGTGCGATGTAGTCCAAGAGCACGCTGCGGACCTCCACGACTCCGTCTCGCCGCAGCAAACCAGGCGATCATCCCACGCCACCTCGCACAACCATCGCCCCCCAATCCCCAATGTCTGCTCGCCCCTATCCCTTCACGGCCCACCGCACGAGGTCGCCGATCTTCGGGGGCTTGCCCTGCATGAGGAAGCCGATACGGAAAATGCGGCCTGCCGCCCACACGCAGAAGATCATGGTCAACACGCAGCCCAGCATCGCCGCAGGCGGCTGCCACCACGGCACGACGACGGGCATGGCGAGACGCATCATCATCATCGTCGGCGCCCAGATGGGCACGAGAGAAACAACGGTCACGAACGTGCCGTTCGGCGACATGATCACGGGCATCAGCAGGAACATCGGGATCATCATGGGGAACATGATGGGCATCATCAGGCTCTGCGACTCCTTGACGTCGTTGCAACAGGCGCCAATGGCCAGGAACAGGGCCCCGAACATGAAGAGACCGGGGATCAAGAAGCCCAGGAACCAGGCGAATAGCCGCGGGTCGATCAGGTCGGCATGGCCCATGCGGTCGGCAATGACGTAGCCAGCGACGAAGTAGATGCTCAGCAGCGTGAAGACGACGAGCATCAGGCCGATGAGCTTGCCCATCATGAGTTGGAACGGCGGGACGGAGCCGAGGAGGACTTCGGCGATCCGCTGCATCTTCTCTTCGAGGACGCCGTGGAGTAATGACTGAGTCATCATCATCAGGGACATGAACATGAACATCATGAGGCCCAGCGGCATCATGACCGTGCCTAGCTCGTTTGCCTCTTTGGCCTGTTGGACATCGCCAGTCTTGCTTCGGGTGAGGAGGTCGAGGTCGTAGCGGTTTACTTGACAAAGGGCCTTCTCCACCACGTTCTTGTCGAGCCCCGCCTGCTTCAGTCGCATTTCCTTGACCATGGGATTGACCGTCCCATACAGCCAACGGGGCAGGTCCTCCCGGGCTTGCTGGTTCGTGTAGTAGCGCAGGCCGAAGCCGCAGGTCGGGTCGTCGCCGTCGCCGGCGTTGTCCAGAATATCTGCGCTTATCTCGACGAAGGCGAAGTAGGTGCCGTCCCGGACCTGGTCGGAAAGCTCGAGCAGTTGTTCGTCTCTGTTGTCGGTCGTGGGCGTGATTTCAAACAGCTCGAATGTGGCGCCGCGCTTCTTGCCGGTGTCTGAGTCGATGGGCAAGTCCCCGTTGCGTTCTTCGGCCGCGGTGCGCAGAGGAGCAAACAGGACGCCGGAATGATCGAGCACGGCGAGACGCTTCGTGCCGGTCTCGCCCTTGTTCTTCATCAGGATCACCACGCCCATGCCGCCGAACATGAGGATCGGCACCAACACGATCGCGATGAGGAAGGACTTCGTGCGCACATTGACGCCGTATTCGCGCATGGCAACGGTCCAGACCTTACGCATGGGTGGTCTCCTCCGACTGCGGCCGGGCGATCCGCACGAAGATATCGTGCAGGGTCGGTTGGGTAATCTCGAAATGCTCGACGCGGGCCTGCGCCGCCAGCGCCTTCAGGACCGCCTGGGGATCGGCGTTGTCGGTCATGCGGAGTTCCTGGAACTGGCCGAAGTCGTTCACCTTGGCGATGCCCGGCAACTTGTCGAAGGCGATGCCGTTGCCGCCGGTCCGGACGCGAATCGTGTCTTCGCCGTACTGCCGCTTGATCGATTCGAGCGTGCCGTCGAGGACCTTGCGGCCCTTGAAGATCATGAAGACGAAGTCGCACATCTTCTCGGCGACATCCATGTCGTGCGTCGAGAAGATGACGGTGGCCCCGTCACGCTTCAAATCGACGATGGCGTCCCTGAGCACGTCCTGGTTGACGGGATCAAGCCCTGTGAACGGCTCATCGAGGATGACGAGTTCCGGCTTGTGCAGGACGGTGGCGATGAACTGGAGTTTTTGCGACATACCCTTGGAGAGCGTCTCGACCTTCTTCCCGGCGTAGTCGGCAAGATCGAGCTTATCGAGCCAGCCTTCGATCTCGGCCTTGCAGTCTCGCACGCCCTTGAGTCCGGCGAAGAACCGCAGCACGTCTCTCACCAACATCTTGCGGTACAGACTGCGCTCTTCGGGAAGATAGCCGATGCGATCGGAGGCGGCCGCGCTGTGCGAGACGTCCTCGCCGAACACACGGACGACACCGGCATCGGGATGCATAATCCGCATGATCATCCGCAGCGTCGTCGTCTTGCCTGAACCGTTCGGGCCGATAAAGCCGTACACAGATCCGGCCGGCACCGCCAGCGACAAGTCGTCGACGGCCACGGTTTGCCCAAACGTCTTGGTCACGCCCCGAATCTCGACCGCGTTCATACGGTGTTTCCTCAGATAGCAACGTGCAGGGCCGGGAGCGACATGGCACAGACCCACTCGCCCACAGCGCCCGGCTCATCCGACAGGCACAGTAGCTCTTAACGGTCCGTCTGCCAAATGCTCACGCGGAACCACGCGGCCGAGTTTCACTGGGCGGTCGAGCGCCACATTGCGGAGCAGCTCGCTGCCCCCCAGCATGCCGAGACCGTCCGCCCGGTGAAGTCTGTGTTGAGATCCGCGTGATCAACGCCGACTGAACGGTGGACATCTGCTACGATTGCCAGGGCGATGAGGAATGCCATATCGAACTCATCCCCGGGGCGGACTCTCAGTGTGCGCGGCGATGCGTGACCATCGATCTGTTCATCGCACAGGTGGTTGATATCGACTGTGATTGGCATCGGCAGGATCAGTGCTTGGTCGACGGACCGCCGTCGCCGGCGTTGACCGAGCAGCATCGGTGGGCAAAAGCCAACATGTCCTCACGGTACACCTTGGCATACAACCGGTGGAATCGGCAGTCAGGCGACCTCTTTGCCTCGGAGCAGGCTTGTCGCAAGCCGGTTCTGCTGCATGCAACGCAGTCGGGAGCTACCGGACCTTCTCGGGAGTTGTCAGGTTCACACCAGTTTCCTGTTCTCGCTTCGTCGTGTGTCGACCTTGAACCAAGGTCCCTTCGCTCCACCGACGTGACTCGGCCTCCACGTCGTGCGTTTCGAGGCCTGCTCAGTGTTCACTCGCGTTGCGGCCTGCGGGCTCGTCGGGTTGCCCGAAGCAACCCATTGCATCGGAGGCTTCAGCCGCTTCGCTGCCTCCACGTCTTCTCCGATTGCTACCGACTGGAGCGCCCCCTTGCCGGGGGGGATGCTCCCCCGGGGATGCCCCCCCACTGAAGACCAACGCCGTTGCAGGGCACGCCCTGCGCGACCACTGCCGCCGGTGTCCATGCCAAGACGGGCAAAACCCGGGGAGGCTTGTTCTTTCTCAAGCCAACTTGAGCACGGGGTACCACGCGAGCACCGAGTGCAACCCGTGGTGGTTATGCTGGTAGTATCTCATCGGGCGACGCAGCGTCAGGTCGTCAGTTGTTGGATGGCCTCTTCGATCACATAGTCCCCGTTGGCGTCGAAGCCGGGGGGGGCGACGAAGATGTCGGGATCGATGCCGACGTCCTCGATCTCGAAGAAGAAGTCCGTGTAGGCGATCCATCGGGACAGTTTGTAGTTGACGCCGTTCGACAGCCCGAACACTTCCGGGTCGCCCGATGCACCGCGCGTCGTGTCGCCGATCAGCATGACGTTGGGGCAGGCTCGCATCATCAGCGTACACCATTCCGCGGAACTCATACACCGCGGCCCGATGAGGCAGACGGCTTCACCGAGGAAGAGGGTGCCGTTGCTGGGCGAAAGTTCGTGGTCTTCCAACGGGTCGAAGTCGTCATGGCCCGGGCCGTTTCGTGTTTCGGTGTAGCCGTAGAGTTGGGTGAGATCCGTGAAGTGCGACGTGAACTTTGCGGCGATTGTCTCGTCTCCGCCGTTGTTCGGGCGGATGTCGAAGATGATGCCGTCCGCGGTCTGGTAGGTGGCGAAGATGTTCTCGATGTCGGCATCGGAGATGTTAGCGAACGCATCCCCCGTGAAGCTGTCCACGCGGATGTAGGCGATGTTGTTTTGGAACCAGGCGTGGCGGACCGTGTTGTTGCCGAGGGCGTGATAGACTTCGCCCGCCTTGAGATACTTGTTCCGCGGCGTTTCGGGGTAGTTCTTCTCATAGGTCTCGGGCGTGGTGCTCTCCCAGGTACCGTTTGCCCGCTGGACGTCGACGTGCCAGTCGTGCAACTCGCCCAACATCGGCAGGAGCTTGTCGACGAACTCGTCCGGCGTGAGGTCCGCGGCAAACTCGGACCTGTAGCGGACGAGGACGTCGTCCCAGTCGATGTCCTTGTAGGTGAAGTAGGAGTACTTCTCGTCGAACTTCAGCCAGAGCTCATCAAAAAGGCTCTGGGCGCCGACGGGCGCGGGCAGCGTCGTCCCCGGTATCGACGGTGTTCCGGGGCAGGTGGAGCCCAACAGGACGAGACAAGTGAGACAGAGCAGTGTGGGTGTGATGCGCGACATGGCTGGTTTACTCCTTCTGCGAGGTCGACGAGAGCGGCACGTTCTGTGCGAGGGTGCATGCGTGCTGCCATTGAACTCTCAAACACCGCGCCCAATCTAGCACATCAGGGTCATTCAGTCAAGTCGCGTCGGAGACATTGGGTTGCCTCGCGTGGTAGGTTTGTCGGGGTTGCGTCGGAGCCGGGAGTGATGGCGTCGGTCCAAGTGGGCGAGCGTCGCGGTTGTACCCTCGCTTGCGCTTCGGGCTGGTACAGGCGGACGTCGGCCGTGGGGGCCGGCGCTACGCTCGGCTCGCGACGGCGGATGATTGCGGGGGGGTAGGCTGTGACGTAAGCTGTTCGCATGATGCAGCAGAGTATCGCGGTTCTGGATTTCGGTTCCCAATACGTACAACTCATCGCGCGGCGGGTTCGGGAGAACAAGGTTCACTCTCTGATCTTCCCGCCGGACGTCTCGCCGGAAGAACTGGGCAAACACAACATTATCGGACTAATCCTCAGCGGCGGCCCGGCCAGCGTGTACGAGCCAGGCGCACCGGAGTTGCAATCAGGCATTGTGGAGACGAACCTCCCGATGCTGGGCATCTGCTACGGCATGCACGCCGCGTGTCGGCGGTTGGGGGCGACGGTCGAGGCGGGCGAGCATCACGAATACGGACGGACACAACTTGAAGTCACGACGCCCGATCCGCTCCTTTCGCATATGCCTGCGGCGACGACGGTGTGGATGTCTCACGGGGATATCGCGGTCGGGCTGGGCGCCGAGTTCGTGACACTGGCCCGGACGGAGAGCTGTCCGCACGCGGTGGTGAAGCACAAGGACCGGCCGTTCTACGGCGTGCAGTTTCATCCGGAGGTGACGCACACGCCCGAAGGCGGGCAAATGCTTCGCAACTTCCTGTACGAAGTGTGCGGCGCAAGGGGCGACCGGGCGGCGGGTTCGATTATCGAGGATGCGGTCGCCGATATTCGCTCGAAGGTCGGCGGCGGGGAGCAAGTCGTGTGTGGGCTGTCGGGCGGTGTGGATTCCTCTGTGACTGCTGCGCTGCTGCGCCGGGCGGTGCCGGACAGGGTGACGTGCATCTTCGTGGACAACGGCCTTTTGCGGGCTAATGAGCGCGAGCGGGTCGAGGCGGTGTTCGAAGGGCATTTCAAGGTGGACCTCCGCGTCGTCGACGCCGCGGAGCGATTCCTTTCGCGGCTCGAGGGCGTCACCGACCCACAGGAGAAGCGGATCCGGATCGGACACGCGTTCATCGAAGTCTTCAGGGAGGAGGCACGGGAGATCCCCAATGCGCGGTTCCTAGCACAGGGGACCCTGTATCCCGACGTGATCGAGTCTGGGCACGGGCACGCGGGCGCCTCGGCGAACATCAAAGTGCATCACAACGTCGGCGGCCTACCGGCCGAGTTGGGCTTCGAGTTGATTGAGCCACTGCGCGACCTGTTCAAAGACGAGGTGAGGCTGATAGGCGAGTTGCTCGGGCTTCCGGAGGAGCTGGTTTGGCGGCACCCGTTCCCCGGGCCGGGCTTGGCAGTGCGAATCATTGGCGAAGTCACACCGCAGCGGTGCGAACTCCTGCGTCAGGCGGACCGGATCATCATCGAGGAGATTACGGCGGCCGGTTGGTACCGGAAGATCGCCCAGGCGCTGGGCGTTCTGCTGCCGGTGCCGAGCGTCGGCGTGATGGGGGACGGTCGCGCCTACGCTGGCCAACACGTCGTGGTGGTGAGGCTGGTGGAGTCCACGGATTTCATGACCGCCGACTGGGTCCATCTGGACCACGCGGTGCTGGGACGGGTATCAACACGTCTGACCAACGAGGTGCCGGGGGTGAATCGGGTCGTTTACGACATCACGAGCAAGCCGCCGGGTACCATCGAATGGGAGTAGGCTAGCCGGGCGCCACGGGGCCGGCGTGCCGGCCGAAATCCGCCACAACGAGGGCGTCGCTGGGATTGCGGATTGCGTTGACCCCGTGAAGCGGATATTTTACTCTGCTGGAACCACCGATTTGGAGAGAGGTGTATCATGATTTACTCAGTTGGATGCGAGTACGGTATTCGGGCTTTGACCAAGCTCGCCAGCGACGTGCCACCCGGGAGATATCGCCTCTTGCGCGATATTCTGGACGGCATTGATCTTCCGCAACATTTCGTCGGCAAGATATTTCAGACCCTGGTCCGCGCGGAGATTCTCGTTTCGGCCAAGGGGCGGGGCGGCGGGTTCGCCCTCAAGCGGCCGCCAGAGCAGATCACGCTTCGCCAGATCGTGAACGCGATCGACGGCCCACAGCGGATCGGCCGCTGCATCCTCGGATGTTCGACGTGCGATGACGACCAGGCCTGCCCGCAACACGATAATTGGAAGGCGATCCGCGACCAGATCGATGACCTGCTGAACAACACATCCTTGGCCGATCTCAACGCGGTGCTCGCCGAGAAACTGGAACGTCAAGCCGAATCGGAGCCTGAAGCCCCGTCGGAACCGTTAGCCTGATCCAACCCGGTGCGAATGTTAAGCGAGAATGGTGCGTCAATGCGTCAAGACGCACCCTACGGGCTGGTCCTTGGCACGTGTGTCAAGGATCCGCCAGTGAAGACGGGCGTACGCTGTCCGGCTTGAATCTGCTCACGCCGTGGAGCATGATGCGGACATGATCGACACATTACCCCTTCGCGTGCGCTTTGCTCCATCGCCTACGGGCTATTTGCACGTCGGCGGCGCGCGGACGGCGCTGTTCAACTGGCTGCTTGCCCGACAGAGCGGCGGTTGTTTCATCCTGAGGATCGAGGACACGGACCGGAGCCGGCACGTCGCCGGGGCTGAGCGGCAGATCCTTGACGACTTGCGATGGCTCGCGTTGGACTGGGATGAGGGGCCGGAGGTCGGCGGCGAATTCGGACCCTACTGCCAGAGCCAGCGGCTGGACATCTACCGCAGCCACGTCCGACAGTTGCTCGAACAGGGTAAGGCGTACTACGCATTTGAAACCTCGGATGAGCTGGAGGCCATGCGGACCGAGGCCCGCAAGTCGAACCGGGCAGTCGCGTATCGGCGTCCTGATCCGCTGCCGACGATCGAGCAGGGTGAGGCAGCGCGGCAGGCGGGCCGGCCGGTCGTCGTGCGGCTCAAACTGCCGCCTGGCGACATTGTCGTACACGATCTCATCCGTGGCGAAGTCGTTGTTCGCGACGGGGACGTCGAAGACTTCGTGATTCAGAAAGGCGATGGCTGGCCCACGTATCACTTGGCATGTGTCGTAGACGACGCCCTGATGAAGATCACGCTCGTCTGCCGCGGGCAGGATCACCTATCCAACGTGCCGAAGCACGTCACGCTGCAGAGGGCGTTTGGATTCGAGACGCCACAGTACGCGCACCTGCCGCTGATCTTCAACCCGAGCGGCAGCAAGATGGGCAAGCGCGACAAGCACACCGCGGTACACGAGGCGGTGACGATGCTGGTGCGGAACGGCAAGTGGGCGGTCGAAGACATCGCCGAGCAAGCGGGAGTCGAGCTGGAATGCGCCGCGCTTTGGTTCGGAGACAAGAAAGCCAAGCGCAAGCCGGAGTTTCAGGCGATCGCGATGGAGGGTCTGCTGCGCCTGGCGGATTCGGCGGGCGTGTCCCTGCCGGAGATCGACGTTCATGACTTCCGCGCAGCGGGTTATTTGCCGGAGGCGCTCGGGAACTTTCTTAACCTCCTGGGCTGGTCGGGGGGGGACGATCGCGAGTTCTTTCCGCGCGAGGATGCGGTGAAGGCGTTTTCGGTAGAGCGTGTCATTAAGTCGAACGCGAAGTTCGACCGGGAGAAGCTGCTCTCCCTGAACACGGACTGGGCTGCCGCGATGGCGCCCGAGCGCCTGTTGGCTGCGCTCAAGGACTGGGGGGAAGTGAGCGGTTCGGCTATGGCTGCGCTGGACGATGCGACGGCGCGCTGTGTATTGTCGGCGTGCAAGGGCTTCCGCACGTTCCGCGACGTCGAGAACAAGGCGGGCGCCCTATTCGTGCCGGACGCGGAACTTGCCTACGACGCCAAGGCGGTCCAGAAGGTGCTCGCCAAGAACGACGGGGCGGGCTGCGCGATGCTGGAGCGGCTGCTGCCGGAGCTGGAGGCCGCCGAGCCCTGGACGGCGGAGGCGTTGGAGTCTTTCTTCACTGCATTCTGCGAGCGGCATGGCACGAAGCTCGGTGAGGTCGCACAACCCGTGCGCGTGGCCGTGGCGGGCAAGACGATCAGCCCTGCCATCGGCGAGACGCTCGTGTTGCTCGGCAAGGAGAAGACGCTGGCCCGGATTCGGGCGTGCCTGAGCCGGTGGAAGTAGCCGGAGACTCCCGCCGCATCCAAAAGGGGAAACCCACGGGTGGTCGTCCGTGGGCTTCCGTGTGTGTGTTTCTGTGGGGGGTTGCAGATCAGCGAGAGGGGGGGCTACTTTTTGTCTTCTTGGGTCTTCTGGCCGTCGCCTTGTTTCTCGCCGTCGACTCTGGGCTCCGACTTTGCCAGCGGGACGCCGAAGGTCGTGCCGCAGAAGTGGCACTTGACGTGCTTACCGCGGCACTTGCTCGGAACCTGCAGCACCTTGCGGCACTTGAGGTTCGGGCAGATCATCATGACTGACTGATTGGGTGTCGACACGCCCACGAGACCTACCCTTTCCGCCGCAGCTTCGAGATCCCGGCGCCAAACGCCGTTCACCTGCGCGTTGATCACATCGTCAGACGGTCGCCCGCTGTTCAGGATTATCTCTGTGGCGGGATCGCGGAAACACGCGGTGGGGCAGTGCTAACCCAGTCAGGCCGATTCTTTTCGGAGCTTCGCCTCCGCCGGCTCGGGCAGCGGCCCGGCGCTCGCTTGACCTCGGACGACTGCGCCGGTGATTTTGTATCGGCCCCTCATCTCGGGCTCGGGCAGGTGGAACATGATGTCCAGCATCAGGTCTTCGATCACGCCGCGGAGGGCCCTGGCGCCGGTGTCACGATCGATCGCCTTTCGGGCAATCTCCCGCAGTGCGTCGTCCGCAAACTCCAACTCTGAGCCGGCCAACTCGAACATCTTCGCGAACTGCCGACACAACGCGTTGCGAGGCTCGGTCAAGACCCGAACCAGGGCCGCTTCGTCGAGCGGGCCCAATGTCGCGACAACGGGGACGCGGCCGACGAATTCCGGGATCATCCCGTATTCGACGAGATCCTCGGGCACCACCTGGTGGAGCAGTTCGCTTCGTTCGGCGGCGGAATCCACGTCGCCGCTTGCCTCACAGGCGAACCCGATGTTCTTGCCGCCGATGCGCCGTTTGATGATTTCCTCGATACCGGTGAAGGTGCCGGCACAGATGAACATGATCTGCGACGTGTCCATCTGGATGTACTGCTGTTCGGGATGCTTGCGGCCTCCTTGGGGCGGGATGTTCGCCACCGTGCCTTCGAGCATCTTGAGGAGCGACTGCTGGACGCCCTCGCCGGATACGTCGCGGGTGATGCTGACGTTTCCGGAACTCCGCCCGATTTTGTCGATCTCGTCGATGCAGATGATGCCGCGCTGTGCTGCTTCGAGATCGAAGTCGGCGCACTGGAGCAGCCGCAGCAGGATGTTCTCCACGTCCTCGCCGACGTACCCCGCCTCCGTCAGCGTGGTCGCGTCGCCGATCGCAAGCGGAACGTCCAAAACGCGGGCGAGATGCCGCGCCAAGAGCGTCTTGCCGCAACCGGTCGGACCGATCAGGAGGATGTTGCTCTTGTCGATCTCCACGTCGTCTGGGTCGGCTGTGTCTGTATGGGTCAGGCGTTGATAGTGGTTGTACACCGCGACGGACAAGGCCTTCTTGGCGTAGTCCTGGCCGATCACATAACGGTCCAGGAACTCCGAGATCTCTCGCGGCGAGGGGATCTTCTGAAAGAGCGGACGCAAGCCGCTGGCTTTGCGGCGTTCCTGCCGAATGATGTTCTGGCAGAGGTCGACACAGCTCGAGCAGATATACGTATCGTTCGGCCCTTCCACCAGGGGGCCGACATCGCGGTGTGTCTTGCCGCAAAAACTGCACGTGCTGCTCCGCCGCCGCCTGCTGCCGGAGCCGGGGCCTGGTTTGCTTCCTCGCCTCCCCCTGCCTCCGCCGTCACCGCTTTTTGATCCGCCGGTCAATTCTCAATTCCCTTCTTCGCGAGCACCGTGTGCTCAACGTCTGATAAACAGTCGGAGGTCTCAGGTCGTCCGCTCGCCACTTATCGACCCGCGTCCGTCACAGCCTTGATCGATTCACCGCCTCACGCGGAAGAGAACAAAACTCACGCCGATGTCGCGCGATCTTTGCGCCCTTTCGCAGACGACGCGGCCGCCTCAATCGCCTTGGCCTTTAGCGACTCGAACTCGGCCTCCGTAATCTGACCATCTTTCCGCATCTCGCGCAAATGTTGCAGCGTCCATTCACCGCCATTCGGCTGTGTGTCCGACGCCACAAAACGCCGCCTTGCCCACCACGCGAGTAAGGCAAAGACACAGATTGCAGCGATCAGGACGAGCCCCCAGACGATCACGTCCACCACATCTGATTGTGCCGCGAGAATCAACGACCCTTATCCCTCGGGGCGGCCGGCATTCCTCCGTCGCCCGATGTGGCCCCACAAGAAACAGGCGATCGCCACCGCGGCCAAGCCGGTCGTCTCGAACCCCATGAGTCCGCACGCTGGGAAAAGGAACGGACTCGGTCCGACGATCGTGCCGCCGCCGTTCTTGTAGGCCTCGCCGGTCGTGTCCACCTCCCTGGCGATCATGTCGGTCAGTTGCTTCCCAAGGTCGGGTTCCTTCACACGTTCGATCACCGACGCGATGCCCTCTTGCGGCAAGCCGAAGACCGCAGCGGCGCCGGTGCCATCCGGCGTCGTATGCAACGTCGCCTCGACGAACAACTCGAGGTCGAACGGCTCACCCACGACGACGTCGTATGTGTAGGGAAACTCCAGGCCGGTAAACGGAACGGCTTGAACCACAGGCAACGCCTCGATGAAGTTCGGAAACTCTATCACGGGCAGGAACGCGCCCGCCATGGCGCCCGACACTTCTGTGATCGATGCGACGCCGTTCGCGTCGCCGGCCAAGACCAACAAGCCTGCCAGCACTTCGACGGGATCGTGATCGGGAGATCGCTGAATCACGTGGAATCTAAAACGCACGTTTACGTCGGACAGATCCTTGCCGACCTCGTCAGCGGTGATCAACATGACGCCGGAGAGAACGACTCGCCCCTCGACTCGGGTTCTCGATCCGCGTCGAACATCGCCGCCGATGTCGGCGGGGTGCAAGACGAGTGTGCGGACTTCCGTGACGGTACCTTCGACAATCCAACTGCTGAAGTCGTCGTCCGAAAACGCACCGAGATCGAGCCCCGCATCATTGGGCCGGCCGGAGCCGGTGAGGTTCGGCTCGTGGAGGATCGCGACGACCTGGCCGGCCGCCGTCACTTCACCGTCCCCCAACAACCGATCGAGCTTTGACCGGGCCGTGATCGGCGGCGCGTCGTTCGTCAGGGGCACGATCTGCTGGTTGAAGTCTCGCTGTAGCTCGGTGGCGCCATGCTGGTGGACGACCAGGGCCGTTGCCGTGCCGGTCACGCTGGTCACCTCGCCGTATGCCGGCACGATTCCCGCCACCAATGAAATCGCAGGAAGAAACAATATCGTCGGAATCCGGACCGCCGCTCGCATACGAGATACCCCTTTGAAAAGCGCGAGGAGAATCCCTGGACAGAACTGCCCGCCACAGGCATTCGTGGTCTTGCCGATCGCGCTCGGACCCTTCGCCGAACAACGCATACCGCCTGGACTCATCGGCGCGATCTACGCGTTACTTATCGGCTATGAGATTATACCCTTACAGTTACCCTGTCGTCACTTCTGGCTTTCCGGAACCGCTGGGAATCGACGCACGCGGTTGGCGGCTCGTCGCAAGCCTGTTTGAGCACTGGAGTTGTGAATGATCGCCACCTTCGGACCACAGCACTCCGGAGTCCTGGCCGTCGTGGCGGAGTCAGTCGCCGTTCCAGGCCCCTCAGGGGTGATGGCGTTTCCCAGGATGGTCGATATGGTCTCCAGCCAGCCTCGGCTGCCTGTGGACTCTGGCAACGATCATCCGAGCAAGGACGCCCCAGAGGAGTTGGGATTATGAAGCAACGTCTCTCACGATCGATCCGCGTGTTGGCGGTTCTGGCGGCTTGTGCCTCGCTTTCCTGCGACAGCCTCGGCGGTCTCGCCGCTTTCTTCGGAGGCGGGATCACGGTCGTCATCGAGAACGACACGGGCTACCTGGCCATCCCCGAGATCCGCACCAGCGACAGCAAGAACATCTTCGAGGATATCTTCAATCAGGGCGAGCTGGTGACGAGCTTCGGGATTGACGGCACCGTCCTCGCCAACCAGACCGTGACGTTCATTCTCGCCTGCGATGGTGATCTCGAACTCATCGCTATTGGCGACACCGAATTCCGAGACGGCGGCGGGTTCGCCGTCGGCGACGTGAACGCGAACGTCAGGCTGAGGCGAGATTCTGATTTTGACTGCGGGGACACCGTGCATATCCGTCTTAGCGGCGGATTGTTTAACTTCGATGCAGACGTTGACGTGGAACGGGCGCCCAGCACGCAGGATTCCGGGCGTCAAAGCGATGGCGACGACTCAGAAGACGACATCGCTGAGTTCCTGGATGATCTCTTCGGCTAGTGTATCGCCAACCTCAAGTCTGCGGGTTTGCGTGGCACTGCTCTTAAGCAGTGTTGGCCAAGGCGCCTGCGGCTTGGCACTGCTTGAGAGCAGTGGCACATCTGCGCACTCCCCGTCGGCCACGGGGGGCCGACGCTACCTGTGGCACCGCCGTCTTGGCGGTGAAGACACGGGCGAGACGCCCATGCCACAGGCGCGAAGGCGACGCTACTCTCCCGCTGACTCGATGTGGATGTCCCCGTTGTACGTTGTGATTTCGACTTCTCTGCCACCGGCGCCGATCTGCCCCACCAGCTTCCGCCGTGAGGCCCGACGGACCTGCCAGGGCGCTTCGCATTTGATCTCGCCGTTGTACGTTTCGCACGCAAGGTCAGCCGAGAACCCGGCGGCCACGAGTAGTCGGATGTCGCCGTTATATGAATCGATCTCGCCGTGGAGCGTCGGGCACTCCGTCAGATCCACTTTCACATTGCCGTTGTAACTTTCCACCGACAGCTCGGGGCCGGCACATTGGACTCGGATCGAGCCGTTGTAGGTCGTGACCCGCACGTCCTTGAGCATGCCCGTCACGTCGACATCTCCGTTGTACGTTTCGCCGCCATATGCCAATGACGCCGGCGCGTCCGTCTTGAAACTCACGTGCGCACTCCATGAATGCCGCCGGGGGCACTTCCACCGCCAGCCGACACGCTTTGCTCCGTTGCCCCGATCCTCAACGAGAATCTCGATTGCCTCCAGCGCCGCCTGCGCGTCGGCCTTGTTCGCTCCGCCCGCCTTCTTTGCCACGTTCACGGCGACGTGCCGGCCGGGGCTCAGACAGGTGTGTTCGAGTGAGCCGTTGTACGTATCCACGTCCAGCCGCTTCAGGCCCGAAAGATCGATCCGGATGTCCTCCGTGACGACGCCCGTCCAGACCCTGGGAGCAGAGGTGAAGAGGGAGACCTGGGAACCGTCGGCGCAGCCTGACCCAAGCTGCAAGGCCGTGCCGGCAAGAACCGTCCAAAGCAAGTAGCGTGCCTTCATGAGTTCGCTCCACAGAAGAGGATTATGGTTGCCGCAAGCTCGCCGCGCTGCCCCCTCTTGAGTTAAGCGGATAGCCCGCGAATATTTCACGCCCCCCGAATGCGAACGCCCGCAGACGGATGGGGCGCGTTCCTCATTGGGCGGCCGGTAGGCCGTCGAGTCGTTCGCACCAAGCGATGATGCCGGGACCCAGATTGGGATCCTTCTTGTGGGATCTGAGGTGTCCGCCGAACGTGTGGAGGACTTCCTTGGGTTCGGGGTATCGCTCGAAGAGAGCCAATTGCGCCTCCGGGGGCACGATGACGTCGTCCTCTAGAATGACGGCCAGAATCGGTGCGCGGACGCCGTCAATGTGACTCGATGGGGCGAGAAACGGTGTGGACCATCCGCCGAAGAAGAATCCGGCGATATCGCCGAGGGGAGCGAGCAAGGGGGTGAGCTGGGTTACGAGGTAGTCGGTCGGCAACCGGGCGGGCTCGTAGGCTCCGAAGACGACGACGCCGATGGTCTCATCGGGAAACCTGGCGGCGGCGGCCAGCGCGGGCGCAAAACCCAGGGAGACGCCGAAGTGGATGATGGCGTCGGCGCCGGGTTCGGGACGAGTCTTGAGATATTCGATCGCCGCGATTGTGTCGGCTTCGAAATACCCGAACCTGCGCAGGCCCTCGCTGTTGCCAAAACCGCGCCAATCGTAGACGAAAACGTTGAAGTCGTTTTCCGCCCACCACGGCAGCGTGAGCAGGTACTCCTCTATGTTGCCCTGCATACCGGTATGAATGACGGCGGTGGCGCGTCCTGCTCCGCTTAGTGCGGGCACGAACCAGCCGACGAGTTGGGACCCGTCATCGGTTGGGAAGGCCACTTCCTCATACTCGAGGCCGTGGTCGGCCTGGACCGGACCGATCAGGCGGGCACTCTTGAGGAGGAGTTCGTCCAGGCTCGAAAAGTCGGTTCCACAGCCTGAGACGACAAGCAGGCAGGCGAACGTCGGCGCGACAATCCGGCGAGAAAACAAGTGCATGGCGGCCTCCCCGGCTCTGATTCTACCCTGGCATCGAGCAGGCTCCAAGGAGATGGCGGGAGGAGGTGGACCGAAACGACGTTGTCGATCTCGACGACGTGGCGCCTTTCACAGTTTGCCTGCCGGACAAGCGGGAGCGTGGGTCGCGTGGCGGGGATTTCACTGGAAAAAGTGAAATTCCCCGGCATTTGCTGGAGTTTGTTTTGCCCGTCGCGTTTTGCGTCGTCGCATCTTATACCAGCCAGAGCAACGGGCGTTCATCCCCATCTACATCACGGCACTGGAGCGCCCCGCCGAATCTGTCACGGACGTGTGTGTAGCGGAGCCGTCACATTCTTTGACTTTAATGCGATGTTGCCGGACAATGGGGGATTGAAAGGAATCTCGCCATGCCCACGACCCACAAGACGACGCCCGAGACCCTCTCGTTGCCGCCGTGCGGCCACACGCCGCAACCCTACGACGGGCCTTCCAAGGCCGAGGTGCTCGCCCTTCGCCGGGAGTACCTTTCGCCTGCGATTCTCACGTACTACAAGGAACCGTTCATGGCCGTTGAGGGGCACATGCAGTACCTCTATGACGAGACGGGACGGCGATACCTGGACGCGATCGGCGGCATTGTGACGATCTCCATCGGGCACTGCCATCCGAAGCAGGTCGAGCGCGTTCGCGAGCAGGTCGGCCGCTTGCAGCACACGACCACGATCTACATCCACCCGACCGTGGGGCAGTACGCGAAGAAGCTCGCCGCCAAGCTGCCGGGCGATCTCAAGGTCACCTACTTCACGAACAGCGGCAGCGAGGCGAACGACCTTGCGATGCTGACCGCCCGGATGCACACGGGCCGGTTCGATGTCATCTCGATGCGCCACGGCTACCACGGCGGATCGACGACGGCGATGGCACTGACCGGGCACAGCACGTGGAAGTACGCCGTACCGCATGCGTTCGGCGTGCACCATGCGATCCCGGCGTATTGTTACCGGTGTCCGTTGGGGCTGGGGTATCCGGCGTGCGACATGAAATGTGCGCGGGACGTTGGCGAGCTCATCAAGTTTTCCACGTCGGGCGAGGTGGCGGCGTTTATCGCGGAGCCGATCATGGGCGTCGGCGGTGTGGTGACCGCCCCGAAAGAGTACTTCAAGATCGCCTATGAGGAAGTCCGCAAAGCGGGCGGTCTGTGCATCGCGGACGAGGTGCAGACAGGCTTCGGGCGGACGGGCACGAAGTTCTGGGGGTTCGAGAACTACGACGTCGTGCCGGACATGGTGACGATGGCCAAGGGCATCGGCAACGGGACGGCGCTCGGCGCCGTGACGACAACGCCGGCAATCGCCAAGTCGCTCGTCGGCAAGCTCCACTTCAACACGTTCGGCGGCAACCCGGTCCAGGCAGCCTATGGGCTCGCGGTGCTGGACATCATTGACGAAGAGGGGATCCAGCAAAACGCGCGGAAGATCGGTGAGGAGTTGCGGGGCGGCCTGGAGGCGCTGGCGGAGAAGCACCCGCTGATCGGCGAGGTCCGCGGGATGGGCCTGATGCTGGGGGTTGAGCTGGTTCGAGATCGCAAGACAAAAGAGCCGGCCGCCACGGAGACTGCGGAAGTTGTTGAAGAGGCGCGGAACCGCGGCCTGCTCATGGGCAAGGGCGGCTACTACGGGAACGTCCTCCGCATCAAGCCGCCGATGTGCCTCACTTCCGCCGACGCGCAGTTTGTCGTCGCGTGCCTGGACGAGGTGTTGGCCCATGTCGGAAAGTCGGCGTAGTACCACCTCCTACAGGAAACGCCGTACGGGCGCAGAAGAAAAGAGAAGCACAGGTCATGCCTGTGCTTCCCCCCTTCCCCTCCGAATTGGTTTGCGTCCAAGAGCCACTCGGACGCGATCAACTCGGATTCGATCCCCCTGGCGCCGCTGAATTCCCCCCCAGGCTCAGCGGCGGCTTCGAACCACAAGCTCCCCAACCTGTGATTCGAGTTTCCAAACGGTGTCCGGGATCATTCGTGTAACGATATCGAGCCCACCTCGCGGCGGGCATTTGCTCGCCGACGGTCTGCCTGAATCCGGGCCAGGCGGTTAGTTGCCGGGCTCCTCCTCCAACATCTTGCGGAGGTAGTTGTTCTCTCTCCGTGTCGCTTCAAGGTCAAAGAGCAGGTACTTGATAGACAACCTTAGATAGTCAATGGAGTCCTGGAGGCTGCTAACGGTCTGCTTGAGCTTCTTGTGTCGCTCCTTGGTGTCCTGGGCAAGCGCCTCCAGCTTCGCCCGCTCACCAGCGGGCAACGCCCCGATTTCCTGCACCAACTCCGCGAGTTTGCTCTGGAATGTGTTCTCGTCCATCAGGCTCCGCCCTCGCTCTCAATAGTGGTTCCGGGCCTCGGCAGCCCCCTGTCCTCCCAACTCCTCG
>JBDRKQ010000192.1:0-18444 GCA_043813895.1 Planctomycetota bacterium
TGGATCGTCGACGGGCACGTGCTCATGGAGGGCGCCCCCGAAGAAGTAACCCAGGCCTACGCCGACCATGCAGCCCTCAACGGCAATGATCGCCCACCCAAACCAAAAGCCTGATCCGCCCCCGTCCGTGATCGCAAGGCCTGAATCATTGAGTTCAGCGGAATATCCATGTGCCGGGACAAGCCGGCGAGGAATGGCGAATCAAAGAGTCGCGATCCCCCCCGATTCACGTGCTAACTGCCATGAGGGTCGCTGGCATTGACACTTTCTGTGCCAAACCAGGCTGAGGAAAGCCTTATTCCCTCACGATTCCTAGCTTCGCCTGCGCGCCAAGCGATTCCGCAATCCAGCCCTGAAGAGCTGAAGCAGTCGCAAGGGTAAAAAGAGGAACTCCTTCGGGCCGTCACACGCTCGCACCAAAGCGTCACCCAGTCGATATCGAATCTCCCCTTCCTTCTGCTGCAACGCCCGCACTAACCTGCCCGTCTCCTCCACCAAAACATTCTTCTCCAGCTCGCTTTGGGCCAACTGATCGTGGCGGCGAGTATTCGCCTGGTGCAAAACCTGCCTCACTATGATGGGAATTGCGCCCAAGGCCTCCCGTAAGGAGTCTTGCCTAGATGCACGAGCGATGGCTTCCTGAATCGAGGCGCGCGCTACGTCGATGCTGAACCGCGTCTGGTGTGCACTTATATACTCGGAAGTCTCTTGAAGAATATCCACTACATAAGTGTGTAGCTTGCGATAGGCCAGTAAATGGCGGCGTGTTTCCTCTAGCCTTCCCTCAAGCACCGCGATTCTCCGTCGATAGCCATCGTCCTCTCTGGCATAAAGCTGCTCGACTGTCCGAAATGCCTCCTCAGATACTCTAAGCAGGTGCATGGCTTCCTCGGCCTTCAGGCCGGAGTGAAGTCCATTGCTTGCCGGAGTTCCTGCAAAGCATATCGTTCTTTCTTGTATCGCAAGGTCCCGGGTCTCAAAGAGACCTCCAACAGCCTCGCAGAACGCACTTAGGCCGTATGATCGAATGTTCGTATGCGTCGAAGTAAATCCAAAGGGCACCGTCATGACTAGTGTGCCCCCTGGTTTCAGAAGTTGCCGGGTCCCCTCCAGGACCACCGCTAGTCGCATGTGCTGCTCTATCCCATTCCCAATGAACATCGTGTCGAATGCTTGCTCAGTGAAGGGTAGCCGCCCATCGCGCATCGTCTGCAACGTAACGTTCTTCTGCACGAGAGTGGGCTGCGATTCCAAATGCTGTTGAGCGCTAAGATGTGCGGTCGGATCACAATCCACGGACGTTACTACGCACCCTTGCCTGGCCAGAAGAAGGACTGTTGTCAGGCTCTCTGCGCCTCCCACAACAAGCACTTGGCGGCCAGTAACATGAGAACACATCCACTGATCAATCGCATCTGGGCTTGAGGTTGGCAGAGGTTCCAGAGACACATTCTCCATCTGTTCGCTAGCGCCATTGTACAACATGCGACCTACTCTCCTCGCACGAACCCGGCGTCATAGAATCTGAACTCGATTGATCTGCTCCCCCTTTGGGGTCCAGTACCAAGGTGTGCCTCTCCCGTTCATGCGATCCCGCTTCTCCGCCAAGTTTCAGCACACTCGTTAAGCACCAGATTCCCAAGGTGCCGTGTGCCGACCAGTCCGTGTGATCACACTTATGACCGTCTCGAGCAGCCCGCGATGGACGCCCATAACTTCCTTCTCGCGGCCACGATGCACCTAAACCGACTCTAGCCTGGCCAGGTCGACAGGACCAGCGGCCTCGCTAGCTACAGCCTCAAGAAGATACTCCGCGACATCTCCAGCACCATTTCTCGGAACAAGAGACCTGGCGCGATCCCGCATAGCCTGCAACGAGTCGCTCTCTAAGCACCTCACAATGGTCTCTTCCACCTTATCTACAGTCATTACGACCTCGGCAGCTCCGTGCTCCGCCGCAATCTTTGCTCGGGCTACTTGGTCGTCGGTTACGGCTTTCTGGTTCGGCACCAGGATTGAAGGAACTCCGTGGTGCATCAATTCGTGAAAGGTGTTATATCCGGCCGCACAAATGGCAAGATCAAAACCATTGAAGTAAATGGCGTTCGGATAGTGCTGAAGCACATGCACATTCCCCTGCACATCAATTTCAGCGTCGCTTATAGGAGATTCTCCCAGTACAACATGTGCACAAAGGACTCGGGAAAGGACAGAAAGGATCTTGTCAAGCCACGGTTTTGTTGAATTGATGTTGCCGGCGCCAAGCTGAACATATATAGATCTGCAGTCAAGCGGAACACCGAGCTTGCGAAGACTCTCTTCGCGCGTTAACACCTCGTTCTTATCAAGAAGCATTATAGGGTCAAAGACTTTGTGGTTGAGAGCGCCGAATTCCCGCGGCATTACCAGGCCGGGTTCACCAGCGCAGAGCACGTGATTAAACCGCTTCAGGGAGGGGAGGACCTTAATCAAGCGATCATGCCTGTGCCGCAGGCGTAGAATCATCGCGGTACAAGCAAAGTGAATTCGAGAAAGCGCTTTCATGAGACCGCCATAAGGAAAGACTCCGTCATACACCAGTGCGGCAGGATGGTGAAGCGCTACAATCATCTGGATTTGTTTAAGAAGAAGATCGTTCCAGTGATCGGTCCGGATGCCGTGGCCAAAGGCGCTAAAAGGGGGGATATGATATGCAATAATACCGTGGCGCGCAATAAGCGGAAGGGCTTGGCTGGATGTGAGGAAGTAAATCGGCATAGACGGGTCGACTTGCCTAATCCGCTTGGCCACGGCAAGGGATCGGGTCAGATGCCCGAGGCCGGCGCCATTGACGGCGAAAAACAGGATTCCTCCTTTCGTCTGGGACGGGCGTCCCGTAAGGGGAGCTGACTCACGGGAAGGCGCGTAATCCGCCAAGACGTGAGAGCCCGTCAATCGAACCTGTGCTGCACGCGCCTGACAAAGTTGTTCATGGAGGATGCTGATTTTTGTCTGAAGATGAGTATCGTTCTGGAGAAGACGCGCTCCTGTTCTGCGGGATTCCTCGAGTGTGTGGCGAATGGCCTGGATGTCCTCTTGAAGCGAGACCTTCTCAAGATTGTGTTTCCAATAATCGCGAGCTTGTGATGAGTAAAGCGCCTCGTTGCATGCGCGGGTCCAGGATTCCAGCTTACGTGTCTGTGGGGGCTGTGGCATCTGCCCAATGTCGGGTTTAACGGTTATGGCGCAAAGATACAGGCCGTCGACAAGATCAACTTCGACAACCGTAAGGAACTGTCCCAGCAAGCCAAGGTAACTAGAAAGATAAAATCCAGACTTCTGCCCGCAATGTGGCCGGAAACCGTGCGGAGCCGTGGCGATCAGCTGGCCTCCGTGCCGAAGCCAACGGCACACGAGGTCAAGCAACCTGGCAGGTTGCGTCAGCTTGTCGAGAATGTGGTCCAGGATGATGGTATCAAATGAGCCTGGTTGAAAGGTAGTGTCAAAAACATCGACTAGGGCGAATTCAACATTGTCCCGGACATACTGGGGTTCGCGCTGGAGGGCGTCTTGGGCCTCTCTGATTGCCGTTTCCCTGATGTCGATGCCTACTACATTTGCTCCCTCCCGACCGAGGATGATTGCAGTGGTGCTTTGACTGCAGCCGACACCAAGGACGCGCTGCCCGACCACCTTGCTGCACACCCAGTGCGCGCGTGCCCGGCGTGCCAGTTTGCCTTCGCAGGTCTCGATTCCATCCGGGTATCTTTGGGAGACCTGCTGATCTTCGACCGGGAAGATGGCGCGGCCGTCGTCGTCGCCGGCCAGGCCGGTTGTGGTCGATTCTTGGCTCGTGGCCTGCCGGGCCTGCTCGGCCTCGTGAAGTCGCGCTCGCATGTAATTGATGTTGGTGACCAGCTTGCTACGCTCCTCTGCGTGGTGCCTGAGGAGCGTCTGGGCTTGCTTGCGCAGGGCCTGTTGTGCCTGTTGGACGGCGTCGGGCGAGGCGGGGTCGATCTCGCCCGTGCTTATGGCGGGCGCATAGCCATACGAGGACGCGAGTTGCTGCACCGCTTCTGGCAGATCGTCCCACGTGACGTCTTCGGTCAACGCGATCTTTTCGCGAGATTTTGTGTTTATGTTCCGTGGGAGGAGTTCGAAGTTGGCGGTCAAGACGTCATCGGGCACTCGCTCTTGAGGTACGCCGATGTGGTCGAGGATTTGGCGTAAGCAATCTGGGCTGAGGTGTTCGACGGCGTAGCGCAGAATCTGACGGTTCGCGCTGCCCTCTTCGATCTTGCGGTTCCAGAAGTAGTAAAACCAAATGGCCCGCTCGCGCGTTGTGGCATACTCGAACAGCATGGGGCAATGGCGATAGGCAAACTGTGTGAAGCGCAATCCAACGCCCTGCCGAACGGGCAGGTCGTTGTCATCAAGATCAACGAAGCGGATTTGGAGCAGCGAACGGATGACATCGACGGGGTGGCGTGTTTGATGGAGAATGGGCACGCGGAGCGGCATCCGTTCGAGGAATGGAACGGCTAACCACGAAGCTTCTCCGAAGATTTCGCCTGCCTTAAGGAAGCCCTGCCAGCGCTGCTCAAACTTAAAGAAGGACTCATGACTGCAGTTGAGGCCGATGTTAGTCAGCAGGCTGGAAATGTACGCCGTGGCAGCGCGAGGGGAAGCGAGAATAATGTACCTGCTGCCTTGGGGCATAGAACACCGACTGCCGCCGCAACGATCATGGGAATCCAGGCCACAGCTTGAGTAGCCGAATCCGCTTGTATTCTAAGCATCGAGGTCTCGCCAGACGCCCTGACTACGGCTCTTCCCGGGTCGGTTGGCGACTTTCTGTTTTCATCGTCTGCCCCGACGATAGTACCACGTGCTGTGGGCGTCCAGCAACTTCAATAAGGCAAGAGCGCCCGCGGGCCCCCGGCATTGGGCGATGTCAGCGTAAACCTACTTCTCGGGATCTCCCATCGACTCCCGGTGGAGATTGCGGTTCTACGTGCCTGGGCCATTCCGATGCAGCCGAAAGCGAAGGTCCTCCGGCGCGTGTTCCGACATGCCCGCGTTGTGGTCACCTCCTCAGGCGATACAAGCGCCATTATCCCTTGAACGGAAGCCTGTTCTGGAGCCCCAAAATCGCCGCTTGACTTCCAGGCGGGCAACATCCGCGAGAGAGACAGAAGACTCTCCGGCACGAGAGCAAGCTGTAACTGCCGCTCAGCCGACGAGTCCCGCGATCATAAATCGCGTAAGTTCTTTGTTATCATCGAGTTCAAGGAATGCGACACAACGCGTCCGCCTTAGTCCTCGAAATGCGGCTTGACCGGTCTACGTGGACAAGGTAGAAGATGGCCCCAGAGTGGGGGGTTACCCGCCACGACGAGGCCACGCATGCCGATCGCACCCGATGTTGTTTTGGGTAAAGACGTGCGAATCTTCCAGCCCGATCTGGTAAACCTCTACGGTTGCCGGATCGGTGACGACACGAAAATCGGCGCGTTCACCGAAATCCAGAAGAATGCCACGATCGGTGCCAGATGCAAGGTATCCTCACACTCCTTCATATGCGAGGGGGTCACGATCGATGACGAGGTTTTCGTCGGGCACCATGTCGTGTTCGTCAACGACCGCTACCCACGCGCCGCCGCCGCCGATGGGCAACTCATGACGGAAGCCGACTGGACGGTGATCCCGACGCGCGTGAAGCACGGTAGCTCGCTCGGCAGCGGGGCTGTGATTCTCTGCGGCGTGACCATCGGTAAAGGAGCGCTCGTTGGTGCGGGCGCCGTCGTTACCCGCGACGTCCCAGACGGGGCCACGGTGGCCGGCGTCCCTGCGCGGATCATCGGGAAGGCCAAGGATCACGAGGAGAGATCATGCTTGGCATCGGAGTAATCGGCTACGGATATTGGGGACCCAATCTCGTCCGCAATTTCGCGGACTTGCCCAACGCCAGAGTCGTCACCGTTTGCGACCTCGACGAGAGGCGACGGTCGATCGCGGAACGCCGCCATCCCGGTGTGAAAACGACCGATAATCCCGGCGAGCTGGCGAACGATACGTCGATCGATGCGATCGTGATTGCCACCCCCGTTTCGTCACACTTCGAACTCGCCCTGCAGGCGATCAAGGCGGACAAGCATGTGCTCGTGGAGAAGCCGCTGACCGCCACGGCCGATGAGGCCCGGAGGCTTCTGGATGAGGCGGAGAAACGCCGTCGGGTCGTGATGGTGGATCACACCTTTCTCTACACGGGCGCGGTGCAGAAAATCCACGACATCATCGCTAGCGGCGAGTTGGGCGAGATCTACTACTACGATTCGGTTCGCGTAAACCTCGGACTGTTCCAACACGACGTCAGCGTGCTGTGGGATCTCGCTGTGCACGATCTGTCCATTATGGACTACCTCCTGCCGGCGCGTGCTACTGCCGTCTCGGCAACGGCGATGAGCCATGTCGCGAATCAGCCGGAGAATATCGCCTACCTGACCGTCTATTTCGACGGGCCGCAGATCGGCCACGTGCACGTCAACTGGCTGGCGCCGGTCAAGGTACGCCGTACGTTAATCGGTGGCAGCAGCAAGATGATCGTCTATGATGACCTCGAGCCGAGCGAGAAGGTCAAGATATACGACAAGGGTATTACCATAGACGACAGCGACGAGAATCGCCGCCAGATGCTCATCGGCTATCGCACGGGCGACATGATGTCGCCGAAGATCGCGCAGACCGAGGCGCTGCAAGGGCTGGCACGCGAGTTCGTTGCATCGATTGAAGAGAAACGCAAGCCGCTGACGGACGGCGGGCTCGGGCTTCGCGTCGTGCAGATTCTCGAGGCGGCGACGAGGTCGCTCGCCGAGCACGGCCGGCCGGTCGAATTGCAGTTGACCGAATGAGCTGGCGATCGTGGCGCGGCATGAGTCGCACGTCGGACGGACCGGCGCTGACGACACTCTGGATTCTCCCCGCACCAAGGCAAGGATTTTAGTTTGGGGACGTGATTGATGGTTCCTTTTCTCGACCTGAAAGCACAGTACCAGTCGATCAAAGACGAGATTCAGTCGGCCCTCAACGGGGTCCTGGAAAGCTGCCAGTTCGCGCTCGGGAGTGAAGTCACCGCGTTCGAGAAGGAATTCGGAGATTTCTGTCACGCGCAGCACGCAGTGGCGATGAATTCCGGGACAAGCGCGCTGCACCTGGCGTTGCTGACCGCCGACATCGGCCCTGACGACGAGGTGATCACCACGCCGATGACGTTCGTCGCCACCGTCGCCGCGATTCGCTACACCGGCGCGCGTCCCGTGTTTGTCGATTGCGACCCGCTGTACTACAACATTGACGTCACGCAGATCGAAGCAGCGATCACACCTAAGACGAAGGCCATCATCCCGGTGCACCTGTACGGCCAACCGGCGGACATGGACCCCATCCTCGAGATCGCCAATCGCTACAACCTGATCGTCATCGAGGATGCCGCCCAGGCGCACGGCGCCGAGTACAAGGGCCGACGCACTGGCAGCATTGGCGACATCGGCTGCTTCAGCTTCTATCCCGGCAAGAACCTCGGCGCTTACGGCGAAGGCGGCTGCCTCCTGACCAATAACGCCAAGTACGCCGAGAAGGCCCGCATGATGCGCGACTGGGGGCAAAGGAAGAAATACGAGCACGTCCTGCCGGGATACAACTATCGCATGGACGGCATCCAGGGTGCCGTGTTGCGCGTCAAGTTGCGCCATCTCGAGCAGTGGACCGAGGCCCGACGCCGCCACGCCGCCCGGTATTCAGAGCTACTGGCAGATAGCGACGTTGTTACCCCCGCAGTGGCGCCGGAGGTGCGGCACGTATTCCACATCTACGCGCTGCGGTCACCAAGACGAGACGCGATCCAGGCCGTGCTCGGTGAACATGAGGTTCAGAGCGGCAGGCATTATCCGGACCCGGTCCACCTGCTACCCGTGCATAGCGATCTCGGCTACAAAGCGGGGGATTTTCCCGTATCTGAACAACTGGCTCGCGAGGAACTGTCGTTGCCGATGTACGCGGAGTTGACCAAAACGTACATCGAACAGGTTGCGAGCGCGGTGGCGGCCGCCGTGTAGGCTACAGCCTCCGTAGATCTTTGGACGTGCGTGTCAGACCCCGGACGCCCTGGGCCGACAGCCGAAGGTGATCTCTGCCCATATACTCATCAGAGATGCCGTTGATTCGATTGCTGCCAGATTGCGCCCGGCGGACAGGGTTGCATGGCAGGGTGGTTCACACGAAAATGCTCATCCAGACGTCGCGCGGTGAAGGGAGATGAGATGCCCAGTTTATCCGACGTAACCAGCAATGCCGTACAGGCAATGTCCATCAAGTACAACACCATGGTCTATGACTTGAAGCGTCAGGGTAAGCAGGTCGTCGTAATGAGCCTGGGGGAGGCTTACTTCGATATCCCGTTGCTGCCCATGGACGATCTTCCCTACCCCGAGATCTATCACTACTCCCATTCGCTCGGCATCCCGGAGCTGCGCGAGTGCCTAGCCGGATACTTCCGTACGCAATACGACGTGCCAGTAGATCCGGAGCGGGAGATCCTCATCACCGCCGGGTCAAAGGCCGCCATCCACATGGCGCTGATGGCGGTGTTAAACCCCCGTGACGAGGTGATCATCCACGAACCGGCGTGGGTCAGCTACCCCGAGCAGGTAAGGTTGTGCTACGGGGTGCCGGTCCACGTCCCGTACAACCAAACCGTCTACGACTTCGGGGACTACATCACGAACAAGACCAAGGCCATCATCGTCAACAACCCCAATAATCCCCGCGGCTTCGTCTTCGCGGAAATGGAACTGCGGCATTTGTTGATGCTGGCCGAGAAGCACAACCTCTGGATTTTCAGTGACGAGGCCTACAGCGATTTCCTCGTTGGCGACTCGTTCATCTCACTCGGCCGTCTCGATCGCGAGAAGCGGCACGCGGTGATCTTCAACTCGATCTCCAAGAACTACGGCATCTCCGGTTGGCGCCTGGGATACGTGATCGCCAATCCGGACCTGATTCACAACGTACTGAAGGTGAACCAGCACCTGATCACCTGTCCGGCGACAATCCTGGAGCACTATGTCGCCAAGCACTTTCACCGAATCCTCGAGATCACGATGCCGCAGATTCATCAGGTCGTCCGCAAACGTGCTCGCCTGGCCGAATACATGGATGAGATCGGCCTGAATTACCTGGCGGGGACGGCAACCTTCTACTTCTTCGTATCGACCGCCCCATCGCAGTTGACGTCCGAGGAATTCTGCACGCGTCTGCTGCAGGAAGATCACGTCAGCGTCGTTCCGGGCTTGGGGTACGGCGGCTCGTGTGACAAGTTCGTACGAGTTTCTGTCGGCACCGCGAGCCTGGAAGAGAATATGTTTGGGCTGCGCCGAATCAAGAAACTGATCGACGACACCAGCCTTCCGTGCGGCAAGAACCACCACGGCGTGGCCGTGGAATCATCACCAGTGCGTAACGGGCGACTTTGATGGCCGGTGCGACCATCCTGCAGCTCGGGGCTGGGGCACTGCTCGGCGAGTCGATTCGAATCCTCTGCGATGAGGGCTTCAAGGTTCACGCCATCGATCGCGATCCCGATGCGCCAGGCTTTGCCTTGGCCGACTGCTCCGAGCCCATCGACTTCGGCGACGTCGACGCCGTGACGAACTGCGCGCGGCGCATCGGTGCCAACCTGATCCTGGGCGTGAACGAGTTGGGCGTCTGGACGGCAGCTCAGGCCAGCGCACGGCTCGGCTTGCCCAATGTCCCGGTCGACGTGGCCTGGCGCTGCCTGCACAAAGGCGAGATGCGCGCGGCATGGCAGCGGGCCGGCTTGTCGCAGCCCGCGTTTCGCGTCATAAAAAACCTGGACGAACTTCCCGCGGCGGCCGACGCGCTCGGTTATCCGCTCGTCCTCAAGCCGACCTTCGGCTGGGGCAGCCGCGGCGTCAGCGTGATGCGCAGCCAGGCGGATCTGCCGCGGGCCGCGGAGTTCGCCCGCGAACATGCCCGTCAACCCGACTTTATCGTCGAGCAAATGATCGTCGGGACCGAGCTCACCATCGAAGGGCTCGTTCAGCACGGCCGCCCCGTGGTGCTGGCGATGTCGGACAAACAGCACCAGCGACACGACCAGTATTGTGTCGCGATGGCTTTGGACTATCCGCCCGACCTGCCCGAGGCGAAACAACGCGAGGTCGAGGAGCTTGTGAAACACGCCGTCGCGGCGCTCGGTCTCCACAACGGCGCGTTTCACTGCGAGTGCATGACCAACGCCGCCGGCGATTACCTGGTCGAACTTGGCGCGCGCGGCGGTGGCGGGCATATCTTCAGCCGCATCGTGGAAACCGCCAGCGGCGTGTGCATGCCCAGCGCCCTGACACGCATATTCCTCGGCGAGGACGTCGATCTCCGCCCTAAATGGCGACGGGCCGTGTCTTATCGCTTTTTCGCACCCCCCGAGGGCGTGTTCCTGCTCGCCGAGAACATCGAGACGGCCCGGCGGATGCCCAACATTCTGGAGTTCGGGTTCAACCTGGCGGCGGGCACCGTCGTGAGACCGATTTCCGGCGACGCGGATCGGCCGGGCTTCGTCATCTCGACCGGCGTCACCCGGCAGGAGGCCATCGACTCCGCGCAACAAGCCATCGGCGCCGTGCGCTTTGTCATGAGTGAATCGACCAGCGCGATGAAACCCGCATGATCATCGACTCCCTTACGCACGTGACACCCGACGGCCGCTGGTTCCGTACGAACCACGATGCCGGCGAAGCGCGGTTGCTGCGCGAGATGGACGCGGCGGGCGTGGAGCGGGCCGTTGTCGTGCCGCTCGCCGGCTTTATCCCCAACGAGTTCGTGCTCGACGTCTGCGGGCGTCATCCGGGGCGGCTGGCGCCAGGGGCGTCGTTCAATCCGGCGGCATTTTCGTCGCCGAGAGAAACGGCCGGCGAATTTCGCGCCGCGTTGCGCGGGACGGGCTTCAAGGTGCTCAAGCTGCATCCGCGGCTGAATCGTTACGACCCGCTCGATCCGCGCGTGACGGCGGTGCTGGAGGAATTGGCCGGCTGGAACGAGTGCTCGCTCGTGTGGCTCGACTCGCTGCTGTATTTCTCCGGCGGAACGTTGAGCAAGCCGCCGGTGGACACGCTGCACGAGCTGATCGGCCGTCATCCCGAGCTGAGATTCGTGCTGTTGCACGCGGGCGGGGCTGGGGCACTCCACTTGGCCGAGGCGATCCGCGATTGTCCGAATACATGGCTCGACGTTTCCTTTACAATGCGGCGATACGCGGGAAGTTCGGTCACGACCGATCTGGCTTACCTGTTGCGAACGTTCGACCGGCGGATGATCTTCGGATCGGATTTTCCGGAGATCGGCATCGGCGAGGCACTGGCGGATTTTCGTGACCTGAGCCGGGGCCTGGAGAGTGAGAAGCTCGCCAACGTCCTCGGCGGAAACCTGGCCGGATTGCTGGACAAGGAGTGACGGTGGACCAAGTGGACCGGCGAGATTACGTCGATCGATATCGCGCTCGATTGCACCAGTACGGCTATTCGCCGGAGACGCTCGGGTGGGGCAAGCACGGGCGTCAGGAGGTTCGTTTCGCGGTGTTGGCCGAGCAGGCACTCCTGGCGCCGGAAAGCGCGGTGCTCGATTACGGTTGCGGTTTCGCCGACCTTTACGATTTTCTTCGGGCGCACGGCTGGCGCGGCCGGTACACCGGCGTCGATATCGTTCCGGACCTGCTGGCGATCGCGAGCGAGCGACACCCGGATCTCGACCTGCGCGAGTTGGACGTCACGGGCGACGATGCACGACTCGATGAATTCGATTTCGTCATCGCCTCCGGCGTATTCAATGCGAAGCTCAAGGTGGGCGACAATCGCGAGCACATCGCCAGGGCGCTGCGGGCGCTGTTCGGCATGACGCGTACGGCCCTGTCGGTCGATTTCCTGAGCACGCACGTGGATTTCCAGAAGCCCGACGGCTGGCACACCGATCCGGCCTGGATTCTCGGGCAGGCGAAATCGCTCAGCCGGCGGGTTTTACTGCGGCACGACTATATGCCGTACGAATTCTCCGTTACTGTTTTTAAGGACGAGACGGTTTCCGAAAGGAACGTCTTCGAGACGTTCGAGCGCCGCCTGGTTGGGCGCGATTGAGGCGCCGTCGCGATGAAGCAAGGATTGAAGGTCAGCGTCGTCATTCCGGTTTACAACGAGGAGACGGGGATTCCGGCCCTGTTCGAGCGTTTGCGCGGCGTAACCGCGAGCAACACGGGCGTCTCGTTCGAATTCATTCTGGTGGACGACCATTCGAGCGACGCGACGCCGGAGTTGATGAAACGCGCTTGCGCGGACGCGCCGGAGTACACCTACCTGCGTCTGTCGTCCAATTGCGGCAGCCACGTCGCGATTCTCGCTGGGCTGGAACACGCGCGGGGCGATTGCGCGGCCTTCCTCGCGGCGGATTTGCAGGACCCACCAGAATTGATCCCGCGACTGATCGAAAGCTGGCGAGAGGGAAATCACGTGATCTGGGCCGTCCGCGCCGAGCGCGAGGGCATCCACTGGATCGAACGCGTGTTCGCCGAAACTTACTACTGGCTGTTGAGGCGAGTCGGCATGGTTAAAATGCCGCCGCGTGGCTCGGACTTCGCGTTGTTAGATCGCAAGGTTATCGACGCGCTGTTGGCTTCGGTTGGAGCGAACCCCAGCCTGGGAGGCGATATCGCCCGACTTGGATTCCGCGAGACGCACATTCCTTACGTCAAGAAGGCGCGGATGCACGGCAAGTCAAAGTGGACGATCGAGCGCAAGCTGCGCGCTTTCGCCGACGCGTTCGTGTCGTTCTCGTACGTGCCACTGAGGTTCATGTCATACCTGGGGATGGCGTGCAGCGTTCTCGGCTTTCTATACGCCGCTTTCATCATCATCATGCGTCTGGCCGCGGCCCAACCGATCGCGGGCTGGGCGTCGATCATGATGGCCGTGCTGGTACTGGGGGGCGTGCAGATGACGATGCTCGGAGTGCTTGGCGAGTATCTGTGGCGCACCCTGGAAGCCGCACGCCGGAGACCGCGGTATTTCATCGAGGATTCCTTGCATCTCGATCAGGACTGCCCGCCTCAACGGACCGAACAACAAGCCGGCAACGTGGGAGTCGGCGCTCCCGCGCCTACTCGGCGTGAAGACCGGGAAGCGGTGAATTAGAATGCCTTCAGGAGCCAGAAGGTTTCGTTTCGGCTTGAGCGCCGTCGGGATTCTGATCGGCGTCGGGCTCCTGTTGCTCATCCTGCCGAAGTTCAACTTGCCTGAAGCGTGGCGACAGGTAACAGCCTTGTCGCCGCAACGCCTGTTATTGCCTCTTCTAATCTCGCTCGTGACCATCCCGGTACGCCCATTGCGCTGGCAGTGGATGTTCTCACGAGAGCATCGTCCCAGCTTCTCGCTCGCCACGCGTGCTTTCTACATCAGCCTCTTGGTCAACAACCTGCTGCCCGCCCGCGGCGGGGACGTACTGCGTTGCTTTCTTGTGGGACAGGATCCCTCGTTGCGAAACGCAAGTCGCGTACTGGGAACGTTAGGAGTCGAGAAGGCGCTGGACGGCATCGCACTGCTCTTTGTTGTCACCCTGTCTCTGGTCTTTCTCGACCTGGCGCCGTGGCTGGAACGTCTGGCGGCGCTTTCCGGTCTTGTGCTATGCGGCGGTTCTCTGATGTTATGGTCCCTGCAACGCCGCCCAGACGTGTTTCGACGACTTGTGCTAACCTGTTGTCGGTTCGTCCGGAAGCCGGCCCTCGGAAAGAAGATCGAGTTGCTGTTCGCGAGCTTTGCCGAGGGATTGAGTGCCGTCGGGTCCGTGCGCAAGATGGCCGCACTCGTGGTCTTGACCGCCGTGCTCTGGGGCCTGGAAGGAGCATTGGTCTGGGCTCTGGCGGCGGCCATGGGCGTGCCGCTCTCGCTTGCGGGCGGGGCGCTGGTCGTAGCCGTGCTGGGACTGGGTATGATGGTGCCGGCTGCTCCCGGTTTTGTGGGCACCTACGAATTCTTCGCAACGGCGATTCTGACCGCGCTCGGAGCGACGCCGGACAGCGCTTTGGCGCTGACCCTATTAATGCATGCATGGTTTCTGTTGGTCACGACCGGTGTCGGTGCCGCTGCTCTAGCAGGCAGCGGGATTGGTTTGTCTCGCGCGTTCGCCGCACGGGCAACGTCGTCCGTCCGCGAACGAGAGGCTGAAGAGTACTGCGACCGGAATCTCACGGGGCGCCCCGGCGTTTTGGCCAGTTCCAGACATCGCGATCTCCCGGCTTCCAAAGCAACCGAATCGCCGGCAGATCGGGCGCATTCGACGCCCGCCACCAAACGGTAACGGTGGCAATGGAGCCGCCTGAAATGACGCAACGAACCTCCGGAATCTATGGCTTACTGTCTTCAGCTACTATCTATCAACGTTTGCAGTCCCTCACTGGACGTTCATCAACTTGGGGCGTATTCTCAGATGAACACATTCGAGCGAAACCCGGCGACCGCGTACTCGACATCGGTTGCGGCACAGCGCATATTCTCGACTTCCTTCCGGACGTCGAATACTTCGGTTTCGATCCGAGTGAAAAGTATATCGCTCGCGCGCGACAGCGCTTCGGAGATCGTGGGGCATTTTGGGCGGAGCGCGTCAGCACGGCGACGCTGGATAAAGTACCGGCTTGCAACTTGGTCCTGGCGATCGGCGTCCTGCATCATCTGGATGATGACGAGGCCGGTCGTCTGTTTGCTCTCTCGCGTGCCGCGCTTAAAAACGGCGGCCGGCTCTTGACTTTGGATCCTTGCTACACGGATAATCAGTCGCGCGTTGCGCGGATGCTCATCGGCCTGGATCGAGGACGAAATATCAGAAAGGCAGATGAATATGAAGACCTCGCCGCGAGCGCCTTCCCGCAAACTCGCGTCACGATCCGGCGCGACTTGTTGTGGATACCATGGACACACATTATATTGGAATGCGAGCGGTAGCTAGCGACGAACTGCCGTGAAACGCTGCGTGGTTGCCTTCGATTTCGTGCGCCTCCTTGTGGCCGACGCCGGCCTGCCGGAAGACTGGGGAGTCATGAGAAACAGCGGATTACGTGTCATGGTCACAGGCGGAGCGGGTTTCATCGGCTCCGAGTTGTCCCGGCAATTGGCGGCCGCAAGCCACGAAGTGCTCATCGTCGACAATCTGGCCAATGGTCGCCTCGAAAACGTGCAGGACATCCTGAGCGAGCGCGTCTGCTTCTTCGAGGTGGACATCCGCGACGACGCGCGCATGCGAGTGCTACTCGCTGGCACCGATCTGGTCTATCACCTGGCCTGCCTCGGTGTGCGGCATTCCATACACTCGCCGCTGGAGAACCACGAGGTAAACGCGGACGCCACGCTGAAGCTGCTACTCGCGGCTCGCGACCTGCATGTGTCCCGATTCGTGTATGTCTCAACTTCGGAGGTTTACGGGACCGCAAAGACGGCACCCATGACCGAAGAGCACCCGGCCTTTCCACACACTGTCTATGGGGCCTCCAAGCTGGCGGGCGAGTGCTATGCCCGCGCGCACCATCGTACCTACGGCTACGAAACTGTCATGGTGCGCCCGTTCAACGCGTTTGGCCCGCGCTGCCACCATGAAGGTGACAGTGGCGAGGTCATACCGAAGTTCTTGCTGCGCTGCATGGCCGGCCGCCCGATGATCGTCTTTGGCGACGGCACGCAGACTCGTGACTTCAGCTACGTCGCCGACACCGCTCGCGGAATCAGACATGCCGGTCTTTGCGACAAGGCTGTCGGCCAGACGATCAACCTCGGTGTAGGACGGGAGATCACGATTAATGAGTTGGCTCGCGAGGTGGCGGGAGTCGTCGGGCGACCCGATGCGGAGATCATTCACGATCCACCGAGGCCTGGCGACGTCCTGCGGCTCTGTGCCGAGACAAGTCTGGCGCGCCGGCTCCTGGACTATAAACCGAAGACGAGCCTGAGGGCCGGCCTGCAGGAACTCCTCAGTTGGTATCGCGACTCCGGGCAGACCGTAGAGCAACTCCTCGAGCAGGAGCAATCACGCAACTGGGAAGCGGAGACAAGCCACATCGATGAGTGATCCAGACCGCTTCATTCCCATCATCCGGCCGGTCCTCGATGAGCGCGAAGCCGACGCAGCCCGCCGGCCAATACTCACGGGTTGGGTCACCCAGGGCCCCGAGGTCGCGGCGTTTGAGCGCGAGTTCGCCGAGTGGGTTGGCGCGAGACATGCCTGCGCCGTCTCCAATTGCACGGCGGCATTGCACCTGGCCTTGCTCGCAGTCGGCGTGAAACCCGCGGACGAGGTAATCACGGTCAGTCACTCGTATATCGCCACGGCAAACTCGATCCGCTACTGCGGCGCGATTCCCGTGTTCGTCGACATCGACCCTGACACTTACAACATGGACCCGACCCGAATCGAGTCTGTGATCACCGAGCGTACCCGTGCCATTCTCTGTGTGCACCAGGTCGGAATGCCCTGTGACCTGGCCAGAATCTCCAAGATCGCGGAACGGCACAACCTGCCGATTGTGGAAGACGCCGCCTGTGCGATCGGCAGCGAGATCCTGTGGCGGGATCAGTGGGAAAAGATCGGCCGGCCGCATGGCACTCTTGCGTGTTTCTCGTTCCATCCGCGCAAGCTCCTGACCACCGGCGACGGCGGCATGTTGACAACTTCGGATGCGGAAGTGGATAGCCGGCTTCGGATGTGGCGTCAGCACGGCATGAGTGTGCCGGACACGGTCCGCCACGAATCGCGACAGGTCATCTTCGAGACGTATCCGATGCTGGGATACAACTACCGCATGACCGACATCCAGGCCGCGGTGGGACGTGAGCAGCTCAAGCGGTTGCCCGAGATCATCCAGCGGCGACGCGATCTGGCGGCCCGATACAAGCAACAGCTCTCGGAGATCCCCGGTGTAACGCCGCCCCAGGAACCAGACTGGGCACGAAGCAACTTCCAGAGCTACTGCCTGCGGCTTCCGGCTGAGTGTGATCAGCGAGCGGTTATGCAGTCCATGTTGGACGCCGGCGTCGCAACGCGCCGCGGCGTCATGTGCGCCCATCGCGAACCGGCCTACGCCGCCGGTGTGTGGTCCTGCGGCGTCGCGCCTGGCGTTTGCGATTGCCCGCCCGGCCAGTGCGTACGGCTTTCGGAGAGTGAGTGCGCGCAAGACCAAACGATTCTCCTGCCATTGTTCCACACGATGACGGAGGCCGATCAAGACCGTGTCGTCTCGGCGCTCCGCGACGGGGTGTCCGGCGGCGGCCGGAGCAGGTAGCGTCGGGGGCCCATACCCGACGAATGCGCTCGCTCGCATGCACGATCAAGGCCGGCTCGAAGACCGGTCGCTGCACTTCTGCAGAAAGTGCCTCAAACAGCCCGGATCACGAACTGCCACGACCCGCCCCGCGCGGTCGCCACGTCCCGCAGGACGGCGGCACTCGATGAAGCTACGGAGTCGCCAACGCCCGGGCAATCGCCTCGGCAAACAGATCCGAGACCAGCTCGGCCCCCTCCGGCGTAAAATGCACATCGTCGAACGTGATGCGGCGGTCGTACGGCAACTGGCCCGCGACATCCACAAACAACACGTCGTGCCCAGCGGCATACTCCTGAAACGCCGGGTTGAGGTGTTTGATATACCCTCTTTGCCGTCGATCATAGAACGACGATAGAACGACAATCGCATCCGGATTATGAGCACGAATTATCCCGATCATGCTGATCAAGTTTCTGATCACATCGCGCGTGACCATCTCATTGATCTCGTCATCCTCGAATCCCGTGAAGGCGTCCTGATCGCGGAACATCGCTGTTCCGGTACACTCCGCCAGGCTCTGCCGGTTAGCCATTCCCATGGCATGAAACACGGCAGTCATGACCTGGGATTTCGTCAGCCAGCGCGGCACAACCTCGGCTGCGGAAAAACCGATCGTCTCGTACAGCGTCCTGCGATAGTGGGAATGGTCGGACTTGTAGACGTCCAGCGGCGCGGCCGCCGTGTAGTCGTTCACGCCGAAGTACAGAATGTACACGTCACTATCGAAGTCGATCACACGGATTGCCAGGTCAATGAGGTTGTCCAACGTCGTGTACCCCATCAGCCCTTCGTTCAGAACTTCGATCTTCCTGCCGGGAACACGGTGGCTGACCTTCCTGCCGGTAAGGTAGGGCCACACTTCGCTGTCATTGTTGGTGCCCATCGTGGTGCTGCCGCCGAACGTCGCGATTCGCAGCGTGCCGGGCGGCTTGGCGACGGTCTCGACATCATGTTCGCGCGTGGAGCGAAACCCGAAGCGGTTCACAGTGAACGTCGGCTCGTTGTACTTCGGATGCACGAACGTGAACGAGTTGTTCGGC
>JBDRKQ010000193.1:0-31125 GCA_043813895.1 Planctomycetota bacterium
GGGCAATTCCAGGCAGCCGGCATCGACCTGACCGAGCCATCGGTGGTCCTGGCAAAGAACCTCACGCCGAGGCAGTTCCTGTCGTTGGACAAGCGCCTGTTGAAGGCATTGGTGCTGGAGCACGCGGGCACGACGTCGCACACGGTTATTCTGGCTCGATCGTTCAACATCCCCACGCTGACAGGTGTGGCGAACCTCCGGGCCAACGTGCTGGTCGGACACGAGGTCATCGTCGATGCCAATCTCGGGATCGTGATTACCGAGATCAACCCCCTCGTTCGACGTTACTATGAGCGGGAGTTACGGAAGCTCGCCCACCGGCGGAACCGCCTGACCGAGCATAGTCAAGCTCCGGCCGTTACGCGCGACGGCCAACGGCTGGAGGTAGCCGCCAATGTCGCTACGGCGGACGAACTGGCCCCGGCCTTTGAACAGGGAGCCGAAGGGATCGGTTTGTTTCGGACCGAGATGTTGTTTCTGGACCGTGGCGAGACTCCCTCGGAGGAGGAGCAACTCGCGGTCTATTCCCGAGCCCTGGAAGCTGTCGGCGGGCGCCCTGTCATCATGCGTACGATTGACATCGGCGGCGACAAGCCAGTGTCCTATCTGCATCTGGATCAGGAAGCCAATCCGTTTCTCGGATACCGCGGCGTGCGCATCTACCGCGAGCACCGGGACGTGATCACCACACAGTTGCGTGCAATCATCCGGGCATCCGCGTTCGGGTCGGTTCGGGTGATGGTACCAATGGTCTGTTCGGTGGAGGAGGTGCGCTGGGTCAAGGGGCGGATTGCGGAGATCCAGGAGGAGTTGAAGGCTGCCGGCGTGGCGTTTGATCCGGCCATGCAGATCGGGATTATGGTGGAGGTGCCGTCCGTTGCATTCGTGCTCGATCAGCTATGTGCCGAGGTTGACTTCTTCAGCATCGGCACGAACGACCTGATGCAGTATTTCCTGGCGGTGGACCGTGACAATGAGAAGGTTGCCGACTTGTACAACGCGCGGCATCCCGCCTTCCTGCGATTGCTGGCGAAGATTGCGGAAGACGCGCGTCGGCACAACCGGTGGGTGGGGATGTGCGGCGAGATGGCCCGGGATGTGCGGAACCTGCCGCTATTGGTCGGGCTGGGGCTAGACGAGATCAGCGTGGCCGCCCAGGACGTACTGCCCTTGAAAGCGGCGGTGACACAGCTTTCTGCGGCCGAATGCCGCGAGATTCTCGCTGCCGCTCTTGCCTGCCGAGATATCGCCGAAGTGGACGCTGTACTCGCGACGTTCAGCAGCCGCGGCGCTGCCGGGAGCCTGCTGGAACCCGAACTGATTACGGTTGACTCGGACAGCATCAGCAAGGAGGAAGTGATCAAGGAGATCGTGGACGCCTTCCACGGCGCGCAACGCACGGACGACCCCCTGGCTGTTGAAGAAGCGGTCTGGGCGCGTGAGGAGATCCACTCCACGGCTCTGGGCCATGGTTTTGCCATTCCTCATTGTAAGACAGACTCGCTTGCCGCAAACTCCATCGGCGTGGCGCGACTGAAGCAGCCCATCGAGTGGGAATCGGTTGACGGTGATCCGGTACAGTATGTGATTCTGCTTGGCATCCGCGAGTCGGACAAGGACGGGACCCATATGAAGGTCTTCTCGACGCTGGCTCGCAAGCTCATGCACGAGGAGTTTCGCGCGCGTCTGCTTGGCGCATCCGACCGCGACGCCATCTACGCGTACCTGGCGGGAGAGCTTGGACTGTCGTAGTAACGGAGAAAACGTTGTGAGAGTACGAGGGAGGGAGTCTTGTCCGCCGCCGCCGGCGCCATCAGGCCCCATGATCCCATCATGCTCCGTCCGCACTCACAGGAGGAAGCCCGTGAAGACGTTGACAACCCGATGGCTGCTGCTCGGCGCTCTCGTAGCCGCGCTACTCCTCGGCGCACCGTCGTATGGTGAAGAACCGCGGTATGACCTCTCCCATGAGAAGGTGCTCTACTGTGTCGGCTACGCGCATCTAGACACGCAGTGGCGATGGGACTATTGCAAGACGATTGATCAGTTCATCGTCGACACGTTGGACCAGAACTTCGACCAATTCGAGAAGTTCCCCGGCTACGTCTTCAACTTCACGGGTTCGGTCCGCTACCAGATGATAAAGGAGTACTACCCGGAGAGGTACGCGCGACTCAAACGTTACATCGCCGACGGCAGGTGGTGTGTCTCGGGCTCGTCCGTGGATGAGGGCGACGTGAACGTCCCGTCTCCCGAGGCGATCATCCGGCAGGTGCTCTACGGCAACGCGTTCTTCCGCTCCGAGTTCGGCAGGGAGAGCGCGGACTACATGCTGCCGGACTGCTTCGGGTTCCCCGCGTCGATGCCCTCGATTTGGGCGCACTGTGGACTGTTGGGATTCTCGTCGCAGAAGCTGACCTGGGGCTCAGCCGTCGGCATTCCGTTCGACATCGGCGTGTGGGAAGGTCCTGACGGCAAGTCGATCATTGCGGCGTTCAAGCCAGGCTCATACGTCGGCGCGATCGAGGGCCGCGTGGACACCAACCCCGAATGGGTTGAGCGGATTAACGAGAACGGCCGGCAATACGGCGTATACGCGGGCTTCCATTATTACGGCGTCGGCGACTCGGGCGGCGCGCCGAAGGCGGAGGACGTCGCGAACTACGTGGCGAGCGTCGGCAACAAAGACGGCAAGATACAGGTCGCGCTCGCGGCGTCGGATCAGATGTTCAAGGACATTACGGCCGAGCAGCGGGCCGGGCTTCCACGATACAAGGGTGATCTGCTGCTGACGGAGCACTCCGCCGGCACGCTCACATCGCAGGCCTACATGAAGCGGTGGAATCGCAAGAACGAGATTCTCGCCGACGCGGCCGAGCGCGTCGCGGTGATGGCGGACTGGCTTGGCGGGGTGGGCTATCCGCGCGAGAAGATCAACAATGCATGGGTGCGTGTGCTTGCCAGCCAGATGCACGACATCCTGCCCGGCACCAGCATTCCGCGGGCCTACACGTATTCCTGGAACGACGAGATCATCGCGGCCAACGGATTCGCATCCGTTCTGCAAGACTCCATCGGAGCGATCGCCCGGGCAATGGATACGCGCGCAAAGGGCCAGCCCATCGTCGTGTACAACCCCCTGGCGATCGATCGTGAGGACGTGGTCGAGGCGACGGTGCTGTTCACTGGCGAATCGCCGAAATCGGTGCGCGTGTTTGACGCGAACGACAAGGAGGTGCCGTCGCAGGTTCTTCAGCACGAAGGCACGTCCGTGACGGTCCTGTTTGTCGCCAAGGTCCCGTCGTTGGGCCTGTCGGCGTACGACGTGCAGGCAGGCGACCAGCCGTTCTCAGATGGCGGCTCTCTCACCATATCCGAACGTGTCCTGGAGAACGAGCACTACCGTGTAGCTATCAACGACACCGGCGATGTTGTCAGCATCCGCGACAAGGCGAACGACAATCGAGAATTGCTCGCCAAGCCGGCGCAGCTTGTCTTCACGCATGAGAAGCCAAAGCACTGGCCAGCCTGGAACATGGATTGGGACGACCGAAAAAACCCGCCGGTCGATGCCGTGAAGGACGTGAAGCACGTGCGGATTGTCGAGCGGGGTCCCGTCCGCGTGGCGGTGGAGATCGAGCGCCACGCCCGAGATTCGATCTTTACGCAGCGAATCAGCCTCGCGCGGGGCGATGCCGGCCGGCGCGTGGAGTTCGCGAACGACGTGGACTGGCAATCTACGGAGTGTGCATTGAAGGCGTCGTTTCCGCTGACCATCTCCAATCCGTCGGCAACGTACAACCTGGGGCTGGGCACGATCGAACGCGGCAACAACGATCCGAAGAAGTACGAGGTGCCGTCGCACGAGTGGTTCGACCTGACGGACAAGACCGGCGAGTACGGCGTGTCGGTGCTGGAGGACTGCAAGTTCGGCTCGGACAAGCCTGCCGACAACGAGGTGCGGTTGACATTGCTCTACACGCCCGGCGTGCGGAGCGGCTATCTCGATCAACACAGCCAGGACTGGGGCCGCCACGAGATTGTCTATGCACTCTATGGCCACCGGGGCGACTGGCGGAAGGCGCGCAGCGAGTGGCAGGGACGGCGGCTCAACCTGCCGTTGATCCCGTTCCAGGTCGATAAGCACGAAGGCATCCTCGGCAAGTCGTTCAGCATGTTGACCGTCAGCACGCCGCAGGTCGATGTCCGCGCCCTCAAGCAGGCCGAGGGTGGTGATTGGACAATCATCAGGCTGCAGGAGCTATGGGGCCGTGAGGCGAATAACGTGGCGATCACACTCAGTGAAGGCCTAAGGGAAGCCTATGAGGTCGACGGCCAGGAACGCCGGATCGGCGCCGCCCAGCTCCGCGACGGCAAGCTCGTCGTCAACATGACGCCGTACAGCCCGCGGAGTTTTGCCGTTCGCCTCGGCAAGCCGTCGGTCACCCTCGACAAGCCGACGAACACGCCCGTTGCGCTGGAGTTCGACACGTGCGTCTCCAGTCCTGATGGGAACCGCGGCGCAGGCAAGTTCGACGATTCCGGCTGCTCGATGCCGGCCGAGATGCTGCCGTCGACGATCACAAGCGAAGGCATCGTGTTCAAGCTCGGCGCTGCCGGCGGTGGCAAACCAAACGCGGTGACATGCCGTGGGCAGAAGATTGACCTGCCAGGCGGGGAGCGTAACCGTCTGTACCTGCTGGCGGCGGCATCGGAGGACACGGTCGGCCGATTCCTGATCGACGGCCGACCGCATGACGTATCCGTGCAGGCGTGGACCGGCTTCATCGGCCAGAACGACAACCGCGAGTGGGACCGCGAGTTCGATGATGTCGATTACCACTGCGAGGGTAAGGTCGTCGGCATCGAGACCGGCTTCATCAAGCGCGATCCAATCGCGTGGTTCTGCACACATCGCCATCATCCCGACAAGGGCAATGAGGCGTACAGATTCAGCTACCTGTTCAAGTACGGTCTGGATTTGCCGCCCGGAGCGAAGACACTGACGTTGCCGGACAATCCGAGAATCAAACTCCTCGCGGCAACGGCGTCTGTGAACGCGAACGACGCAATCCGCCCGGCGCGGGCGCTGTACGACGATTTCTCCAACCGCGACCCGATCGGATTGCGACACGTGTATCCCGAGAAGCCCGTCCCGGTCTTCCAGGGGGTCCAACCTGTTGCGACGGTCACCATCGATCGGCAGGAGAATCTCGGTGAACTGTCGATGGGCGCGCCCGTCGCCACGGACTACGCGGACCGGGCCAGCGGAAACGGGGCCGTATTCCACTATTACAGCGGTGGCGGCAAGTACACGCCGCACCAGGGCTCCGGCGCAGTTGATGACACGTTGCCACGCCTCAATGACGGCGTCGCCGCACAGAACGACGACGACACTGAGCGGTGTGTCTGGTATGACTGCGAAGGTCGGTTCTTTCTCGACCTGAAGCGCAGTGTGCCAATCGCACATATCAACACTTACTCATGGCATCGCGCCAACCGGGCTCCCCAATACTTTTCGTTGTGGGGCTCGAACGCCGAGGAGATGCCCTCGCCCGGCATCAAGCATAGCGAGCACGACGGCTGGACGCTGCTGGCTGTTGCACAGACCAGGGAACTGGGCGAAGGCGGTATACACGGATCGTCCGTGAGACCGAGCCCGGGCTGCGAGTCACTCGGCCCGTTCCGCCACCTGCTGTGGATTGCGGAAGACGTAGGCCAAGGCACGTTCTTTACGGAGATCGATGTACACGTCGCGAAGTAATCCGACCTGTCATTAAGCAATGCGTCTTGGTGTGTTTCATCGATGTGTCCGTAAGCGTTCGGCGAACCTTTCAATTACCCACAAATCCTACACCTGAACGCGGCTAGGCGCCGATGTGAGCGCCGGGCTTATCCGTCACTGGCAGTGGCTCCATGCCCAAGGGGGTCGCCGTCATGGATACCTGGATAGAAAGTGAAGTAAGCGGCTGTACCTTTGCCGATCGTCGCCTGGAGAAGAGGCTCCGCAAGGTACTCCAAAGTCTCTCCAAGGGGAGGGTCTCAGCCTTCCAATGGCCTGGCCAGGACTGAGCCGGCACGAAAGCGGCGTATCGATCTCTGGACAACCCGCGTGTGAACGAATTCACCATCGAACGCGGTTATCGCCTGGCCAACACGATCTTCGAGGATTCTCCTGAGGTGCGGCTCTGTCTAGACGGCGAGCCGGAGATGATCGCGAGCCTGCGGATCGAAAGGTCGTCCCCTGCCGGCGCCACTGGCGGCCTGTCCGCCGGCGCCTCGTGAGCCAACGTGATCAAGAACAAGTTGGCGTGGGCGCCCTGCCTCTCCAGGGGCGGGAAACGGATACGCAAGAAAGAAGGCGGAAGGACAAAGGCCGAATGTGCCGAGGTCCGCGTCTTCGCACGCGAAGCTGCTCAATCATCGCTGCAAACCGCTCAGCACATCTCCGGATCTTCGCACGGTTCGTCCAGGCGTTTGACGATCTCCGACCGAATCGTGCCCACCTTGATGCCCAGCTCCGAGAGAGTCGTATGGGCCACGCTGCCCGACTCGCGCGCCAACGCCAAGAGCAGGTGCTCAGCGCTCACGACCTTGCTCTCGAGTTGCCGCGCCTCTTCGATCGCCGCCGCCATGACGTTGCGGAAGTGCGGGGACCCGGGCAGGCGACCGAAGACCCACGTGTCTTCGAGGCTGTCCTTGATCAAACGGTCGACGACGGTTTTCACCTTGGGCAGGTCCGCGCCCAGCACGTGCAGAATCTCCACGGCCTTGCCCGTCCCCTCGTCGAGAATCGCCAGGAGCAGGTGTTCCGTACCGACGTAGTCCTGGCCGTAGTCGCGCGCAATTCGCTGCGACGCCTTGATTACTCTGCCCATCCGTCGAGTCAGTTTCTCGTACATGGCCGTCCGTGTGATTACCTTGCCAGTAGCCTCGCCCTCTGTGGCCGACGTCCGCGGGCAAACGCCTTTTTGCGATCCACTTCGGCCGCAGGGGGGCCGACGCGACAGCCCTCGTCCGACACGGGGGTCGGACGCTACAGTCCACGTCGGCCGACACTACATGCTCCGATCCTCTATTCGGCCCGCCGAATAGGCCGCTTTAACGGTCGGGATCGACCGGCTGCACATGGCTTGGCTGCGTCGAGGGTCCGGCGTCGGACACGACATTTGTCTTCAAGCAATTATAACCCAGGCTGATCACGGCCACAAGGACGGTGAACATCAGCGTGATGCGGAGGATCTTCAGCCGGTTCGCAACTTCCCGGTCGCGCCACTCGCCGAGTCGTTTGTCGATGTCGTCCAGCTTCGAGTCGATGCGAGCTTCGATCTCGTCGAGCTTCACGCGGATGTAATCGTCGGCCGCGCCGCGCAAACGATTCGCCAGGCCGCCCACGACGCCGCGGTCCTCGATCTGCCGCTTGAGTGATTCGGAAGCCCGACCGTTCTTCGCCGCCGCCTGCTCCTCCGGCAGGAACTGATACTCCTCGGAATCCTCGCCCTGCCGCGATCTTTCGACCAGCCAACTGACAACTGTGCCCGCCAGCCAGCGACGTTTTCGACCCAGGCGCCTCCAGAAGCCGTCCTGCCGGTGCAGCTCGGCGATGATATCCTCGGAGTTGCCGAATGCTCCGGTGGGGACGCCGCGCAGCCTCGCCAGTGTCACGAGGCCGGCATTGGAGAGACTCCGATAGTTGGTGCTTCGGACCTGGGCGATCTGCCGTGCGAGTTCTTCCTTGTTAGCCGACTTGCGAACCGGCAGCCTGGCCCAGACGATGATGTCGAGCAGCGCGCTGCGGTCCAGTTCGATCAGCAGTGCCTGGCGCTCTCGAATCCGTTCGACCCACTCCTCCTTCGACGCCGCGCTGGGCAGCTCTAATCCCAACTCATTGCCGTAGTGACGCAACTCGTCCAGCGGCAGTCCGCTGATCACGCGGCCGTCCGATTCCGGATTGGACGACGAATTCTGTGACATGACGCCTCACGAAAGGTCGACTCGGCCGCCTGGCAACGCTCCCAGGCTGCAATGGCCCATCTTCGGTGAGTTCGCCCACCGCCGCAACTTCGCTGCCCCATGAGCGTGGAGACTGCCGATATTTCCCCGACAGGAGCGCGCGCGAATCGTGAGCGAGCATGAAAAAACCAGAGACGAGGCTGTCAGAGACATCGCGCCAGCGGCAGACGCGCAATTATCGGACGTCCACGGGACCCTCGCGTCGGTGCGTCCTTCCACCTTGGACATCGCGGGCCACCAGTCTGGCGAGGCGGAGGGAGATCGTTCGTCCCGGCGGGCCTTCCTTGGCAAGACCGCCCGCAAACTCGCTTACGCCGCGCCCGTTGCGTTGTTGTTCAAGCCGAGGCAGGCCGTCGCCGCATCTCAAGGCGGCAGTCTCATCACACCGGGACCCTAGTGGATGAACGTGGCCATCCGGAATTCGGAGATTGTGGGCACGCCAAAGCGGCGGGGCGGCGTGTTGCTCTACCCTCTCGACGAAGAGGCCGTCGTGTACGACGTTGCGCACGACGTGCTCCACTACCTCAATGCAACCGCCCGCTTCATCTGGGAACGATGCGACGGCAACCGAACCATCGCCGAGATTGCGGACGAGCTCAACGAGGTCTTCGATCTGGACGGAAGCGGCGAGACGTCCGCGGAAGAGATCGTGGCCGACGTGCGGAATACGTTGGCGAACCTGTCCGGTAACGGACTCATGGAACGTACCGGGCTGTAAACAGATGACGCAACTGACACTGCCCTTGACGGCGAGCACCACCAACCGTTGCGATGGCGCCGCCGCGGCTCGCCCGTTGGGTGTGCGTTGCCGGCACTACCGCATCGGGCCGGTTCCGGTGAGTATCCACTCGGATGTTCCAGGCGCCATCGATGCGTATCACGCGTTGTATCGTGCATATGAGGTCGCGGCGTCGTTTCCGGAGTCTCTTCGCATCGAGGTCGCGGTGAAGCGTTCGCACCGCAGCGGCAGGCGCTACTACCACATCCGCGGCGGCGATGAAGAAGAGTTCATCGTGAGGAGCAGAGACCGAATCCTGCCGCACGTCGAGGCCGTGATCAATCTGCTCATCGCCCGATATCTGCCGGACTACTTGCAGATCCATGCATCCGCCGTGTGCCGCGACGGCGCCGCTGTCGTATTCCCGGGCAAACCGGGCGCGGGCAAGACAACACTGGCGGCCGCGTTGCTCGCCAGGGGCTGGTCCTATTGCACCGACGAGTTCGCCTTGATCGAGCCCCGGACGCGCCTACTCTTTCCCTACCCCAAGGCGCTCAGCATCAAAGAGGGCTCACTGGCGATTCTCGCCGCCATGGGGGTCCCGATTGACGAGCAGCGAACCTACGCGAGAGACAAGAAGGGCAGCATCCGTTGCCTCGATCCGCTGAGTGTTCGGCCCGACGCCGTTGCGGGTGAGTGTCCTGTCCGCATGGTTGTCTTTCCCGAGTACGCACCGGGCGGCATTCCAACCGTCGAGCCGATTCCGCGGGCAAAAGCGGCCTTCGAGATGACGCGCTGTTGTTTCAACTTCTTGAAGTTCCGCGCCCGGGCCGTGGAGTTGTTGGCCAACGTCGTTCGGCAAGCCCAATGCTATCGGATGCGGACCGGCGACCTCGCGAGGTCCTGCGAGCTGGTCGAAACACTCTTCCTCGAAACGCAGCGAGGAAAGGCCTGACGTGTCACAGACCAACCATCCCCGCCGTACCGCACGCCTCGACGCCCTTCTCGCGGGCCTCCTGACGGCACGACCGCGACCCGTCGCGCAAGAGGTCGAACAAGCCGGACTCTGGGAACACGTCGCGGCGCGCGCGTGGCAAACGCGCGTCGGCGGCCTGCTCATCGACCATCTCCGCCGGCATGGTGTTGAGCCGCCAAAGTCCGCCGCGAGGCAGCTTGACGCCTATCGCGAACACGTCCGCGCGGCAAATGCCTATCGCATCGCGCGAGTCCGGCCGATTCTCAATGCGTTCGCCTCTGAGGGCGTGCCGTTCCTCGTACTCAAGGGCGCAGCCTTGAACGCCACGCTCTATGCCGATCCGGGCTTGCGGCCGATGGTGGATATCGACGTCATGATTCGTCCACGCGATGCCGAGCGTGTCGACCGTCTGATGGTTCGTTGCGGGTGCTCGCCCGGCCTCGAGCTTCTGCGGGAAGACTTCTACCCGCGATTCCACTACGAGCGAGAGTACCTGACGCCTCACTGTCCACCGGTCAAGATCGACCTGCACGTTCGGCCGTTTCGACCGTTGCGATATGGCAGGACCGTTCCCGAAGATGCGATGTGGACAGGCGCGCAGACTGTCACCGTGGACGAGCGACGCGTGCGGATTCCAAGTGCGGAGAACATGCTGATCCACCTCGGTGTTCACGCCGCCTGTCACGGCCTGCGGGAGCTGCGATGGTTGTTCGACATCAAGGCATGGATGGAGCGCTTCGGCGACCGGATCGATTGGGATGAACTCATCGAACGTTGCAGGCGATGGAATGTCGATCTGCCGATGTGGCACGCCCTCTACGCGGTAATGCTGACGTTCGGTGAGCATGACTCAACCCTGGCACACGCGCTCGGTGGCCTGGCTCGACGGAGGGCGCTGGGCGACAAGTTGGCACTCTGGCAAGCGCCCTTCGGTGAGAAGCGGCCTGTCTGCGATGTCGCCGTCAACTTTCTCTGCACCCCCGGCATGAGGTTCCGGCTCGAGTATCTCAAGTCGGCACTGCTTCCCGGTCCCGGGCATATGGGACAGATCTACCGCAAGCGGCATTCAGGCTGGCTCCTCACCGCACATGCCGTGCGAATCATCCGCGGCCTCACGCGACCGTTTGTACCGGCAGCACACAAAGCAGCGTGATCGGTCGGCAATTGACGATTGTGTAACTGTTGGGTGCCATGCTATCGCGCGGCGCAGTCGCGGGTAAGCATGTTGAATGCGGAGCAAACATGCCTATCCGCCCCGCTGTCGCGAGTCGTAAAGGCATGGCACCCGGCCAATCCACGTTGAAGCCTCGTAGACGCCGTTGTGCTCACCTTCTCGAACGGAGTTCAGCCGGGGGGTAGGTCGCGTACGCAGGTCGGGCTCTGCCCAATGCTTGGCTGGCTTGGGTCGCCATGCCCTCATCGTGTCGCCCATCCGGCGATGTCACGGGCGTTTCACCGGGCCAGGCGGGGTCGAGCCGGGCGAGTTGAATGTGCCGGTGGATGCTCTACCACAGCCAGAGTTTCGTCGGACGGAATCCGACCCGCCCTCTACGGACAAATCGAGTCGGCTATGGGGTCGGAACCATCCTGGTTTGACGCTTCTCAGCGACAGGGGAACACACAGCAGGGCACGGGGTCCCGCTGCATTCGGGGTCGCAGCCCGCTTGTAGTGTCCCGCCGGAAGCAACAGGCACCCGGCGAGCCCCGAAGCCGGTGGCGGGCTGCCCTTGCGGGCCCTTATCTGCCGATATGACGGAGGTAGCCGGGCTGGTGACGCTTGCGGTGTGCCCACCCGAGAAACCTTGGAGTCGTCTTATGTCTGGATATGCGTTTTCGGGGGCACGGGGCACGATGGTGTTCGTGCTCGCGGCAGTCGTCTTGACATCCGGTTGTGCTGAGCAGCGGCGAGAGCGGCTCAACGCCCCGCCGCAGGGTACCGCTGAAAACCATCCGCGCATGGCGCAGGTCTTCGCGTATCACAACGATCAGGGGATGCTGGCGGATATGTCGATCGCGGACATCCATTTTGTGCCGCATTCCGCTGATCTTTCCGGCGTGGGCGAGGCCCGACTGGAACGATATGCCGAGTTGCTGGCCACCTCCGGCGGGTCCATACGCTACGACACGGGCTTGGGGGACGTGAAGCTCATCACCGCACGGCTGGCGTCCGCGGAACGATTCCTCCGGGAAGCACTGCCGAGCACCGGCACGATCGAGGTCGCCACGGGGCTGCCCGGGGGCCGGGGCATGACGGTCCAGGAGTCCAGCGCGGGCAAGGCGGTCGCGGAACAGCCTGAGCCTCGACAGACAGCGTATTACCTCAACGTGTCTTCAGGATCGTAAGGAGGCCATGCCGTGTTGCCACGCCGCGCACTCTTCTTGTTGTTCGCCGGTTTGCCGTTGGGTTGTTCCGGGTTTGATATGTGGAACCGGGACGCCCCCGACGCCGTCAGTTCTCAGGGGACGGCTCGTCATGACTCCGCCGACCTGCCAGCGCCCAGAATCAACGCAGCGACACACTTGGCCGCCGGGCAAGTACTTGAGCAGCAGAACAAACTGGACGCGGCCGTCGAGCAATACGAGAAGGCCATCTCGACCGACCCGCGGCTGGTTGCGGCGTACAATCGCCTCGGCATCACGTATGAGAAAATGAGGCGGCTCGAGGATTCGGAGCGTGTCTTCCGCCAAGGGCTCGAGGCGGTGCCGGACGCGGCGATCTTGCGTAACAATCTGGGTTACAGCCTGATGCTTCGAAACCGTCTTGAAGCGGCCGAGACGGAGTTTCGTTTGGCACTCGAGAGCTCGCCGGAATTCAGGCGGGCCAGGATGAATCTGGCGATTACGCTGGCACGCACCCGGCGCCCCGAAGCAAGCCTCGATGAGTTTAAGCAGGCCGTGCCCGAAGACGTCGCGCACTACAACGTCGGCGTGATCTGCCTGGACCTGCGAGATTACGAGAGAGCCGAGCAGTCTTTCCGCCAGGCGTTGGCGTGCAATCCCGAGTGCGAGGGGGCGAAGGAGTTCCTGGCGCGGACGGTTCGCCTCGCCGAGCGCGCCCGCGATCCGGCGGATGAAGAGGACCCCGTGATGTTCGACCTGCCGCTTGCCGACAAGGTCGGACTGCGGGAAGGGAGCAACCTCGCTGACAACTCGTCGGCGGCCCCATGAGCGGAGCGGGATGCCCGGGGCTTCCCGAGAAACAGAACGCAGCCAACAGTCCGATCGCCTCAAGCAGCAAGTCATGACCGAGTTTTCGGCCCGTTTCACTCTCACAGAACGTCTCCGCGGGATCATCCGAGTAACGCGGTTTCCCGGCTGGGCCGGACATGCGGTCGCGTCTGCGCTGTTTGTCGCGGTCGTGGCAATGACGACGAAACCAGAACCGTCGGCGTGGCACTGGCAAGAGCCGGTCGACACGGTGACTGCAAAACCGTTGCAGCAGGTGTCCGCCATCAATCGTGCCGGTCAGTATGCGTGGCTTTCCGCGAGCGCGCGGAAGTCGTACGAGCCGCTGGCAAACAGAGTTTCGCCACCGGCAGGATACTCGCGCGTCGAGGTGACCGCCGGGAGCCTCGCCGATTGGCTTCGACATCTTCCCGCCGCGCCGGCGGGCACGGCCGTCAAGACAGGTCGCGGCGCGGTCGTCCTCTCTGCGGACGATCCGGGCTTGGCCGCGGTGATTCGTCTCCAGCCGCACGACGACCGCTTACTGTCGGCCGCGAACATGTTGATCCGACTCCGCGCCGAGCATGCCTGGTCCGTGCGGCAGGTCGGGAATCTGTCGTTTCATTACACCAGCGGCCAGTGCAGCCCTTGGCGAGCCTGGGCGGCTGGCGTCCGACCAGCGATCGACGGCCGGCGCGTCCGATTTCGCGAGACCGCGGAGCCGGACGACAGCCGGGCCGCGTTCTGCGGGTATCTAGAGATGCTCTTTCGCTACGCGTCCACCTATAGTCTGCTCGACGACACGCTCCAGGCGACTGACCACGCCGTCGAAGCGGGCGACGTGTTCGTTCGGCCGGGCCGGCCCGGTCACGCGATGATGATTCTCGACGTCGCCACGGCTCCCGGCGGCGACGTGAAGGTGCTTCTTGGCGAAGGCGGCTGGCCGGCCCAGACGTTTCATGTGCCGCGAGGGCCAGACGGCAACCCGTGGTTTACTTTGACGGGATCGGGAGGTGTGGATCTCGGGACTCGCGGGCGATATCGTCTGGATGAGCTGCGCCAGTGGATGCGGTGAGCGTTCAGCAACCGGTTTGAACTCCTGTGTTACTGAGGCTTGGATGCTCGAAGAAACACGCTGTGTTTCTTCGAGGCCCACGGATTGCGATCCGTGGGCTTGGCGAGCGTCTCGTTATTCACTCCAAGTCCAGCCAGTTCGGCCCCCAGCCCACGTCCACCTTCACTGGCACGCGAAGGTCGATCGCGCCTGCCATTTCCCCGACGATCATGGCCGCCTCTTCTTGGACCGTATCCTTGGGTGTCTCGAACACGAGTTCATCGTGAACCTGGATCAACATCTTCGAGGGTCGCCTCTCCGCGCGGATGCGCCGATCGACGTTGATCATTGCCCGTTTGATCATGTCCGCCGCAGAGCCCTGGATGACGGTGTTCGCGGCGAACCGCTCGGCCGCACTCCGGGCGGTCTGGTTGCGGGAGTTGATATCCACAATGGTCCTGCGGCGCCCGAGGATGGTCTTGACGTAGCCGTGACGCCGCGCGTGCGCGACGCACTCGTCGAGGAAGCCTCGGATGCGCGGGTACCGTTGGAAGTAGCGCTCGATGAACGACCGGGCCTCGCCGAGGGACATGCCGGTCTGGCGTGAGAGGCCGAAGGCGGATTGCCCGTACACGATCCCGAAGTTGACCGTCTTCGCGCGGCTGCGCTGCTGCTTGGTGACCTGATCGAGCGGGACGCCCTCGATCTGCGCTGCGACGAAGGCGTGGATGTCACGGTTTTCGTGAAACGCACTGGCCAGGGCCTCGTCGTTGGAGAAGTGCGCGAGGACTCGCAGCTCGATCTGCGAGTAGTCTGCCTTGAGGAGGACGAACTCCTTGTCGCCGGGGACGAAGGCCCTGCGGATTCTCGCGCCCATTTCCGTGCGGATAGGAATGTTCTGGAGGTTTGGGTCGCTACAGGACAGCCTACCGGTGACGGCGCCGGTCTGGTGGAAGCTCGGATGGATTCGGCCTGTCGTCTCGGAGACCATCTCCGGCAAGGCGTCCACGTAGGTGCCCTTGAGCTTGGCGAGTTCGCGATGTTCGAGCACGAGCTTCGGGATGGGGTCGTTCGATTCGGCGACGAGCGTGGCGAGCACCTCGGCATCGGTGGACCGCCCGGTTTTCGTGCGGCGTACAACGCGGAGGCCGCGCTCGTCGAAGAGCACCTCGGCAAGCTGCTTGGTGGAGTTGATGTTGAAGGGGCGGCCCACCGCCTTGTGGATGTCGTCTTCCAACTCGACAAGGCGATCGGCCATCTGTCCGCTCAGCTTCGCAAGGAGATCGGTATCGATGGCGACGCCGGCAAACTCCATCTTCGCCAGAACCTCGACCAGCGGCATCTCCACCTCCGCGAACAAGGCGGAGATTTCTGGGTCGGTCATCTGCTTATCGAGCACCTGCCTCAGCCGCCATGTCACATCGGCATCCTCCGCCGCGTATTGGCAGACCTGTCCCATCGGCACCTGGTCGAGCGTCTTCTGGTTGCGGCCCTTGCCGATGAGGTCTTCGATTGGGATCGGGTGGTAGTGGAGAAGATCGGCGGCCAGCGCGTTCATGCCGTGGGAACGCCGCGTCGAGTCCAGCAGGAAGCTGGCGATCATCGAGTCGAAGTCGATCCCGGCGACCTTGAGTCCGGCGAACTTCAGCACTACCAGATCAAACTTGACGTTCTGGCCGCACTTGCGGATGTTCTCGTCCGCGAAGATCGGACCCAGGTGTTGCCGAACGGCATCGACGGAGACGGTCCGTCCCTGTCCGCGGACGGGAACGTAGTAGCCGGTCTGCGGCTCCCAGGAGAAGCTGAGCCCTACGAGCTGTGCCTTGGCGGGCGTTGTTCCCGTCGTCTCCGTGTCGAATGCAAACGCGCCGGCGGCTCTCAGTCTCGATGCCAGCGTTGCCAGGGCGTCGTCGGTGTCCACGAGTGCGTAGTCGCAGCCGTGCTCAGCAATGTCCAGCAGCACGCCCTGTTCGCCTGTGGTTTGTCGGTCGATCAGCTTTGCGTCTTCAGGGGTCCCAAAGAGCGTCGCCTGCTCGTCGTTCGTGTGGCACAGGCGTCCCACCTGTGAACCGACCGGCGAGACGCCGGTACCACCCAGGTTGTCGGTACCACCCAAGTTGTCGGTACCACCCAGGTTGTCGGTGCCACCCAGGTTGCCGGTGCCACGCGGCTTGTCAGTGGCATCGGCTTCTTCGCGAGGCGGCGTTCCAACTTGCGGCGCCATCTGCCCAATGCGGTCGAGCAGGCGGCTAAGGCCCAGCTCCCGGAGGATCGGCGCGGCCCCGGCGAGATTGAAAGACCCCACCTCGGCATCCGCCAGCTCAAACTCGATCGGCACGTCTTGCCGGAGTGTGACGAGCTGTCGGACAACGTCCACCCGGTCTCGGAAGGCGAGGACGTTCTCGCGGAGCTTCGGCGTCAGCTCGTCCGCGTGCGCGATGATCTCGGCGACCGACCCGTACTTCTGGAGCAACTGCGCGGCTTTCTTCGGGCCGACGCCCGGCACGCCGTGAATGTTGTCGGTGCTGTCACCCATGAGTATCTGCGCTTCGATCGCCAGATCGGGACCGTAGCCTTTCTCTGCCAGCACCGTGTCGGCGTCGATCTCCCGGTCCTTCGCGGGGTCGTACATTCGCACGCGCTCGCCCAACAACTGGTCGAGGTCCTTGTCTCTGCTGACCAGGAACAGATCAAGATCAAGACCGGCAAGTTGTTGACAGAGCGTTGCGAGCAGGTCGTCGGCCTCAAAGCCCGACTTGCGGATGACCGGAATCCCGGCGGCCTGAAGGATGGAGGCGATTCGTTCGATCTGTGGCGACAGGTCCTCCGGCGTCGCGTCCCGTGTCGCCTTATACGCCGGGTCGATCTCGACGCGGAACACGGTCGCGTCGGAGACGTCCATCGTCATCGCCATGTAGTCCGGCCGCCGATCCCGCAGCAGGCCCAGCAGCATCTGCATGAAGACGTGTATCGCGCCGGTCGGTTCGCCGCCTGGCGACGAGAGCCTGCTGTATACCGTTTGAGGCCCTCGGACCGGCGCGTGATACGCCCGGTAGATTTGCGCGTGGCCGTCGATTAGATAGAGTGTTTTCCGAGCCAATTCTTGCTCCGGCGGGCCAAGTCGCGGCGCCAGGGGCACGGCGGTGGAGGGGCAAACGGAACGCCACTTCCATGCCCGAGAGATCGTGTCCACGTATGACACCTTCCCGGCCCCATAAGGTCAAGCCCTATCGGCTTGCGGGAGCGTGCTTCGCGGACGCTTCCGGGCTTCGCGTCGGATCACGGGCCGGCGGCGGATGGCCGTTGACATTCCCTGTTGATTTGCAGATACTACAGTGTACTTCGTACCGCCAGAATGCGGCCATACCGGACCGTACCCACCCAGGCCGAAGTACCGGAATTCAGACACGGGGGACGAACAGCCGAGTTCTGAATGGGAGAAACTGCTCCAGCCCGCACGGCTGGCAAAGCCCTTGTGAGGAGTTGCACATGGCTGGTGTCGCACCGCAACAACGTGGCGGATCCAACGCTTCAACGATGGGGATGATCGCGGCGATTATCGTCGCGGCACTCCTGCTCGGCGCGCTGATCTGGCTGTTCACGCAACAGGAGGGGCTCAAGAGAAGTGCGGAACAGGCGGAGCTCGCCAAGAGCCGCCTGGCCAGTGGAGCCGACGAGTCCGCCGCCAAGCAGATGTTCCCTGACGCCGGCGCGCCCGACAAGACGCTCATTGGCGAGATGAACAACAGCATCAAGATGCTGTGCTCCCAGATCACCGGTTCTCGTGAGGACGCTCCGTCGACGGCCGTTGCGAAACTCGACAGTGCCTTGCAGGAGATTGCCGATGCCGGCGTCGTGCCGGATGCAGGCATGTTTACGGCTGACGACGGGGCGGTGGCTGTTATTTCGCACCTTCACGAGCTATTCAAGACGGAACGCGACCAGCGGGAACGGGTCGTGACGGAGTTTGAAAAGGCTCAGAACGACCTTGCCGAGATGACCAAGTCCAACGCCGACCTGGGTACGAACTTCCAGGGGGAACTTGCCAAACTCGAGGAGCAGGTTGCCGGCCTCCAGACTGCGAGAGACGAACTCGAACGGACCAAGGAGACGGATGTTCGGGATCTGGCCGACCGCATCAGCGCGAAGCAGGACCAGTTGGACGGAATGCGGACCGAGCGCTCGAAGCTCGTCCAGCGTGTCCGATCTGAGTTGGCGGAGCGGGACAAGCTCCTCACCGAACAACGAAACGCATTGCGAGAACTTCGTGGCCCGGGCGCGATCGGCGCCCAGGAATTAGCCTTGGCCAGAAAGCCGGTGGGCAAGGTCCTCCGGGCGTTGCCGGGCGATGCCCTCGTGCATATCGACCTGGGCCGGCGGGATAACGTGACGCTCGGCATGACGTTCAGCATCTATTCCGCCGATGAGCGCGTGCCGACAGACGGCATCGGCAAGGCGACGGTCGAGGTTTACAGCCTTGGTGAGCGGACTGCGGAATGTCGGGTCACGACGCCACCCTCTCCGGACGACCCAATCCTCGAAGGCGATCTTGCGGGCAACATCGTCCTGAGCCAGAACAGGGCGAAGAAGCCGCAGTTCTGCATCGTGGGCCGGTTCGACGTGGACTATGACGGTCAGTTCGACGCACAAGGCCGCGACGCGATCGTCGCGCTGGTGCAGCGGTACGGCGGCGAGGTCGTGCCATCGGTGACCGCATTGACGGACTACGTCGTTGTTGGCGCCGCGCCGGGCGGTTCGGCTTTTGCCGGGGCTACTGAAGCGCCGGCCGCTGCGCCCGAGCCCGTCGGCGACGTTGAAGACGAGATCGACGACGAAACGGAGGAGGATGCGCTCGACGAAGAAGAAACGTTCGACGAAGAGGAGGAAGCCTCGGACGAACTCGATGATGAGGACGACGAATCCGCCGAAGATGAAGAAGAGGATTTCGCTGACGACGAGGAGGCAGACGAAGAGGACTCTGAAGCGGACGAGGACGAGTCCGAAGACGATGAGCTGGACGAACCCGAGGACAAAACAGACGCGACGGCCGACCTTCCGTTCAGCATTCGTCGTGCCGAAGAGGTAGATCCGACTCGTCTGCCGCGCCGCGTGAAGGCCCTGAGCGACTTGGAGCGGTACAAACTGGCCATTCGCAGGGCGGAGATGTTCTCGATACCCCGGCTGCCGCAGGATCGGTTCCTGAACTTTGTTGGGATCGAGCCCGGCCCCGCCGCGGTTCGAATACTGCTACAGCGCTAACGTCGGGCAACGGCGTCACATTCGGGATAGTCATATAGCGCGGGGCTGCTTCGCGAGCCGGCAGCCTCGCGTTTTCCATTAATTGCTGGGCCGAGAATCCGCTGGGCCGAGAATCCCTTCTCGTCCCTCAGCCGTGTAGCGTCGCCTCAACATGCAGAGCATGACGCCGGTTTGCAGGAAGCACAGCAGCAAACCCCAGCAGAAGACGCCCGCGTCGAGGAGGAGTTCCGCGAGGTCGTCACCGACGATGCCCTCGGACGTGCCTAGCAAGAGGAAGAGTTGCACAACCAATCCGCCGACAAACCACCCTCGAAATCGTGGGGACCAGTCGAGACAAGTCAAGGCGTACCAGACTCCGAGGTAGACGATCGGCAGCGTGGTGGCGTGGTGCTTCCACGTTCGCTCGCTGAGTAGCAGCATCGCCAGCAGCACGAGTGCGAACTCCAGGATGGCTCTGGGGTCACGCCGAGACGCGCTTCGTCCGCGGCAGAGCCATGCGAGCGTGCCCACTGTCATCAGGCCGATTGCCGGGCGGAGCAGCCTTCCCAACGTGCCGTCCGGCCGGACCATGTCTTCCATGCCGGTGTCCCACGCCTCGAGGCTGGGCATCGCCTGGATCGACAGGACGTCGGCATTCGAGAGTAGGCGCAGCAGGGTGCCATAGAGCGATTGGTTCGGAATCTCCAGTGTGGCATAACCGTGCAGTGCATACGGGGCCACGAGCATTTCGAACCAGTTGCAGAGGAGCCGGATGTTCTCCAAGAAGCCGAGATACATTCCGGGGATGACCAGCACGAAGAGAAGAAACCCAACACCTGCGCCCAGGCAGATTCGCCAGCAACGTTTATAGATGAAGAAGACGAGCAAGAGGGCGGGCGTGACCTTGGTGACGATCGCCAGGCCGACGAACAGCCCGGCCCAGAAATCGCGTTTCCGCATGTAGAGCACCCATGCAAGCGTCAGCCAGATCATCATGAAGATGTTGAGATTGCCGTGCTGGAGGTCTCCGACGACCGGCCTCAATCCGAAGAGGGCCGTCATGATGAGCACGCCAAGCGGTACGGCGAACTCACCGCGTCCGACCTCCCGGATGAGCAGGAACATCACCCCGAGAAAACCGAGGATCTTCAAGGCGGCCCAGATAACACCTGCGGTCGTGTAGCCCACCTTCGTCAGTGGCACGAGCGCCATCAGCACCAATGTGGGCGTGGGAAACCAGTGGCCGCGCCCATACGGATCGGCCTGCGGGCCTTGCTCCGCCAGGGCCTGCGCCGTGGGGAGCCAGCGACCGAGTGCTGTCTTGTGACGGGTACCGCCTTCGCGCCAGAGGCTGTCATCTTCCTGCACGATACTGCGAATAGGCTTGATCGAGGAGACCGCGAGGAGCACGACGACAAGGACGGCAAATGCAATCCAAGCCGCACGGTTTGTCAGGAACCGCCTGTCGAAGTCACCCAACAGCGTGTGCCTATAAACATCAATACTCGGCGTCAGTCCGGGCTGCTGCCCTGCAGCTCGCGTCTCAAGATTACGGACAGTCATGCGTCGCGGCTCCTCTGGGTCGTGTCTTCCCGTGCTCGTGCGTCGGGCCAGAATATAGTACGATGGCGCCCGGTCTGCGAGCGGTTCGGTTGGGAGAAGACGCGCATACTCTGAACCACCGGAGGCGGCGACTGCTGAAGATCAGATTCAAACGGAATGGCGGCGATGCGGGACGAGAGGTCGGCAAGATCCTGGGGATCGCTGTGCGCCCGGGCGTTCGAGAACCGATGAAGCCGCTTGACCGCGCGACGGTCATCAAGGACGGCGGATTGGAGGGCGATGTTCCGGCGCATCCGGATCGGGGGATCACGTTTCTGTCTTCGGTACAATGGCAGGAGGTCACGCGCTCGCTGGGAACGGTGCTTCTCTGGCATACCCGTCGGGCCAACGTGCTCGTCGAGTGCGACGGCCTGGCACACCTGATCGGCAAGACCATCGAGATCGGACCGATCATCATCGCAATCAAGGGCGAGTTGGATCCGTGCGAATTGATGGACAGGATTCGGCCGGGGCTTCGCGATGCCCTGAGGGCGGGCTGCCGCGGCGGGGTTTACGGGCGAGTCATCGAAGGAGGCGTGTTTTCCGTCGGAGACGTCATCGCGCTGGCACAGCGTGGCCTTCGACCGTAACCAGGGCCGTAACACCGAGGGCATCAGAGCCGGCTCTGAACTCAGTAGCGTGCGAGAATCTTCGCGAACAGCGGAGTTCCTCGACGTCAGTAGTACAAGCTCGCCACGTCCTACCCATCGAAACCAACTTGGCCGATCAGCCTGACGAACCGAACGGCAATCGAGGGGTGTTCGACGATCTTGCCGCGGTGCCGTTCGATCACGGTCAGACGTTGCGAGTAGTCGTCCCCGACAGGAATGACCAACTTGCCGCCCTCGACGAGCTGCTCGACGATAGGCTGCACAACCGACGGCGCGGCGGCCGTGACGATCGCGCGGTCGAACGGCGCGTGCTCGGTCCACCCGAGCGTGCCATCGCCCACGCGGAGAGTCACGTTCGTGATTCCCAGATCGCGCAGGCGCGCCGCCGCGGCCGTGGAGAGCGGTTCAATCCGCTCGACCGAGAAGACGTGATGCGTAAGCCGGGCAAGGATTGCGGTCTGGTAACCGGTGCCGGTTCCGATTTCGAGTACGCGGTGCGTCGGATCGAGCGAGAGCAACTCTGTCATCAAGGCAACGATGTAGGGCTGCGATATCGTTTGTCCGTGGCCGACCGGCAGTGCGCGATCTTCGTACGCCCGCGAGGAGATGTTTGGGGGCAGGAACGCCTCACGGGCAAGATTCCCCATCGCATCGAGCACGCGTCCATCGCGGATTCCGCGGGCCGCAAGCTGCGACGCCACCATCTTGCGGCGAAGTTCTTCGTGCTTCGGGTGGGATCGGGGCATCGTAGCTACTCTCCTGTGAGCACGATCGGCGGGCGAGCGCGGGATGCTACTCCGTTTCCTTGCCCTTGCTGCCGGGGTGGATTGTACGCGGACAGGCCGGGTCGTGCGTTGTTTTCGGTCCGTCAGGGGTCCAGATGCCGGAAACCGAGCCCGACGGATGCTGCAAGGGCATTCTGTTGAATCCTCCTAGCCTCAGGCCGAGACGGCAGTTCGGTGGTTTCGACATTTGCGCGTGAGGCATGGTTGTCTGAGACCGATACAGTGAATAGAGTAGAATAAGCTGTACAGGCGTGGGGCGCGCGAAGGGCAACGTGGAAGGTTGCCCGGCATCTATGAACTCTTGGCGGAGGCAGCCTCCGTGACTGGAAGAATCCCGATTCTCACACGGCTTGCCGCGCCTGCGTTCGTCTTGCTGGGGGGCTCCGTCGGTTGTTATGACGATGGGGGCAACTTCTCTTTCTCCGCCCTGTCTTCAATCTGGAAGGCGCCGGAACCCCGCTCCGTTTTCGAAGACGATTGTGCCAAGCTGCCGAATGAGGCATTGGTTGTCGAACAGATGCTCGATGCCGTGAACGCGGAGCGTGCCAAGCACCGACTGCCGCCGGTCAAGCTCAGCCGGACGCTCTCCGATATCGCCGACTTCTACGCCTGTCGTTTGATCGACGGCGGCTTCTTCGACCACGTAGACCCGTACGACGGTTCCACCGTTGGCGCCCGTGCGGCGGATTTCGCCTATGCCTATGAGAAAGCGGGCGAGAACCTCGCGCACGGACATCTCTCTGTCGAGGAGGCCATGGCGGCATGGATGGCCTCTCCGGTTCACCGGGAAATCATCCTCGATCCGGCCTACACCGAAGCCGGTTTCTCCTTGAGAATCGGCGGCGAGTACAGCATCTACTGGGTGCAGGAGTTCGGCTGTCCCCTTGAGGCGGCGCCCTTGCCGCAGCCCACCACGCGGGCAACTGTCGTCGGTTCTGAAAACGGCAAGCCGGTCGAGCCTGCTTCCAGGCCGGCGGATGCAGAGCCGATCGCTGCCGGCGAGTGATGCTCAGCACCTCTAGGTAACGTGCCCCCCCGTTCTGCACAAAGCACCCTGAAGGAACCTGTGGCGCAGGCGCGGCCTTCAGCCGCTACCGAGGTGTGGCATGTGGCACAGGCGTCCCGCCTGCGAGAGACCATGGCTGATCCGGTTGATTCCACAGCCTTCGGCGCCAGCGCGACAGTTTGCTTCGTGAGCTGAAGAGGTTCGCAGCACTAGTTTATGTTGAGCAGTCGCCAGAGTTCGGCTTCAGCCTTGAGGTACTTGTCACGTGTGCGCTTGAGATCCGCTTGAATCCGGGCAAGGTCCGGATCGCCTAGAGGAATGGCGCCCTCGTGCAGCTCAGCCAGTGCGTTGAGTTGGGCCGAGGCGTCATCAATCTGGCCGGCGGCTTCCGAAAAGCTCCTGGCGGCGTCGAAGATTGCCTGCTGTCTCATCTCCGTTGGTTTGGGCTCGTTGAGCAGCCGCCAGGGATGACGCAACACGTACTTCACACCTGTCTTGATGTGGTCGGACGCTTCCTTGAAGTTGAGCAAAAGCTTGTTGATGTTCTCGCGGTTCAACACGACGACCTGACGCGTCGTGTCCGTCACGACGTTGATGTCGTCCAACGCGCCGTTGAGCTGCTCGCTGACCTGCTTGAAGTGGGCCATCAAGCTGTCCGCCTTTGTCGGGTCCGTTTCGTGGGCGATGTTCTCCGCGGTGGCCTCGACGTGTTGCAGCGTTCGGCCGATCGTTGGCTCGTTCGTCTTCAGCATCGTCGCCAGCGTCGTCAAGCTGTCGTTGATGGTGTCCATGGCGGAGTGGACCTTGTCCAGCAGGACGTCCGGCTTGTCTTGCTCGAACTCGGCACGCAGCACCGCGGTGGTGGCATTGATGTTATCCGCTACCGCGTGAATCTTGGCCAGCAAGGATGTCTTCTCGGCGTCGCCCAGTTCCTTGCTGAGCGACGCCGTAACGACGTTGATGTCTTCGATCGATTGGAGCAACTTGCCCATGAGGGACACTTCGGCATCGGGATCGAGCTGCGACTTGATCTGCCCGAGCAGGCTCGTCGGGTTGTTCCCGTCGAACTCCGATTGGAGCGCCGTCAACACGGCACCGAAACCGCCTGGATCGGCGCCTTCGATCACGTCTCCCGGCTCGATCGCCTGCTCGGCCTTGCCCAGGTCGATCTTGACCACGCCGTCACCGCCGAGGGGCGGGCCTTCCGCGATCACCTGGCAGTCCTTGTGGATGTAGAGTTTGGCGTCAACATTCGCCCGGACCATCACAAAGCAAACCTCGCTGTTTTTTCCCGTCTTCTCGTCGGCGATTTCCTGTCGATCGAGCTTCGCCTCGATCACGGAGCCGACTTTCTGGCCGCCGACCAGCACCGCGGAGCCGGCGACGAGCGTCGGCATCGCCGGAGAGGACTTGAAACGCACCGTGATCTCCCGCATGTCGCCGCCCACGCCCTGGCTGATCCAGAGGAGGATCGCGAAGAACAGCGCGACGACGATGATGGTGAAGATGCCGACCCTCAGCGAATTGCGTTCTCTCGCCATTATTCAGTTTACTCCCCGCCGGCGACCAGGATCTGCTCGTACTGACTCAGGCCGTCGGCGTCCGTAAGAGGACCGGTTGTGTGTCCGTTCAGGAACTGGTTCATCAGCTTGTCTTCGCGCGTTTTCAGTTCGTCGATGGGCCGGTCCCGCAGTGCGGCGAACTCCTCGCGGGAACCGATCTTCAGGACCTTCCCCTTTTCCAGCATGACCATCCGATCCGCGATGCGGAAGGCCGAGTCCATCTCGTGCGTGACGACGACGCTGGTGACGTTCAGCTTCTTGGAGAGGTCCATGATCAGCTCATCAATGGCGGCACTCGTTACGGGGTCGAGCCCGGCGGACGGCTCGTCGTAGAACAGAATCTCGGGATCGAGCACCGTGGCCCGCGCGAGCCCCGCCCGCTTCTTCTGCCCGCCGGATAGCTGAGAGGGCATCTTATCCCGATGCTGGAGCATGTGGACCTGCTGGAGCTTGAGGGTGACGACGATGTCGACGATCGACGGATCCACGTAGCTATGCTCTCGCAGCGGCAAGGCCACGTTTTCCGCCAGTGTCATTGAATTGAACAGGGCTCCGCTCTGGAACAGGATGCCGAAGTGCTTGCGGACCTCGTTCAGCTCGTTCTCGTCCATGCCGGCAATGTCGACCGACTGGCCCATGTCCTTCGTCTTGTAGCACACCTCGCCGCCGTTGACGTCATACTCGCCGATGAGGCAGTTGAGCAGCGTGCTCTTGCCGCAGCCGCTGCCGCCCATCACGATGATCGTCTCTCCACGATGAACGTCGAACGTGACGTCGTCGAGCACGGTGATTTCCTCACCCTGCTTGTTCTTGAAGCACTTGCGCAGGTGCCGCACGCGGATAACGCAATCGTCCGTCGACTTTTCGCCGGTGTCTGACATGAACACTCCAGCCGCCAAGCTCGACCTAGCCCGTTCGAGGAGCCGCGGACTTCAGTCCGCGCGGTTGTTCCCGGCGCGGAGACGTCCGCATCTCTGGACGGCCGCGCGGGCTGAAGCCCACGGCTTCTCTGTCTGTCAGCTAGCGAGCGCTCTGATAACGAGCTAGCACTGGCACATTGCTGGGCATCCTACTCAAGCGAGGATACCGCGAATCTCCGTCACAACATCCGCTGCCGACAGGCCGACGTAGGCCATAATCTCATCCGACGTCGGCGTGCTCTTGGGCATCTTGCGGCAAGTCATCCCGCGGACGCGGCACTCGCCTGACAAAGCAGCCGCCTCGGCCACGGCACTCCACAGTCCGCCGACGTAGTTATCTTCGACGCATAATACGCGCCCACCAGTCTCCTTCGCCGCCGAGAGAATCGGCCGCGCATCGAGAGGGAAAGAGTAGGCGTCGATCAGGGTACACCTGATGCCGGCCTCCGACGCGACGCGTGCCACAGCCTCCTTGCACACGTGCAGCATGTAGCCTGCGGAGACGACCGTCAACGCATCGCCCTTCGTGAGCGTGTGCGAACCGCCGATTTCGAACCGGGTGTCCGGCGCGTACAGCAGCGGCACCTCCGGGCGGTGTGTTCGCATATAGCACATGCCGTCGTGCCCGCCCATGAGCCACGTGCAGTGGTATGCCGAGACAGCGTCACTCGGATGGAACACAACGCACACGGGTTTCCCTCGGCCGTCGTCCGTGAGGCTGGCGCAGCGGAAGTAGGCGACATCGTGCAGGCTCATCTGGCTAGGGCCGTCCGCCGCCAGGGAGACGCCCGCGTGGGAGCCGGTGATCTTGATGTTCGCTCGGGTGATCTGCGCCATCTCGACCTGGTCGTATGCGCGCGATGCGAACTTCGCGAAGGTGCTAACAAAGGGAATCATGCCCGCCGCAGCCATGCCGACGGCCGTCGAGACCATGTTCTGCTCGGCGATCTTGCACTCGACGAATCGGTCGGGGTACCGTTTGGCAAAAAGTTCCGAGAACGTCGAGTTCCGCACATCGCCGTCCAGGGCGACTATCCGCTCATCGGCGCCGCCCAGCGCCAACAGCGCCGCGCCGTACGCTTTGCGCGTGGCGAGCTTGCCCTTCGCCAGAGCCGCTTCCATGCCGGCTTCGGCGATCGCCTTGTCGAAGGGAACAGGCGAGACGTCCCGAACTTCGAGCGACGGGACCGCAGGCGGTGAGGAGGGCGCAAACGCGCCGCCGTCCTCGCGGGGCACGTTCAGTGTTTCATACAACCCGTCCAGTTCCGCGAGCACGGCGTCCAGCTTGTCAGCTGGCACAGGCTTGCCGTGGTTGGACTTGTCTTTGAGAGAAGGACACCCCCAGCCTTTTTCCGTTCGTGCGATGATGGCGAGGCACTGCGTTCGCTTCCCAGTATCCGTCAACGCTGCCTTCAGCGCGTCCGGGTCGTGGCCGTCAATCATCACGGGCTGCCAGCCGAACGCCGCCGCCTTGGCCGAGAGCACCTCCGCCGACTGCTGCCGCGAGACGTAATCCGCCTGCCCCTGACCGTTGCTGTTGAAAACCGCGACGACGTTCGTCAAGCCGTAGTCAGCGATCAGGTCCATCGCCTCCCAGATTTGCCCTTCACGCGATTCGCCGTCACCGATGATGACGAAGAACCGCCGGTCCAGATTCCGGCGACGGGCCGCCAACGCCAACCCGGCGCCGACACTCAACCCTTGCCCAAGCGAACCGGTCGCCGCATCGAAAAAGGGAAACCCCTCCGCCGGGTTCGGGTGGCCGTCCAGCGGGCTGCCGGTCTGGCGCAACGAGGCCAGGTCGGCCTTTGTCAGCTTCTTCGCGGACCGCCGATCACGGCCGACGACGCCGCCCAAGTCCGCATACGCCGCATAGACTGCGGGAACCGCGTGCCCTTCCGAGAGCACCAGCCGGTCGCTGGCCGGATCCCACGGGTCGTCCGGTCGCCATCGCATGACGTCGTACATCAGGGTGGCCACGATGTGTGCTATCGACAGGCCGCTCGACGGGTGGCCGGAGCCCGCGGCCGTCGTCATCCGGATGATGTCCTTGCCGAGTTCAATCGCCTTTCGGTGTACGGAGTCTCTGTATGCCATCGTTCCTCCAGGTGTTCATCCGCCGGCAGGCCATATCCTGCCGGCGTTCGGGATAGCCACCCCGCACGGGCCTGTCGCGTGCGGGGGGCACAGACGCCCAACCCGACCTCTCGTCAGGACTGAAGCATAGCAGGTGCCGGATAACTCGCAACCCGACGAGGCCGCGCGCCTCCTCCGGTCGCAAATCCGGAAGCTACAAAACTCGGCCCGGCCGCCGTATAATCCGCCCGGACTCACACTCACAACGAGCTGGCACGGGTGCCGCTCGACACGGCCAAAGAAAGGTCTGAAGCGTGGACTGTTTTCATATCAACGGCGGCAAACGCCTGCGTGGCACCATCGCGGTCAATGGCTCAAAGAACGCCGCGCTGCCGATCATGGCGGCGTCCATCCTGACCGAGGGTGCGTCGGTCTTGAAGGGCGCCCCGGACCTGGCAGACGTCAAGCACCTGTCTGTTTTACTCGAACGGCTCGGCGTGACGGTGTCACGCGATCCGGACGGACGCCTCCGCCTCAACGCCGAAGACGAGATGAATTGTCACGCGGAGTACGATCTGGTCCGTAAGATGCGAGCCAGCGTCTGCGTCATGGGGCCGCTCCTCGCCAAGCGCCACGCCGCCAAGGTCAGCCTGCCGGGTGGGTGCAACATCGGCGACCGGCCGATCGGACTCCATCTCGCCGGGCTCCAGGCCCTCGGCGCGGAGGTCGAACTCGTCGGCGGTGACATCCAACTCAAAGCCAAGAAGCTGAAAGGGGCGGAGATATTCCTCGGCGGCCCCTTTGGCTCGACGGTCCTCGGTACTGCCAACGTGATGATGGCCGCCACACTGGCCGAGGGCTCCTCCGTTATCGAGTCCGCCGCCTGCGAGCCGGAGATTGTCGACCTTGCAAACTACCTCAATGCCTGCGGCGCGCGGATCACCGGCCACGGCACGCCGCGCATCACCATCGAGGGCGTCACCGAACTTCGCGGCTGCGAGTACGAGGTCATTCCCGACCGTATCGAGGCCGGCACCCTGCTGATGGCCGCCGCGGTTACGAACGGCGATGTGAAGATCACGAACTGCCGCCTGGATCACTTGCTCGCCGTGGTCGATCGCCTGCGGGCCATCGGCGTGAACGTTGATCGCACCGCGGAGGGCGTGCAGGTCTCGTCCGCCCGGCGGCTGGAGCCGGTCAGCGTGACGACGCAACCGTTTCCCGGCTTCCCGACCGACCTGCAGGCGCAGATCATGGCGCTGCTGAGCCTCGCGGACGGCAACAGCATCATCACGGAGAAGATCTTTCCCGATCGGTTTGTGCACGTCGCGGAGTTGAACCGCCTGGGCGCCAGGCTGCGTAAGGAAGGGCCGACGGTGATCATCGAGGGCGTGAAGAACCTCAGCGGCGCACCGGTCATGGCCAGCGACATTCGCGCGTCCGCCGCCCTGGTCCTCGCCGGGCTGGTCGCCAAAGGCACCACCGTCGTCTCCCGCGTGTACCACATCGACCGCGGCTACGAGCGGATCGAACAACGCCTCGCCTCGATCGGCGCGGATATCAAGCGGCTGCCGGAATGATGGGGCGAATGGGCAGCGATGCCCTGGCATCCGCCCAGGAAGAGCCGCGGGCTTCAGCCCGCGCGGCTGTTCGATGGTGCGAGGGTGTTCACCTCGGGAACAACCGCGCGGGCTGAAGTCTGCGGCTCGACAACCTCATGAGCCTCTCGCCGGCTTTGACCTGTGCCTCAAAAAGCGGATAACATCTCCGGCATGTCAGACACAGCTTTTCTCCGATGTATCCGGGCCGCGTGCGGGGCGACGTATGATCTGAGCGAACAGATCTACGAGTGTCGGAAGTGCGGCAGTTTGCTTGACGTTGCTTACGATTGGGACCGGCTGAAGCCGCCGGAGAGCCTGTCGTTTTTTCAGCAGCGTTGGGCGACGCGGGACAATCCGATTGACCATTCCGGCGTGTGGCGTTTTCGCGAGCTCTTGCCGTTCGCCAGGCCCGACGAGTTGGTCACCATCCGCGAGGGGCAGACGCTCTTGCAGGCGGTTGACGTTGCGCCCCTTGGCCTGCCGCTGAAGCAGGGCAGGCTGCACCTTCAGTACGAGGGCATGAACCCCACAGGCAGCTTCAAGGACAATGGTATGGCGGCCGCGTTCACGATGGCGCGGAAGCTGGGCCACGCCCGCGTGGGGTGCGCTTCGACGGGGAACACCAGTGCAAGCATGGCGATGTACGCCGCAAAGACGCACCTGGCCGACGGGCGGCTCATGCAGGCGATTGTCTTCATCGGCGAGGGGAAGATCGCCTACGGCAAGCTGGCGCAGGCGTTGGACTACGGCGCGCTTACGCTGCAAGTCGCAGGCGACTTCGACGCGTGCATGAAACGAATCCGCGAGGCGACGGACCGGCTCGGGCTATACTTGATGAATTCGGTCAACCCGTTCCGACTCGAAGGGCAGAAGACGATCATGTACCGCGTGCTGGAGGGCTTGGGTTGGGAGCCGCCGGACTGGATCTTCGTGCCGGGCGGAAACCTGGGCAACTCCAGCTCGTTCGGCAAGGCGTACATCGAGCTGAAGGAACTCGGGCTGGTGAAGCGCGTGCCGCGGATCTGCGTGGTCAACGCGACCGGCGCCAACACGCTGTGGGATTTGGTCAACAACCGCGGCATGTGCTGGAACGGCGGCAACTGGGACGCCTCGCTTGGCGACGCGAAGTACGCCGAGATGGACGAGCAGGGCATCAAGGCGAAGACCATCGCCTCGGCGATCGAGATTGCCCGGCCGGTGAATCTGTCGAAGGAACTGCGAACGCTCGACGCGATGGACGGCGTCGTCTGCGAAGTGAGCGACGAGGAGATTCTGGAAGAGAAGGCGCTGATCGGCAAGTACGGCTATGGCTGCGAGCCGGCCAGCGCCGCGAGCCTGGCGGGTTTGCGACAGCTCCTGGGCAAGGGAGTTGTCGACCGCGACGCGCGCGTCGTGTGCATCCTAACGGGCCACCCACTGAAAGACCCCGACGCGACGGTGGGCTACCACACGGGGCTGAAGCCGTCTGGGACTCCGCCGACAAAGACCGAACCGTGGGGCAAACACGCAAACCAGCCGATCCAGGTGCCGGATGATCTGGACGCGATCTGCGAGGTGATTGAGGCGCACGCATAGTACGTCCGGGCTCAGAGTTGTTGTTGGAGGCATCCATGTCGATCGAGATCGTCGTGGCCGGCGCGGCGGGACGGGTTGGTCGGAGTATCGTTGCCGCGGCGTTGGATGATGCAGAGATCACGCTTGTCGGCGCGCTGGAGGCGGCAGGCTGCGATGCGATCGGTCGGGACGCAGGGCTTGTGGCTGGTGTTGCGGAGGCGGGGGTGATCGTATCGGAGACGCC